>JBLHGU010000184.1:0-10149 GCA_047615875.1 Parasphingorhabdus sp.
AGTAAGGATCACTGGCTGGGAGATCAGGTTGCTCTGGAGTCGCTGGTAAGGTTTACGGATGAAGAACTAAAACATCAGGAATTGTTTCGCAGAATCGATTCGATGTGTGAAGAAATTATGCCGAAGGGATACAGATTTGTAGCCAATGCCGATGAGGTTGCGTCAGCTGTTTTGAGTAAATCTACCTGGTCAGTGCTGGCATTAACATGCCACATTGAGTTATTTACACAGGAGCACTATAAGCAAAGCATTGAGCCTGATGCCAATGTTTCCGAACTTTATAAAGATGTGTTTCTTTATCACTGGAAAGAAGAGTCGCAGCATGCCATTGTCGATGAATTAGAATGGAAACGTGAAGATCAAAAGCTGGATGAAGCTGGGCGCGATCAAGGCGTCGAGGATTTGATTGCATTGGTTGTGGCTGTCGATGGGATTCTTCAAGATCAGTCTGTTGCTGATGCTGAATACTTTTCTGAAATTACAGAACGTGAGCTTGATAACTCCCAGATCCAACAGGTTAGGAATGGTTTGTTAAAAGCATATCGTTGGCAATACATTGTTTCGGGTGCAACTCATCCGCGGTTTCAGAAAGTATTGGGTAGCATGATAAGTGAGCGCCAGGGCGCGAGAATAGGTGATGCGCTAGCACCCTTGGTACAAGCAGTGCATTAAATTCCTCTACGAGTTACAAAAAGGGCATCGACGGATGCCCTTTTTATTGGTTTGAGTTCAGTACTTACCTATCCGCCAAAACCATTCGATCCCATAGCTCTTCGTACCCAGATGTCGAGATCATGAGAAAAGTTTGCTGACAAATCCCCATTGTTGCCAGATGAGTCGTTCACGCTGGATATATCCTGCAGTTTCTGTTTGGCAGTAGCATGTTTGGAAATAGCGAATCGGCTAAATGAGGATGGCATTACTATTTTTGGTTCAGACATGATTAGTTCCTGGGTAGGTTTCGAATCTCGTGCCAGGATTGTCCTGACTTTGGAACAAGTTTCGACCAGGGCTGTCAAACAACCGTCAAGAACGCCGGGTGGTAGCGTAAAAAATGTGTAATAGTTCGCAATTATGAAGAAACTCATCATAAAAGCCCTGGGTGGCTGCGATATACATCTCGAAAATAGTGATTCTGCAATACCCACAAAAAAGGCCAGGGCGTTGATAGTGTATCTGGCTTTATCAAGAGATGGTATACGGTCTAGAGAGCATCTTGCCAATATGTTCTGGAGTCGTAGCGCAGAGGAGCAGGCTAGAGCCAGCCTACGCCAAACCTTATCTAGTATCAGAAAAGTGATGGGTAATGATGCAGAGATAATTGGCGGTGACGCGGATAATATTTTTCTGTCTTTACCGTATGTCCAACTGGATGTTTTGAAATTCATCGAACTAGCACAGTCAGGAGATTTTGACACTTGTTGTGAAGCTGAGCAATTATACAGTGGCCAGTTACTGGATGGCTTTAGTCTTAGAGAAAATGAATTCGAAGATTGGCTTTTGTCCGAGAGACGTCATCTCCATGAACTTGCCATTCAGTTGTTGTCCCAACTAATTGAACAGTCAGTGTTAGCAGGGGATGCCGAAAAAGGCATCGTTTATTGCCAAAGATTGCTGAATCTCGATGTGCTTCATGAAAAAACCCACCGAACATTAATGACGCTGTATGCACGGTTGGGTCGAAGGGAAGCGGCGATTAAACAGTATGATGAATATAATGCTGTATGGGAGCGCGAACTGGGGATTAAGCCAGCAACAGAAACGACTGCTTTGTATGAATCAATCAGGCGAAACCAGGTAATTGCAATAGATAATACAAAGGCTTCTGGTGATAGTACCAATCCAGAGCAAATTATAGATTACTGTACGACAGCGGATGGAACCAAGATTGCATATGCCATTGCGGGTGAGGGCCCAGCACTAGTAAAAACAGCGAATTGGCTCAATCACCTGGAGTACGACTGGGTAAGCCCAGTATGGAAACACCATTTCCAGTTTCTTACCCAGGGTCACAAATTGATCCGATATGATGAGCGGGGTAACGGTTTATCAGATTGGGATACTGATGAGATATCCACAGAAGCGTTTGTTGCCGATCTTGAGTCGGTGGTTAATGCTGCAAAACTGGACAAATTTGCATTATTAGGAATATCCCAGGGTTGTATTGTTTCCATTCTCTATTCTCTACGTTATCCGGAGAAGGTTAGTCATCTCATTCTGTTAGGCGGTTATCCACAGGGCAATAATGTACATGCATCGAGCGAACTTTCTGAGAAATGGGCTGCCTTACGTGTAATGATATCCACAGGGTGGGGCAAGGAAAATCCGGCATTCAGGCAACTTTTTTCTAATATGTTTATTCCTGGAGCGAGTCAGGAGCAAATTAACTGGTTTAACGATTTGCAAAAAGTCACTGCATCATCCGAGAACGCGATTAAACTAAGCTATGCAGACGAGAATATTGATATCTCGGAATTGTTGTCCCAGGTATCCGTACCAACTTTGGTATTGCATAGCAGGGGTGACGAGGTTGTGCCGTTAACCCAGGGTGAAAAGCTGGCAATGATGATTCCGGGTGCACGATTAGTGGTGCTTGAGAGTAACAATCATCTGATACTTGAAAACGAACCTGCCTGGTCTGTTTATTGCAGGGAGGTCAATCAATTTTTACGACGAACTGAAACAAAGTCGCACCAAATAATGGACAAATGGAGATTGTCTGGAAACCAGCGCTCAATTGCCGTTTTACCCTTCCAACATTTGAGTGGCGACCCTCATCAACAATTTCTTGCAGATGGAATCACAGAGGATTTGGTCGCCAATCTTTCTCATGATCGGTTGTTTACTGTGCTGGACCGAGCTTCAACTATAGGCCTGGATACGCCTAATCTGGATGTACTTGGTATTGCCGGAAAATTAGGCGTTCGCTACATCGTTAATGGAAGTGTGAGAAAGTCCGATGATCGAATTAGAGTAACCGCATCACTCATTGATTCTAGCAGTGGTGCGCAGATCTGGAACGATAAATATAATCGGGTCTATAGCGACATGTTCGAACTTCAAGATGAAATCGCTGCGAATATTGCATCTGCGATTATTCCTGAACTTAATCATTCAGAGCAGTTGTCAGCTTCCCGTAAACAACCGGACAACCTGGATGCATGGGGTCAGTTCCATCGTGGATTCTGGCACCTTTATAAGTTTGAAACGTCTGATTTGGAGAAAGCCATAGCTTACTTCAAAAAAGCGCTTGACCATGATCCTGGTTTTTCTCAAGCTTATGCGGGATTGGCTTACGGCCAAACGATGTTAGTTTGGTACGATTCTAGTAAACAATCTAACTTATCTGAAGCTAGAGAAAATGCGCTGACTGCGATTTCTTTCGATAGTCGGGATTCATTCTCTTATTTTGCCCTGGGTCACATATTATCAATGCAACGCGAATACCAAGAGGCGGTTGCTGCATTTGAAAAATCCATAGAATTGAATCCGAGTTTTGGCCGCGCGTATTTTGGCCTGGCCAGCGTATATAACTATTGGGGGAAACATTCTGAAGTATTAAGTCCGGTCGAAACGGCCATTAAATTAAGCCCGGCCGATCCCCACTTATGGACATTCTATAATATAAAAGCGCGTGCGCTTATAGGTCTTGGTCGTTACGACGAGGGAGAGTATTGGGCCAGGAAATCAGTTCGTCAGTCCAATTCCACTTATTGGGCCGATTTAGCATTGATTGCGGCATTAGGCTTTCAAGGACTCCACGATGAAGCATCTCGTGCCATCAGGGATTTGCAGAAGAAAAAACCGGGTTACAGTATTGAGCAATTTAGGCACTCCAGTTTCATGTTAAGCGAAGATTATCTAGCAGAGGCTATTGACGGACTTAGAAGAGCGGGTATGCCGGAGAGTTCAAATCTGAGTTCTGTAAAATCAGGCCGACCTTCCATCGCGGTTCTTCGATTTCGAAACTTGAGCGGAGATCCCCAACAGGACTATTTCTCAGATGGAATGTCTGAAGAGATAATAAATGGATTATCCAGAATGCAGGCGTTTACTGTAATTGCTCGAAACTCATCATTTATTTTTAATAGTACCGGTTTCGACTTAAAGGAAATCAGTGAAAAGTTATCGGTGAGCTATCTGGTGACCGGTAGTGTACGTAAATACGGGAATCAGGTCAGAATTTCGGTAGCTCTAACCGACATAACGTCTGCAGTGGAGATCTGGTCGGTTCAGTATGACGGCGAGCTTGAGAATACATTTGATCTTCAAGATCAGATAACCCGTAATGTAGTGACAACAATTGAACCTAAAATTCGACAATCAGAAATTGACAAGATGGTAATTCAACGTCCGGAAACTACGGATGCCTATGATTACTATTTACGTGCTTTGCCGTATTTTCATACGTTAACCCTGGAGGGCACAACCCAGGCGCTTAAGTATTTAAAATCTGCACTTCGGATTAATCCCAACTATTATCGCGCACAGAGTTTTGCAGCCTGGTGTTGCACGATTCGACAGACTCAGCAATGGACTGATCGTGATGTTCTGGAACCCGGTTGGGCATTGGAACTTGCGCGCGGGGCTCTAAAATCTGCTACGGATGATCCTGAAGTATTATGGCAAGCTGCATATGCTGCGGGATTCTTTGGGTCGGATTTTTCAGAATTTTATCCGCAGTTCGAAAAATCTATTTCGTTGAATCCGAATGGTGCCCAAGCCTGGGTTGCATATGGCCTTGCGTTGCTATTTAGTGGTGAGGGTGAAAAAGCCTTGGAAAAATTTTATAAGAGTATAGAGCTTAACCCGCTAGATCCGTTGGTGTATCGCCCGCAGATGGGGCTAGCCATGTCCTATCTATGTCTTTACAGATTTGACGAGTCTATTCAATGGGGTAAAAAAGCAATGCTTGGCGGACCTGACTATTTTCCTGTGTTACGAACTACTGCAGCTGCGCTGGCACATCTCGACAGGTTTGACGAAGCGAAGGAATATATCAATCAGTTGCTATTGTTGTTTCCTGATTCAAGCATTGAATTGTTCGAAAAGAATTTTCCTCATAGAGACCCTGCATACCGAAAGATTTATATCGATGGTTTAAGAAAGGCAGGTTTACCGGAGACTTCAGCAGATGCAACTTTCGAGAATTGTTCATCAAGCTAACCCCATCGAATTTTTCGTGACCAGTTAAGTGACAAAGCAAAAAGATAATATTCCCGTTGGCATTAGTTTTATGCTTTTAACGATGTTCTTCTTTGTTAGTCTGGACTCGGTGGCAAAGTATCTAATGCAATTTTATCCTGTCATGCAGGTGATCTGGGGCAGATTCTTTTTCCATATGTTTTTTGTGTTATTGGCGCTAGTTATGATGCGATCCAATCTTAAACAGAAAGCTATAAGTCGACGACCTGGCCTACAAATCTGGCGCTCTATTTTGATGCTGTTAACTAATGGGTTATTTTTTACTGCAGTAAGAACAGTTGAGCTAACCACTGCTAGTACAATTATGTTTCTAACCCCTATTGTAGTGACCATACTGGCTATTCCTATATTGGGGGAGCGGGTCGGCATACGTCGGTGGACTGGTGTTATCATCGGTTTTATCGGTGCCATTATAATTGTTCGACCGGGTGTGATCGATACCGACCCGGCCATTTTGATCCTGGTAGCAACGACAGTAACACATGCCTTCTATCAACTGCTGACCCGACAAGTTCGAGACTACGACGACCCAATTACTTCGCTACTGTATACCGGTTTGATCGGTACGATTGTTATGTCTTTGCTCGCACCGTTGTATTGGATAGCGCCGTTAATGGAGCATTGGCCGTTGTTTATTTTAATGGGATTGGTCGGTAGTGTCGGCCACTTTTGTCTCATTCAATCTCTTCGTGCCGCGCCAATTTCGGTGGTATCACCTTTTTCGTATACCACTTTAATTTGGGCGACCGCATATAGCTATTTCCTGTTTAACGAATTACCAGACTACTGGGTCTATGTTGGCGGTAGTCTGATCCTTGGTAGTGGTCTGTATATCTTGCATCGCGAAAGGCAGCTAAAAATAGAATAATGGGGATATTAGTGTCGCCGAGTTGATTTGCCAGGACTCTTATTACCTGACTTTATTAGTTAGCGACAAGTGTTATCACACCATACTGAGCAACAACTTCATCATTTTTATTTAGCACAGTGGTGTCCCAACGAACTTCACCATACTCCTCAGTTTCCCGATTAACTTTCTGTTTGCAAGTAAACAGTACGCGCATGGAATCGTCAGGATAAAATGGCTGTAGAAAACGCAGGTTTTTCAATCCGTAGTTAGCCAAAACAGCACCGGAGTTAGGCTGTACAAACAATTCAGCAACAGCTGAGACTATGAAGTAACCACGCACAACACGGCCATCGAAGAAAGGATTGGCAATGGCCGACTCTTCATCCATGTGTGCATATAATTTGTCACCACTAAATTCCGCGAAGCGCTCTATATCTTTCATAGTAACTGTTCGAGAGTCGGTAATTAGAACCCAGAAAATATGAGTTTCAACTACCTGTACTGGGGACGCTGAATTTAAGCACCGAAATTCGACCAGATTTTTGACAAACAAGTCGGACATTCAAATTCCTAAAACTTCATTATCCCGAATATCGACGTTGCGCCCTGTACTTGCTTGCTCTTTGTGTTTACCAATCTTCAAGGTTAAAATACCCTTCTTGAAACTGGTGTCAAGTTGATCCGTATTGGCGTTATCAGGCAGATCAAGCATGCGCTGAAATGAACCAAACGAGCGCTCGATGTGGTGATAGTCTTCATCGTCTTGCTTCAACTCCTGAATTTTTTCTCCGCCAATCGTAAGTAAATTACCATCGATAGAAACATTAACACGGTCTTTCTCGACCCCAGGCATCTCTACACTGACAACATAGTTTTTGCGCGACTCCTTAATATCGATACTGGGACTTAGCATTTGCAACGCAACATCGATCGGTTGTCTAATCGAGGCTTGCAAGCCGAATTCACGCAGTCTGGTTTCGAAAATCTGGTCCATATCCTGACGAATCTTGCCAAATAACTCGTTCGAAGAAAAGTGGTCTTTGGACGGTTGGACTGGGTCACTCAGTTCATTTTTCTGCTCCTTTTTAAACCAGTTCCAAGGCTTCAGGTTTTTCAGTTTCATGATATAAACTCCAAAGCAATAAATCTATTGATAACGAAACTTAGGTACACTTTAGCTAATTTAAAAATGTCTGAATTGATTCAAGTCAAGAAACTATATTATCGTGAGAAGTATTCTGTTGTTGTATGGTCTGGGTTCACTTAGCCGCAAAAATCGACAATTGAGAAATATTTTGAAATGCGCTAGCTCAATAGAAAATAACTAATTAGGAAAACAAATGACAAACAAAAAAGATTTAAAGACTATTTTTTTTAAAGCAGGAGTAATCACAATGTTTGCACTATTACTAAATGCATGTGCTGTTATCAGAAGTGCAACATATCCACCGGAATATATCTATCTAACGGACAAAGAGCTGCAATCCGCCATGGGCGATATGGCTACTAGTTTATCGTCCATCGATCGCTTGTTAGATTCAAGCACCTTGAATTACGTACCAACACTTAAGATAATAGCTCACTTGAATAATATGTTATCAGTCACTAACTCTCTGGGTGAAGGAAACATTGATACAAACCATCTTTTGCTTAACGCTCATCTCGATGAATTCCAGACGTCTTTGCAATCTGCAAAAACTGATTTACAAAAACGCCCGCCAGACTATCTGCGTGTTGGAAAACTCATCGGCACCTGTAGCGCCTGTCATCGATTGCATTAAGCTAAATCATTCTGTTCTGGCCATTAGTACGCTAATTGCTAGCATCGATCTAATCAAGTCATATTTCTCGAACGATATCTATTATTCAGTATTTTCTAATTCATCACTCGGGTGCGTAATAACTCTCACTGCTGCAGATAAACTCTCCATAATCTATGCGACCAAGCCACTGCACCCACGGAGCGGGTGAGTATCAAGGCTGATAAGAGCATAGCGAGTTAGGATGACGCGTGGCCTGGACGCCAGCCGCCTGTTTGGCAATGAAGTACAGAGGCCTATGGCTAAAGAAATTGCTAAGTAATTAGAGGTATGGATTATGGTAATTAAAACTACACGCTGGAATTCAGCAGAACAGTTAGAATTTACCGAGCAGTCTGTATTAGATAATTTGGATGAAGGGCAGCCCGACGGCTTAACATTAAAAGACTAGGATCGATTAATTATCCGACTAAAAAGCACCCCACTATGTAGTTAACTACTTGTTGTGGAGTGTGGTTTATTAGCGGAACTACACTCGGCCGCTATAAGTTCTTCAGCACTAAACTAACCACCTTCTGCCTACTGGCAGACTAACCCAATAAGTTCTGAAGTTACCAGTTACAATCCGCGGCTGACATTAACCACGAGATTAGGGGAATAAAGAGTGACCCATCAGCAGTCTGACCTCAGTCGTGCCCTATTCTTTTTGTTGCTTGCCATATTCTTGTTTGATGTTATGTCCGCCATCATCAAACACCTCGGCACCCGTTATCCCGTTGCGCAACTATCCGTTTACCGAAACTTGTTTGGTGTTATTCCAAGCGTGTTATTGCTAATATTTTCAGGCAACTGGATTAGCGATGGTAGACAGCTAGTAATACGGCAATGGAGATTAGGGTTAGTAAGGGGGCTTATCGGTACATTTGCCCAACTGACTTTCTATTTTTCCCTGACCAAACTTGAATTTGCTACCGCTAGCGCTATCGCATTCTCCGGTCCTCTGTTTATCACAGCACTTTCTATACCCATTCTGAAGCATCATATCGGGTTATGGAGATGGCTAGCGATACTCATAGGTTTCGCCGGCATAGTGATGGTCATGAATCCTGGGGCGGCGGTGTTTAATATCTATGCAGTGTTGCCGCTACTGGCTGCTTTCGGGTATGCAACAATTAGCGTAACTGCCGCGTTATTCGATAAATCGACACCAACTGCGCTAGTTAACCTGTATGTTTCTGCGGGAGCAATCGTAGGCTCAGTATCGTTTATGCTACTAACCCAATCCTATCAATCTATTGCGTCCATAACCGATTGGATCTGGTTAATCGCTATGGGCAGCGCTGGTGGTGCCGCAGTTTTCTGTATTATGACGGCCTATCGTTTAACTGCACCCAGCAATCTGTCTCCATTCGAGTACTTCGGCATTCCTGTATCTTTTATTATCGGTTGGGTATTTTTCTCGGAAGCCCCATTTGAAAGACTCTTTCCCGGCGTCATTTTTATAATCTCCGGTGGTTTACTTATCGTTTGGAGACAACGTTTCTTGAAATCTCGGGACGTTGTTTAAAACTTGCTTTTGCCTGGTAATCCATCATTGAGTTTGACCCAGGGCAACTGATGATCGGTATAGATATGAATAGCCGGAGAAACTACCTCAGGCTGATCTAAAGTTGGCGCCAGAATACCAACCTGACCCGGCCAACCGGCTTCTGCAACATAGGTGAGAGAGGTGCCACATTTTGAACAAAACCCTCGCTCTACACCTGCAGAAGTGTTGCAGATCGCGATTTCACCATTTGTTACTGAAAAGTTTTTCGAATCGGTCCCGGCCCAGGTAGTAAAAGCCGCACCGGTGGCTTTTTGGCAAGAGCGACAATGACAGTGTGAAGACCATTCAGGAGCACCTTTAATTTCGTATCTTATCGCGCCACACAGGCAGCCACCAGCGTGGGTCACATCATTTTCACTCATCTAATAATCCTCATAACTGGTTAGTCTTTCTGTTGCAAGGAAGGCTCGCTTCCATTGAAGCCTGGTTTTATCTATATGATCTGAACTTCGAAATACGTAGTGAGAAAGGTAAATATTGTCATATTAGATGAAATATGGCGAGTCACCATTTTTGCATAATATGTTAGAATTTCTTACCAATGCAATGGTCTAAACTTCCTCCCCTTAATAGCCTGCGTGGGTTTACAGCTCTTGCTGAGGCAGGTAGCTATAAAGATGCTGCAATACAACTACATGTCACTCATGCAGCGGTAAGTCAGCAGGTTCGCGCGTTGGAAGAGCGGCTTGGTGTGTCACTAGTTGTAGCTCAGGGACGCGGTATTC
>JBLHGU010000185.1:0-10143 GCA_047615875.1 Parasphingorhabdus sp.
GGTATATGGCGTTATCAACATGCTCAAACGGTTGGAAGACGATTACAAGCCTACCCACATGGTGGTCGTGTTTGATGCCAAGGGCAAGACGTTTCGTAATGACATGTATGATAAATACAAAGCCAATCGTCCGCCGATGCCAGATGAATTGCGTACGCAAATAGAAGCGGTTCATGAATCAGTTCGTGCCATGGGCATGCCGTTGTTGTGTGTTGGTGGGGTAGAAGCTGATGATGTCATTGGTACGCTCGCCATCCAGGCTGCAGAGCGCGGCATTAATGCGGTGATTGTCAGTGGTGATAAGGATCTCACCCAGCTGGTTAACGAGCATATTCAAATGGTCGATACCATGAAGGAGGTGGTTTATGATCGAGCAGGCGTGGAGAAAAAGTTTGGCATTCCGCCAGAGCTCATCATCGATTATTTGAGCCTGGTGGGCGACACTTCGGATAATGTGCCCGGTGTGCCCAAGGTTGGCCCTAAAACCGCGGTCAAATGGTTAACTGAGTATGGTTCATTGGAGGGCGTGTTAGCTCATAAAGAAGATATCAAAGGTAAGGTTGGAGAAAATCTACGCGACAACCTTGAGCAACTGGCCCTGTCCCGAAAGTTGGTCACTTTAAAGTGTGATGTGGAACTGGAGTCTGGTCTGGATGACCTGGCTATGGGTGAGGAGGATGAGGATGCCCTGAAATCACTCTTTGCACGAATGGAGTTTAAAAACTGGTTGAGTGAGCTGGGCGGACTTGAGTCTGAAGAGACCTCCGAAGAGTTTATCGAAACCGAGTATGAAACTATTCTGGATGTAGATCATCTCGACGTATGGGTTGAACGCTTAAAACTGGCCGGAGAGTTTGCCATTGATACCGAGACCACGTCAGTCAATGCCATGCGGGCAGACCTGGTAGGCATTTCATTTAGTTGTGAAGCGGGCCAGGCGGGCTATTTGCCACTAACTCATAGCTATGAAAATGCGCCCGAGCAGATTCCACGCGAGGTGGCCCTGGAACATTTGCGCGAGGTGCTTGAGGGCGACGAGTACAGAAAGATTGGTCAGAACATTAAGTACGATCAAACAGTGTTTGCTCGTCATGGTATCAAGCTGGGCGGAATCACCTTTGACACCATGTTGGAATCCTATGTGCTCGACAGTACCGGTTCCCGTCATGATATGGACACCCTGGCGATAAAGCATCTGGGTGTGAAGACTATTAAATTCGAGGAAGTGGCTGGCAAAGGCAAGAACCAGATTACCTTTGACAAGATACCCTTGGAACAGGCAGCGAACTATGCCGCCGAAGATGCTGATATTACGCTTAGACTTCACCAGAAATTGCATCCCCGGTTGGAAGACACTGCCACTCTAAACAAGCTGTTTGAAACGATTGAAATGCCGTTGGTCCCGATTCTGTCTACGATAGAGCGCAATGGGGTCGGAATAGACGTCGATATGTTGATTGAACAGAGTCATCAGATTACCGAACGTACTGCGGAACTGGAAGCCCAGGCCCATAATGCCGCCGGTGAGGTATTTAATATCGCATCGCCCAAGCAGATACAGCATATTCTGTTCGACAAGCTGGGCTTGCCGATAATTAGCAAAACAGCCAAGGGACAGGCATCTACAGCAGAAAATGTACTGCATGAGCTGGCACAGGATTATGAGTTACCGAAACTGATTCTTGAGCACCGCGGCTTAAGTAAGCTTAAATCTACCTATACCGATAAACTTCCGAATCTGGTTGATCCTGAAACCGGCCGTATACACACTTCTTATCATCAAGCGGTAGCGGCAACTGGGCGGCTTTCCTCAGCAGACCCTAATCTGCAAAATATTCCTATCAGGACCGCAGAAGGACGAAAGATTCGCGAGGCCTTTGTGCCTGATCCAGGTTGTAAACTGGTTTCTATTGATTACTCCCAGATCGAGTTGCGCATCATGGCCCATCTTAGCGGAGATCCAGGTCTGGTACAGGCATTTTCAACTGGGCAGGACGTGCATCGCGCAACGGCGGCGGAAGTATTTGGTATCGAGCCTGGTCAGGTCACTGATGACCAGCGTCGTCATGCCAAGGCGATCAACTTTGGATTAATTTATGGTATGTCGGCTTTTGGTCTGGCACGTCAATTGGGTATCGATCGATCCAGTGCGCAAGATTTTGTAAACGTTTATTTCGAACGCTATCCAGGCGTGCGGAACTTTATGGATAGCATCAAAGAAATTGCCCGCGAACAGAAGTATGTCGAGACAGTGTTTGGACGAAGATTATATCTGCCTGAGATTAACGCCAAGAACCATGTCAGACGCCAATATGCAGAACGTACAGCTATCAATGCGCCGATGCAGGGTACTGCGGCAGACCTTATTAAACTGGCCATGATAGCGGTTGATCAATGGATCAGCGCAGAACATCCACAGGTACGACTCATTATGCAGGTACACGATGAGTTGGTGCTGGAGGTTCCGGAGTCGGATCTGGAGCAGGTGGTAGAGCCAATCAAGCAGCTAATGACGTCCGTTGCCGAACTGCATGTGCCCCTTGAGGTAGAAGCTGGAATTGGCGATAACTGGGCCCAGGCGCATTAGTTCCAGATTAGAATCAGCTAGATATAAGAGAATCCTTAACTTTAAGTAACAATGGGAACCAATTTTTAGCTGTAGCGTCTTAAGTTATAACGGAAGGTTAGGATTGCTTTCCGTCCCGTCCCTCCTCCCTGGACGGGAGGTGTCGATTCCCGTTTTGACACCAATTGCTTGTAACCCCGGTTTCTTTATGGAACCGGGGTTTTTTTATGAGACATCGATAATAATTGGTCTTTTACTAATAATTTTCTCCCAGAAAATCTATAATCACGCTTCTGGCTTCCTCGAGTCCAACTTTTTTCAAAACTGAAAATAGCTGAACACTGACATCTGGCATATTTTGGATGGTTTTTTTAACTGAGAGCAGGGCAGTTTTAGCCTGGCTATTGCTTAATTTATCTGCCTTGGTTAGCAGAATATGCACGGGAAGTTCATTGGTAAGGCACCAGTCAAGCATTTGCTGATCCAACGGGGTTAACGGTCTGCGAGAATCCATGGGCAAAATCAGTGCACGCAGGGACTGGCGTTTCTTCAGGAAATTCGCGATGCTCTCTTCCCAATGACGGCGTACATTTAACGGTACTTTGGCGAAGCCATAACCGGGGAGATCGACCAGGCGTTGTTCGGTTGCCAAATCGAAGAAAACGATTTGTTGCGTCCGCCCCGGAGTCTTGCTTGTTTTGGCCAGGCCGCGATGATTCGTAATGGCGTTGATGGCGCTGGATTTGCCCACGTTGGAGCGACCAGCAAAGGCAACCTCAGGTAGTTCGGGGTCTGGCCATTGGCTTTGTAGATGGGCACTAATTACGAATGTAGCGCTGTTCAGATTAACTGGATTTGATGGCATGGTGCTCAAGATCGTTAGAGAAATTTGACGAGTGGGGGGAAATCGTATATACGGTGGCGGCCCCAGAATTTTGTTCTATTCGGTGAATTTTAGTCCATCGAACGAAAGTTTTTTCATTATCGCAGGAGTGTCTCATGAACCTCAAAAGTTTTAGCCTTTTATTTGGTGTTATCGCCGGACTTGGTTGGAATGCAATGACAATTGCATCCGGCGACGCCGCAGCAGGCGAAGAAAAGTCCCAGCCCTGTATAGCCTGTCATGGCGTCGCAGGAAAGAGTGCCATCGCTCAGTTTCCAGTTTTAGCCGGTCAGGTGCCCGGATATATTGCTTCCCAGCTAGCTGAATTTAAAAGTGGCGTGCGCAATGACCCGGTAATGGCTGGAATGGTTGCCACGCTTACGGCTGAAGATATGGCTGATCTTGATGCTTATTATTCAGCTCAGGACCCTATGCAGCTTTCAATAAGCGAAGATCAGGTCGCTGAAGCCGAACGTGGTGAGAAAGTTTATCGTGGTGGTTATCGTGCATTTGAAATAGCGGCTTGCATGGGCTGTCATGGCCCCGCCGGACATGGCATTCCGCCGCGTTTTCCTCGTGTATCTGGACAGCATGCGGCCTACCTGGAAAAACAGCTATTAGCACTGAAAAAGGGTACCCGGGTTAGTGAGGTAATGAACTCCATCGCTTTTCGCTTATCTGAGCAACAGATAAAAGAATTAGCCCTGTATATGTCAGCGCTTAAGTAACCCGTCAAACTACGGACAAAAAAAACCCCTCCCAAGGGAGGGGCATATTCAATACGACTCGGATTCGGTGGGGGTGCTTTGAGGAAGGAACAACCGAGTCGGATGGTGCTGCGCGGAATCCCGTTCAGCACCAATGAATCATAATCTAGACACCTTAGGCCTTCCAATCAACCTGTTTTGGACTATCGGTCTAGTGTGTCGGACGAACGGTCGTTTTCCAAATAACTGCTTCTCATGCTCTGGGGTTTGACTAAACTTCTGGGAAAATCCTAATCTGTTGGTGCCAGCTCTGTTTGGCAGGGTACACTAGCGCACAGTTCATATTTCCCATATCCGACTGTTAATTTTTGGACTTTTTGATTCGATGAGTAAAAAACTATGGGGTGGCCGATTTAAACAGGGCACTAATATTGTTATGGAGAAATTCTCCGCCAGTGTGCAGTTTGATCAGCGTCTATTTGGGCAAGATATTCGCGGTTCTATTGCTCATGCTCGAATGCTGGCTCATTGTGGTGTGATTGAGAACCACGAACGTGACGCTATAGTCGCTGGTTTGCTAGAGATTTATCAGGAAATAGAGAACGGCGATTTCAACTGGCGTATTGATCTTGAAGACGTTCATATGAATATCGAAGCCGAATTGACGAGACGTATTGGCGAACCCGGCAAGAAATTGCATACAGGGCGCTCACGTAATGATCAGGTTGCTACAGATGTGCGCCTTTTCCTTAGAGACGCTGTCGATGAAATTCAAACCGGCTTACGCGTAGTTCAGGAAGCTTTGTTGAATAAGGCCGAGCAGGAAGTCAATACAATTATGCCCGGGTTTACCCACATGCAAAGCGCCCAGCCCGTGTCCTGTGGACATCATCTCCTGGCCTGGTTCGAAATGCTGCAAAGAGACTTTGAGCGTCTTACTGATTGCCGAAAAAGAATTAATATTTCACCTCTGGGTTGTGCGGCTTTGGCTGGCACATCATTTCCCATCGATCGTGAAATGACAGCAAAAGAGTTGGGTTTCGAGTCTATCTCAAGAAATTCTCTTGATGGTGTGTCAGATCGAGACTTTATGATCGAATTCAATGCCGCAGCCGCTTTGTTGGGAGTGCATCTGTCGAGAATGTCCGAAGAACTGGTCTGGTGGTCCTCAGCTCAGTTTGGTTTTGTCGACCTTGGTGATGGCTTTTGTACCGGGTCAAGTATCATGCCGCAGAAGAAAAATCCCGATGCTGCTGAGTTAGTGCGTGGGAAATCCGGTAGATTGACAGGCAATCTGGTTGCCCTGATTACTCTCATGAAGGGGCAGCCTCTGGCCTATAATCGGGATAATCAGGAAGACAAAGAGCCTGTGTTTGATAGTGTCGATGTAGTAATTGCCTGTCTGGAAGTATTCTCAGGGATGATCCCGGCCATGAAATTTGACCGATCACGTATGCGCCTGGCAGCTAGTCAGGGTTATTCTACTGCAACAGATCTGGCGGATTATTTGGTACGCAAAGGGGTGCCTTTTAGAGACGCTCATGAAATTGTGGGCAAAGCAGTTCATTTTGCTGAATCTGAGAGTATTGGATTAGATGATATCGATCTTAAGAAACTTCAAGATTTCAGCGAGCACATTGAAGATGACGTCTATGAGGTTCTGACTCTGGAGGGCTCGGTAAATGCCCGCAACCACGTTGGTGGGACTGCTTTTGAACGAGTGCGGAAGGAAATTCAAAATGCACACGAACGGATCACCCTGAATTAGGCTAAAATTAGTCATATCACTATTCGGAGAATATACATGCCCAAAATAATTAGTCGCCTGTCTGTTTTAGTATTGTTGCTTAGCGTTTTGTCAGCCTGCGGACAGAAGGGAGCACTTTACCTTCCTGACACAGAAGATCAGGAAGAAACAGCTACTACCACCACTTCATAGGTGGATCATTTTCAGTATAACGGCGATGAATATTTCGCCGAAGATGTCCCTTTGTCTGCAATTGCTGAGCAGGTGGGCACGCCTTGCTATGTTTACTCAAGAGCCACCCTCGAAAGACATTGGCGCGCATTTGATGATGCGTTTGATGATTACCCCCACACAATTTGTTACGCGGTAAAAGCCAATTCTAATCTGGCAGTGCTGAATGTGTTGGCGCGTCTGGGTTCCGGGTTCGATATCGTATCTGGTGGTGAACTCGAAAGAGTGTTGCGTGCTGGCGGCAACCCCGAAAAGGTGGTTTTTTCCGGTGTTGGTAAAAGTGCTCAGGAAATTGATCGAGCTATCGATGTAGGAATTCGTTGTTTTAATGTTGAGTCAACCGCAGAGCTGGAGCGTATAAACTATCTAGCCGGTTTGAAGAAAAAGCGGGTACATGTTGCGCTCAGAATCAATCCTGATGTTGATGCACAGACCCATCCTTACATTTCCACTGGTTTAAAAGAAAACAAGTTTGGAATTCCGGTAGAGGAAGCATTTGCAACCTACCAGCAGTTGCAGAACTATGAGAATCTCATTGTTAGCGGAGTAGCTTTCCATATTGGCTCACAGCTGACGAGTATGGAACCCTTGCAACATGCGTTTGAGAAATTGCTTGTATTTGTGGCGCGATTATCAGGAGAGGGTATTGAGCTAGATCATATTGATTTGGGTGGTGGTCTTGGGGTTCGTTACAAAGATGAGACTCCACCTTTGCCTGCGGACTATACAAAAGCCCTGATTGGCTGTCTCAAAGCCCACAACTGTACGCTCCCAGTTATGATTGAACCGGGTCGCGTTATAGCTGCTAATGCCGGGGTTTTTCTTACCCAGATTGAATATCTTAAATATTCAGAAGATAGAAATTTTGCCGTAGTAGACGGGGCGATGAATGACCTAATTAGGCCGGCCTTATACCAGGCCTGGCAGGAAATAATTGAAGTTGTGAAAAAGCCTGATCTTGTACCGGCTGAATTTGATGTGGTCGGCCCAATCTGTGAGTCAGCGGATTTTTTGGGTAAAGAACGGACTCTGGCTGTGCAATCTGGGGATTTACTTGCGGTGCGATCGGCTGGTGCCTACGGTGCTGTTATGAGTTCCAACTACAATACCCGCCCCCAAACCGCTGAAGTCATGGTAGATGGTGATGAATTTCATCTGGTTAAAACTCGACAGGATATTGATGCGATATTAGCCGGTGAGTCGGTGCTTCAAAACTGATGCCTATGCTTAGGGTATTTGCGGTATTAATCTCAGTCGCAGTTTTATTGCTGGCAGGTTGTGCAACAAACCCGGTTACCGGTCGTCAAAATTTTGTGCTTATGACCGAAACTGAAGAGATAAAGCTTGGTCAGGACTACCATAATAAGATTCTCTCAGAATACACGCTTTATGATGATGACAATTTACAGGCATATGTATCCGATTTGGGTTTGCGGCTAGCAGAAAAAAGTCATAGATCCGATATCGAATTCAAATTCTTTGTTCTGGATAGTCCCCAGGTAAATGCTTTTGCCCTTCCAGGGGGTTATATATACATCACTCGCGGAATTATGGCCTATATGAATAGTGAGGCCGAGTTAGCTGGTGTTCTTGGTCATGAAATTGGTCATGTTACTGCTCGCCATGGAGTGCGACAGCAAAGTCGTGGCGCCTTACTGGGTTTATTAGGTTCGGTTGCTGCAGCAGCAACTGGCAGCACTGCAGTAGGGGATATTTCAAATATATTTGGAAGTGCTTTTTTAAGTGGATATGGTCGTAAACAAGAACTGGAAGCAGATCGGTTAGGAGCCCAGTATCTTGCTGTTTCAGGTTATTCACCCTGGGCCATGCTAGATGTTATTGGCGTTTTAAAAACCCAGGAAGAGTTTGAGGTTGATAAAGCTCGAGCGGAAGGCAGACAGGCCAATGTCTATCATGGACTTTTTGCCAGCCATCCCAATAATGACAAACGGCTATTGGAAGTCATTGGCGCGGCGGATAATTTGGCCAGTACTAGTCCACCACCACCCATTGATGAGGCATTTCTAAATCAACTAAATGGTATGACATTTGGTCAGTCGGAAAAACTGGGTGTCGTAAAGAACAATGTCTTTATGCATAAGTCATTGGATGTGCGAATCGATTTTCCCCTGAGTTGGCAAATTCAGAATCAACCGGATCGATTGCTTGGTGCATCTGCTAGTCGTGACACCATCGTGCAAATAGCGTTGGATGAAGCTGACGGGATTATTTCATTAGAGGAATATCTAACCGCGCAGTTTACTAATCTGGAACAAGGCCGAGAGTTCTACAGTGGGGATAGAGTAGGTTATGCGGGAATAGCTTTCATTAATAGTCCCTTTGGGCAACGTAATGCAAGAGTTGCAGCCATTCAACATAATAACTGGATTTATGTATCGATTGGAGTTTCCAAAGAAGGACTGCCCGATAATGAATTTTACTCCACCATTAATTCGATACGGTTTTTGCAGCAGGAAGAGCAAGATAGTGCCAGCGATTATTTTATCGACCTTGCAAGGGTTGGCCCTGGCGATAGTTACCGTGATTTCATTGGTGCTTTGATTGACGAGCCAGATATTGAAAACCGTTTGCGCTTATTAAACGGACATTACCCTGATGGCGAACCAGCGCCTGGGCAAATTATAAAAATTTTGTATCAGAACAATTAGTCCGTAACACTAAACTATGGCAAATCCTGCACTCAGTTCTAATGGAGCTCAAGTCCGCAGGGATAGCTGGGTTGGCATATTGCTGGTTGTGAGCGGCCTTTCTATGGCAGCCATGGTCGGCGCCATTATGAAACTCCTGGCTAGTGACATGTCCGCCATTCAGGTTGCCTGGCTTCGGTTCGCCGGTTACGCTGCACTGATGTTGCCTTTAGTTTGGGTTCGTTTTGGGCGACAGGCTTTTGTGCCTCGCAAACTCTCCATGCAAGTTTTCAGAGGGTTTGCTATGGCGCTATCCACGACACTATTTGTAATCGGTGTTCGTACTGTTGATTTCGCCGATGCTATAGCCATACTTTATGCTTACCCTTTCCTGTTAACACTGTTGGCGATTGTTTTTCTTGGTGAACGGGTGTCCTTATTGAGTTGGGTTGCAGTATCCGGTGGCTTTATCGGTGTACTACTTGTGATGCGTCCAGGTTTTGCGGACTGGAATGTCGGCGCTATCTTTATATTTCTATGTGCCATTATAGTGAGCCTGCAGATGGCATTGAACCGCAGGCTCGGTTTTATATCCAACCCACTGATCACCTCTTTCTGGGGAGCCACCGTTGCCACCATTGCGCTGACCTTCTTACTACCTGGACAATGGCAGCCGATTGATTTGTCACATGCCTGGCCATTGATTTTTATGATACTGTTGGGTGCGATTAGTCAAACTCTAGTGGTTTTCGCATTTTCCCGGGCTGACGCGTCGGTACTGGCGCCGTTTACCTATTTCGAAATTGTTGCTGCGATACTGATAGGCGTTATAATTTTTGGTACATTGCCTACATGGCTTTCCTGGATCGGCATTATGCTGATTGGACTTAGCGGACTTATGGTAGCCAGAGTACTTCCGAGATAATTATTACAATTCGCTATATTGATATGATTGTGCCTACCTTGAGATCTGACAGATAGCAATGCTTACTACCTTTATTCCCGTAAAGCATCTTCAACAATCTGGGCGTTTTGTCTTTTTTGTCGGCTTTTTAACGACTATAGGACTGACTGTTTTTCACTTCAATCAGCGGTCTCCTTTCCTGTTAGACCTGGTTTTACCGCCGTTATTGAGTGCTTTGCTGTTTATAGGGCTTCTCGTGCTGATTTTTAAGCCTGAGACTGTGAACGTGTTACTACCGCTTTCACTGATTGGTCTGGAAGTGCTTCTGTGCATTCCCGCATGGTATTTTACCAGTATAGCCTGGCAGGACCCAGCACTTAGATTCGTGGATATTTTCCCTCCAATTGCCAGTGTAATATTGCCATTGGCTATGGGTTGTATAGTTTTTCTTAAGACA
>JBLHGU010000186.1:0-10133 GCA_047615875.1 Parasphingorhabdus sp.
TCTTAGGGCCGTTCAGTTACTTCTGGGGCACTCTAAACTGGAAAGTACTGTCAGGTATCTAGGCATTGAAGTAGATGATGCCCTTGAGATGGCAGAACAGACTGAGGTGTGACGGATTGGCCAGGGATCACCAAGGATTGTGGTTCCTGGTCTTTGCCTCATAGCCGTCATTGGTATTTATAATAAAATATTCGCTTTCGGCACACAGGAGCCGTCCAGGTGCCAGGTTATAAGGTTAGTAGTGGGCTGACTCCACCAGTAACTCCGACGACTCCTTTGCCCAAAATAGAAGTCGTTCCAACATCATCTGGAATTGGCTCTTCACGTAACATCGGTTGTTAATAATTTTATCGAGGCTAAATGATCTGACCCTATGGTTTACTCACTCCTATACCGACTTTTAAAGTCCCTGCTCCTGACAACGGTTTCAGTAATTTTTACACTTGACCAATAAGGCTGTAAAACTTCTTTACAGTTTTGTACTACTGAAATAACCCCTAATCGTCAAAGAGACTGACATGCTTCGATATTTTATAGTTGGCTTGCAATATGCTTATTACTATAGATTCGATTCAGGATAACTGGCACTGCTCGACTAGCAACAATAAAACTAATGCTTTCGAAATAGTCGATCTTTACCATACATTCAAACCTGATACTCACTCGTAAGTGGTAACTAACAATTGAGAGGATTAGCTATGACCCCAAACAACAAGCGCAGATCAGGTGGCCCTTCCAGCTTTCTAATACTTATTAGTCTTTTATTTGCAAGTCAGGTGTTTGCAGATCCTGTTGTGGAGCTCGATGTACTCAATGTTGCAAATAGTAACGGTGACATACTGGTTGTCGGTGGTGATGTTATTGAAGTCGGTTTCAATGTTTTGTTGGATACGGCTAGTTCTCTCAGTAAGAAAGATAACTTCCAGTTAGTCGAATTTAGCACTGGAGATGTTTTAGCAACGAAAAGTCGAGGAGCAGCTGAATCAGGGTCAATTTCGTTGGTTGTTCCCAATGGCATGGTCGGGCAGATTTTTGTTCAATATTCGATCGATGGTGAAAATATAGTAGTAGTTACGGCAGGCAACCCGAATGAGCCTGGGTCGACACCGATCTACTCTATCGCCAATTTGACCATTGGTGAACTTGCTACGAGAGTATCCGCACTCGAGTCGGGCGATATCGATCCGACTAACGAATCGCAATCATTAAGCTCCGACGGAATATCGCTGACATTGTCAAATGTGAATGGTATTGGTGGTGGTGTTGTGCCTTTACCTCAGGGCCCAGAAGGACCTCAGGGCATTCAAGGTCCGATAGGTTCTGCTGGATCACAAGGCCCAATCGGAGCTACAGGTCTAGATGGGCCACAAGGTATTCAGGGTTTGGTGGGTGATACGGGCACACAAGGTATCCAGGGTTTAACCGGTACTACGGGTTCGCAAGGTATTCAGGGAACCCAAGGTGATTCAGGTGTGGTGAGTTTTGCAGTCAGTAATACCGCAGGTGGTACCAACGCACTAGGATCTCATACCTCGGGTATCAGAAATACAGCTTTAGGTGTAAACGCGCTGCCAGCCAACACGTCGGGTGGAAACAACACTGCGATAGGAAACGATGCATTAAAACTAAATACCACCGCGAATAATCATACCGCATTCGGCGTCAAGGCACTTGAATCCAATACGACTGGTAGCAATAACAATGCGTTTGGCGTTACAGCTTTGGGTCAGAATAGTAGTGGTTCGCAAAACGTAGCAATGGGTTATGAAGCATTGGCACAAAACACGACGGGAAGCTCGAACACAGCAGTCGGTGACCGCTCCTTAAAAGGCAATACCACGGGCATCTGGAATACTGCTCTGGGCCAGAGAACGCTAACTTTGATTGGAAGCGGATCAAACAATATTGCGATCGGAATTGAATCCGGCGAAGCACTCGTTAATACGAATGACAATATTATGATCGGTAATGTCGGCGTATTAGGTGATTCTGGTACGACCCGAATCGGTAATGCTCTCAAGCAGACACAAACCTATATAGCCGGTATCAGTAACGTCGACCTGTCGGCGGATGTCACAGCCACTCAGGTAGTAATCAATGCTAACGGTCAGCTCGGTATCGGGCCTGGTGTAACCGGACCGGAGGGACCAGAAGGACCTCAGGGCATTCAAGGCATACCGGGTTTGCCAGGTGATACCGGGCCTGTAGGCGCGCTTGGTTTAACGGGCGCAACAGGCTCAACCGGGTCGCAGGGTATTCAGGGGCTTCAAGGTGATGCAGGGGCACAAGGAGTACAGGGGATTCCTGGAAATGATGGAGTGATGGGGTTACAAGGTATTCCTGGTGATTCAGGTATCCTGAGTATAGGCACCAACACGAGTGGCGGCGCAGGTGCCCTTGCTAGCATTACGACAGGCGCCTTTAACAGTGCCTTCGGTGTAGATGCGTTAGGTCTCAATACTGATGGTTCTGCTAATACAGGCATTGGCCGATATGCTTTACAGTCGAATATTACGGGTTTTAATAACACCGCCACAGGTCATCAAGCGCTTAAAAATAGCAGTGTGGGTGACGAGAATACGGCTACCGGGATCTCTGCGCTTTTTAGCAATACTACCGGAAATGCGAATACCGCAATCGGTGTTTATTCGATGTACAGCAACACTTTTGGCCAACAAAATACTGCTATAGGTAAACGCTCACTATTTAACAGTCAAGGTCACTTCAATACCGCAGTCGGCCAGGAGGCGTTGAGCGCTATTGCGGGTGGTAGTAACAATATAGGCCTTGGCCATAAGGCAGGCTTTCTAGTGTCAGGCTCATATAACATTGCAATTGGTAACGATGGTGTCTCCGGTGAATCTGGTGTCATCCGCATTGGCAATATCACCAATCACGGCAAAACATTTGTTGCCGGTATCAGTAACGTGGACCTGTCGGCAGATGTCACAGCCACTCAGGTAGTAATCAATGCTAACGGTCAACTCGGTATCGGGCCTGGTGTGACAGGGCCTGTGGGTCCGGCTGGGCCACAGGGAACCGCCGGTATAAATGGCATTAACGGCGCGATGGGACCTCAAGGTTTACAAGGCATATCAGGTGCCGATGGCGCGATGGGGCTACAGGGTTTACCGGGTAACGATGGTGTAGCGGGAATACAGGGGACACAAGGATTGCCGGGCATTAATGGTGTCGATGGTATTTCGGCGACTAGTCCTGGAAACATCACGATAGTGGCGCTGAGCGGTGGCGACTATGCTTCTCCAGCCGACGCAGTTGCAGATATCGTTTCCTGGTGTGGTGTGCCATCTGCTTCGAGCCCTTGCCTTATCAAGGTGGCTCCAGGCGTGTTCGATAATTTGGGGCTCCCACTAATTGTACCATTCCATGTACATATAACCGGTTCCGGTAACGGAGTGACGGTAATTACATCTAGCAGTGGTTCGGAAGCCATAAGACTCTCTGGTAACAATCAACTGCGAGATTTGTCTGTAGACGTCCCCGGTTCAAGTTTCGTCACTGGGATAAGTGTTCAAGGCTCGAATGTCTCTATACAAAATGTAGAGTTGAATACGCCGCAGGATAATTATTTGCGCGACGGAATTTTAGTCACCGCTACTGGCCAGGTCGCGATTCTAAACACCGAAGTGAATGGTTTCAATGCTGCAATCCGAAGTAATGGTGGCGGTGTTTCGTTGCGTGGTTTTGAGAACACCTCTACCAATGGTGTATTAATCTATTCGGGTGGCCAGGCTGAGGTTTTTGATTCGATCATACGAAATCAATTGAGTAGTTCATCAAGTGCGTCAGGAATGGGTTTATCAGTTGATGGAGTAGGGAGTTCTGCAATAGTTCGGGGCTCGACAATTAATACTGCCGTTTCAACAAACAGCGCATTGCTCCGAGCGTCGAATTCACTGATAAACGGCGCTATTCAAGACTTTAGTGGCTCGACCGCAGGTACGATAGAAATCCTAAATAGCCAGGTCGTCGGTTTTATTGGAACCGGTTCTGGGTGGGGCACGCAGACTAAATGTGTCTATTCATCTGATGAGGCTTTATTGCCACTGGGCTCAAATTGCCTGTAGTAGACAGAGAATAGTGGGTGATTTTCGTTCGATAGACTGTCAATAAAGTCAGGCGCTTGAAATGGCATTGGCTGGTCGGTTAAACAGCCCCATGTGAATTATTGAAATATCAATACGGGAGGTATTCGAGACTAACAAATTAAAAAAACCAAACCCTGGGGTCGTTGTCTTTTGCCTTCAGTCGAGTAGCATCGAAAATAGTTCTCTTCGTTTAAATGGCTGCCAAGGGCACTTTGCGGGTATTGGCAGTCTACTCCTGAATGTCAGCTCTTCCAGTACATACTGTAAAGCCAGCACAATAATTCAGCCAACCCAAAGCCGAACTTACACGAAGGGCATTTAACCGGTGCGCTGAAGGTTTGTTATCAAGCTGATTTTTCACAGCACTGGCATCCAGAAAGTTAAAACTGATGCATAGAGTCAAAGCCAGTGCTGTGAAAAATTAGCAACCCATCGAAGCCGTGGTTTGAGGTTGTGGCAAGATCTAAATCGAAGCCGAAAGAAGTGCGGATAGCACCAAAAATTCCGGTCGAATCATCCCGACGAATCGGAGTTTAATTGCCTTCCCTAAGCTACGAACCTCTTTTCATATTTTATTTCACCTCCTGCTTTTCAGCTCATAAATCAGCTGGATCAAAAGAACGTTGCCAAAGAGTTTGCCAAATGGCTTAACGGCAAGGTTGAGGTCATTATCAAACCTTTGTGGTGTGTTCATAAAAACCGCTCCTTGGTTAATGTTTTCTTAAGTACGAGATCGCGATGCTATCTATGGGAAATTATTTTCTAGGCAAGTTGCTGCGCTGGGAATGAAAGAAGTTGTCACGGCACCGCGTTCGCCCTGGCAAAACGCCTATGTTGAGAGGGTGATTGGTTCAATAAGACGTGAATGCCTGAACCATTTGGTAGTGCTGACAGATCGTCAATTGAAACGGGTGCTACGTGAATACGTGGATTATTATAATAGAGTTCGAACTCATCTCTCACTTGACAAGGATGCGCCCGATCACCGAATGAAGAAACTTCCGGATGAAGGAAAAATAGTCCGTATTCGGCGAGTAGGGGGGACGTCACCACGAATACGCACGGATGGTGGCGTAACTTTGTGTTGGATGAATTAATAGAAGGGACAACCCCGACGGTACTCCCATGCGGAGAATAGCGAGGGCAATATCCGCATATTAAGCGGAGTTTAATCTTGCCAATGCGGGGAATATTGATCATAATGTCCGCATATAGTGCGGAATTTATTGAATGTATCTTTGGGAACAAAATGACTGGCCAAACATTACCTGGGATGAAAAAAAGCTGGCGACATTGCTGGCGAAAGTTTCCAGAAAACAAGGCCGCCTGCTCGGCAGGATGGAAGCTTTGGGTTTTGAACTCCGAAGAGAAGCAAATCTCCGAATCCTGACCGACGATGTTGTGAAGTCATCCGAAATCGAAGGCGAAAATCTCGATCCTGACCAGGTGAGATCATCGATAGCACGGAGGCTTGGTATGGATATTGGTGGTCTTATCCCAGCAGATCGAGATGTCGAAGGCATTGTTGAAATGATGCTGGATGCTACTGGCTATTGCAGTAAAAAGCTGACAGAAGCCCGTCTCTTTGACTGGCACGCTTCATTGTTCCCGATAGGTCGAAGCGGCATGAGCAAAATCGTCGTCGGTAACTTGCGCGATGATAGTAGTGGTCCCATGCGTGTTGTTTCCGGGGCTATAGGTAAAGAGAAAGTCCATTACCAGGCACCACCGGCAAAACGCGTTCCCACAGAAATGAAAATTTTCTTAAAATGGTTTGCCAAACCTGGGGATATCGACCCGTTGATTGTCTCAGGTCTTGCGCATTTGTGGTTTGTTACAATCCACCCATTTGAAGATGGCAATGGTCGGATAGCGCGCGCCATAGCTGATATGGCGCTTGCCCGCTCGGAAAAGTCAGGTCAGCGATTTTATAGTATGTCTGCGCAAATTCGTCATGACCGTAAAGACTATTACAACATACTGGAGCGAACCCAAAAAGGTGATCTCGATGTCACGCGCTGGATGGAATGGTTTCTCAACTGTTTGGACCACACCATTGAGGGCGCGCAAGGGGCGTTAAGCGCCGTCCTTTACAAGGCGCAATTCTGGGATCGTTTTGCGAAGGAGCCACTAAACGAGCGTCAAATAAAAATCCTGAATAAGCTACTTGATGGCTTTGAAGGAAAGCTCACCACATCGAAGTGGGCGAAGATTTCAAAATGTTCGCAGGATACCGCTTACCGTGACATTCTGGGTCTCGTCGGCAGAGGCGCTCTACAGAAGGACTCCGGTGGAGGACGCAGTACGAGCTATTCGCTGATAATTCCCTGTTAATTCTGAAATAAGTTTCACCTTGCCAGGCTCAAACCTATATTTGTCCGGGTGTTAGGCAGTATTATTCCGAATTAGTCCTGTGAAATTCAAAAATTTCCCTGTATTTTTCCGTGGATCAGGGATTTGGTACAGAGACGAGTTAGCACTAGACTGCGTCCACCGCCATAATTGTATTAAAAACAATGGGTTTGACATTCCCCCAGCCTTTGTTCCCCACCACCTGACAGCGATAGGGCTTCGGGTGGCGGGGTTACTACTCAGTTCGGCGCTGCCAATTCATCAAGCGGCAGCCTTCAGCCTCGCCTGCCGCACTCAGTGCGACCATTCCATTAGCCTGTGCCCACAACGGTCACTCAGACAGCCCTGCTTTACGAAGCCCGTTAAGGTAAGTTTCAAGCCCACCTTCATATTTTGTTGGCAGGGTTTTTTTAAGGTAGGTAATCGATAAGTCGGGTTTTTCCCCAAGAGCAAGTTGCAATGAGGATTTTGCCTCGTCGATATTTCCAAGCTGCGCTAAAGCGGCGGCTTTAGTTGCATGTGGCCAGTAGCCGGATGGTGCTGGAAACTGATAGGTGCGGTCTGAGTAGACCACGGCATCATCATACTGTTCTAAAAGAATACATCCGAGAGCCCGCACTGCAATGCTGGCCCAAAGCAATGGATCTCTGGGGCTTAAGCACTCCCCTTTGATCGATATATCAAGTGCTTCTTCGATTCTCCCGGCGAGTACTAACACCATACCGAGACCATGATAAGCAAAAAAGGCGTTAGGATTCAGTTCAATGGCCTTTTCTAATGCGGCAATTGAAGCATCATGTTCACCCCGTAACATATGTATTCGCCCTAAAGCGAAATAAGCAACCGATTCTCTGGGATCAATTGCCAGCGCCCTTTTAGCACTATCCATGCCTATCGCCAGAAACGTCTCAGGGTCATCGGTCCAGCCCATGATGACGGCAACATAGTGGCAATACGACATGTAAGCATAAGCCGGGGCAAAGTTGGGATCGGCCTTAAGCGCCTTTTGAAATAAATCAATTGCTATTGGATGATTTTCTTTTTCAAAGCTGTAAAAGTACCACATGGCACGCTGGTATATTTCCCATGCGTCAAGGTTATCTGGAGGCTTCCTGACAGCGCTGTCGCGTTCTTTGGCGCTCAACTCAGGTTCGATTGATCCCGCAATGGTCTGCGTCATCTCATCCTGCAACTCAAAAATATCGCTCAATTCTCGGTCGTATTTCTCGGCCCAGATATGATGACCCGATGTGGCCTCGATTAACTGGGCCGTAATTCGAATTCGATTGCCTGCTTTACGGACACTTCCTTCCAGCACATAACGAACATCAAGCTCCTTTGCCACCGATTTGATGTCAACAGCCTTCCCTTTGTAAGTGAACGTGCTGTTGCGCGCGATAACTAAGAATGATCTGATTTTCGAAAGTGCTGTGATGATGTCCTCACTGATTCCATCGGCAAAAAATTCCTGCTCGGGATCACCAGACATATTGGTAAAAGGGAGAACTGCAATTGATGGTCTTACTTTTGACTCGCTGGCGGCAGCAGGCTGTTCGTATGATAAAAGTTCCCCGGGTCGCCAACGATACACATGGACAGGGTTTGGGATGTTTTTGAAAACCTCTTCCCCGCCATCGACAAACCGTACTTCAAGTTTACCCTTTATCTGGTCGTAGACAGCAGCGGAAATGCAAATACCCCCTGGTTTAGCTGCTGCTTCCAGACGTGCCGCAAGATTGACACCATCGCCAAATATTTCGCCACGGTCCTGCAAGACTTCGCCAATATTCAAACCTATCCTAATTTGAACCTTATCCTCAGCGGAAAATTCAGTGTTCCTGGATTCTATTTCCCTCTGAATATCCACGGCTGTCTGGACTAACTTCAATGCACTTGTAAATTCTGCCAGGATTGCATCACCTGCATAGCGCAACACCGTGCCCCGGCCTTCCTTTATTGCCTCACTGGCAAAATCCAGAGTCTCCATCACTCGCTTATGGGTTCCCATCTCATTCTGGCTTGTCAAACGGCTGTATCCGGCGACATCAGCATAGAAAATAGCAGTAAGCTTGTGATTGGGGAAATGTTCGGCCATCGTGTAAGCATATCCGAAAAGTCAGCATACTCGTAACTAATGCTACAGGTTACTGTGACTAGAGATTTGGGTCTCACGTGTGGGGCCAGGTTCTGTTGTTGCCGAACCTTGCCTCCTAGCTCAGCCAGATGAGGGTCTCCTAGGGCACTTCTCGGCCTCTGATCATTCAATTATGAGCGACTGCTTTCTACAAGGAGATACTGAAAATCGAATTGTAGGAGGCAACGAACGACCCACTGCCGACATTCCTGACGGGTTGCTGGCAATCGCAATTCATCTATCAGGTTGCTGATTTCTACGTCATCAGTAGCGAGGTCTTTGAGGGAGAAAGCGAAATACTCAAGTCTCTCTGCCTCGGGAATATCCTCTAAACTTGGGTTAAGTTGATGGTCATTCCATTTTCTGCCAGGTAAACATTGACCAGGAGAAACAGTTCATCACCCAGGTTATTCCGCTCCATCAAATGCCGGAACTGGAGGATGGTACTTTTTGCTCTTTCGCCTTTGTACCAAGATATCCAGAGTGTCACCATCTTGGTCAACCGCGCGCCACAAGTAATGTAGTTTCCCTTTGATCATGATAAATACCTCATTTAGATACTCGGTATCACCAGCTTGCCCCTGTTGTGCTCTGATTTTCTTGGAATAGTCTTGTCCGAAATGGTAACACCATCGGCGGATGGATTCGTAGCTGACATTTATTCCTCAATACGCCAGAATTTCTTCTACATCCCGAAAACTTAATGTGAAACGAAAATAGAGCCAAACGGTATGTGAGATAATTTCACCAGAGTGCCAAAAACTGTGATAGATATTTTCTTTTTTCATCAGTTCAGACTACAGTATTGGCGTCTCATCAGCTAACTTGACAATGCCCTTTTCTAGAATTATTTATAAATGGAATCAATGAGTTACTCGGTTCAGACCCTGAGCGACAGTCCGCCAGGGGTGCCAAGGCTACTGCATTACGATCCTTTTAATATTTTTTCTATCGCAGCCAGCTTATCGACCCAGATACGCGTATAGTTATCGACAGGAGGCCGGGTGCCGTCTAAATCATCAAACTCATATTCATGTGCTAACTGGACTAGCGGAAAGGTTAACCCTGACCGATCAGAAATGTTCGGGTCTGCAGCTAGGTGGGCAATCGCACGTCCAGTAAATTCAGGGGTATCTGAAATTTTCAGATCATCGACATTAACATCGAAACCTAAATCAGGGTTTTTAGTGGCCATCATCACACGTTCGGTTCTCACCCAACGAGGCCAAATAGACACTGCAGAAACTCCATGAGGCTCTAAATCAGCAGCAATGGCGGAAGTCATTCGATCAATGCTGGACATCGCGATTCGGAACATAGGGCTATAATATTCATCCCTGGACGCTGCAGCAGAGATATTAGCGATCAAGCCACTTTTTTGTTTGATCATTATCTTGGAGACAAAACGCGCCATCATGTATTTAGAACGAACACCAATATCCATCATTGCCGTCCAGTCAGCCATGGGACTGTTCCACAGCTCTGCTTTATAGGATTCAGGAAAACCCATAGCACAGTTCACTAAAATATCGATACGA
>JBLHGU010000187.1:0-10086 GCA_047615875.1 Parasphingorhabdus sp.
GGTTTGCAGGCATATGTCCGAGCAAGCTGCCCACATCAGCAATGGTGTTTAGTTTTGTTGGAACATTACGAAGTATGGCGACGCCATGATCGAGTAAGTGTTCAAACAGTTCGATAACGGTATTGTCGCTGGTGCTGAGCAAGTCGAAATCGAATTCGGAATGTTGGTTAACACTTTCTGAATTCCACAGGACTACGTGTCTGCGCTTTTGTTTGAGCGTCTCTTTGTCGTATATGTTTTCACGTAACCAGCTGGTGCTATGTTCTGACACAACACCATTGTTCCAGTCGAGCTGCAGATTCCCCGCCGAGCTGATTGTTGCCTTAGTTGGTGTTGTCGAGACCTGGGTAGTGGGAAATCTACCAGCTGCACCAGCAGGGCGGCTGGAGCCAGGATAACCCGGAGAGTGACGTAACCAAATGTTATGGAAAGAGGCCTGAAGGTGATCTTGCCAGATTACGGTTACCTGGTTGGCTTCCAGTTCAGCGGCAACTAGAGGGATCTTACTTAGTGTCATTGTTGTACATGCCGATTGTTTCGTTGCCAAGATTAATGCCCAGAGCATTAATAAATCTTACCCAGTAAGCAAAGCAGGCTGTGGACTGTACTGCTTCAAGAATTTCAGTATCACTGACACCAACTGTTTTTAAATCGGTAATATCCTGTTTACGCATAGTGTCAGGTTGGCGGCAAAGTTTGGCGCCATACTTAAGCAGAGCAGCCTGTTTTGTAGTAAAAATTGGGTTGTCGTCAAATTCATCCTGGCGTACGGCGGTTAACATTGTTTCACCAAGCTTGTCATCACCAAGCAATGCCTTGAAATTAGCACCGTGATTAGATAAAGCATAATGACAATCGGCAATAATGGCTGCCTGGCTAGCGAGTAATTCAAGAAACCAGGGATCTGAATGATTATTTTCGTTATGCAGTACATCGCGGTAATGTTGATCCGCAGCTATCAGTGGTTGCGGTTGTAACGAAAAGGCACGATAGAGATTATGAATTTTGTTATGTACGGCGCCGACATGCTGGTACATAGATGAGAGTTCAGGGGATGCATCTTTCGGATCAATGGTATCGATCCAACAAGGTTGTTGATTGTCATCTTCAGTGGTCATGATTAAAGCCTCAGGTTGTAATTTATACATGTGTAGTACATGAAACGCATGTCGCCGTTAGCTAGCTAAATTTATTATGCTAGTGTTCATGAGAGATTTCCTCCTTTCGTTTGGCCATGTAGGCCTGCAACTCTTCTTCGATAGCGGGGTCGATAGGTGGTTTCTCGTACTCATTTAAGAGCTTTTTCCAGATTTCGTTAGCGCGTTGAGTAGCACTTTTTGCACCGTCTTCCTGCCAGCTTTCGAAGTTGCGCCAGTCAGAAAGTATTGGCTGATAGAATGCTTTTTCATAGCGCTCCAATGTATGTGCGGTGCCAAAGAAATGTCCGCCGGGGCCAACTTCTGCAATGGCTTCGATGCCAAGGCTGTCATCGTCCACTACTACGGGCTGTAGGAAGGCTGCCTGCATCTGTAACAACTCTGCGTCGAGGATCAACTTTTCGAAGGAGCAGGTAAGCCCACCTTCAAGCCAGCCGCCTGCATGCATCATATCGTTAACATGGGCTTGTATGCAGGCATTAATTGACATGTCGCTTTCATAAGCGGCCTGTAAATCCACACAGGCAGACCCCGTAGTGTTGGATGAACGTAGGGGCAATTTGTAGCGTCTGGCTAACTGACCCGACATGATTACTGATTGAGCATATTCTGGGGTGCCGAACGCAGGTGAGCCGGTACGCATATCGACATTTGATGTGAAATGCCCATAGAACGTTGGTGCGCCTGGTACGGCTGCCTGAGTAATTGCGATACACCCGAGTGCTTCGGCGTTTTGCAGAGTAACAGCGCCTGCAACAGTTGCGGGTGCCATAGCTCCGGCAAGGGTGAAAGGTGTTGCATGCACAGGTTGACCGGCTTCAGCAAAAACCCGCATACCATCAACCTGACCTTCGTCCCACAACAGCGGTGAGTTAGTGTTAATGCCACCGATGATTGCCGGTCGCAGCCGAAGCCCTTCGTCATCAGTTTGCATCGCGATCTTGGCCATTTCGATGCAGTCCTGTGCACGCTTTGCGGTATTCAGCCAGCTTGGATGCCAGCCTTTATCTGTCAGCGTAATCTGCGCATACATCATATCCAGATGACGGCTGGTCGGTGGTAGGTCAAGCGGTTCTGGGCCACTACCGCCTTCGTGATGCAGAATATTCAACATGCCCGCCAGTTTGACGAAATTCTCCATATCTTGCTGGGTACCCGCACGGCGGCCGAGATCCAAATCAGAAACGAACGAGGGTCCGCAGGTGGTTGCGAACACCATGGCATTACCGCCAACTCGGAGTGTTTTTTCGGGGTTGCGTGCGTGTATGGTGAACTCTGATGGCAAATTCAGTAACAGTTCCTCGACAAGTGCAGGGTCGAGGCGAACACGATTGTTGTCGAAATCGACGTCGGCTCTTAAATCGGCTAACAGTTTAAGTGCAGAAGGGTTATCTACCCTTAGGCCTATATCGCGGAGGATGCCCAGGCTTGCCTGGTGAATTGTTTCGACCTGATCAGCGGAGAGGATTTCCATCGGTGAGTAGGGATTAACCAGCTGACCGAACGGTAGTTGATTAAAGCCCTGGTTACGACTGGAAAGGCGTGCTGCTCTGGAATTGCTGCGTCGGCGGCTCATGATGATGACTCCGGGTAGAATGAAAATGGTTGAGTAGGAAAGTTGAAGAATAAAGTTCTGCAACTCCTGCCCAGGTCTCTTCACCTGTTATCGGAAAACACCAGTGATCAGTTTGCCCTAATAGATTCATAGCAACCTCATGCTCTCATTCTAGACCCATCTGGATCGTATAGTGGCTCGGTCTGCAGTGTCGCGTCGCGCAGTTGTCCCAGGATCTCAACCGAGTATTTCCCCCCGGGTTGATAAGCGCCGATATTTACGTAACCCAGGGCAATATGCTTTTCAACAGAGGGCCCAAAGCCTCCAGAAGTTACATAACCGACGGGCTCGCCATCCAGGAAAATAGCTTCATCGCCCCAAATGGCGCAGTCGTCAGCGTCGACGCAAAAGGTAACGAATTTTTCACGTGGAGCAGCATAGTTCAGGAATGCTTCACGACCGATAAAGTTGCCTTTGTCTGGTTTAACGAATCGATCCATATCGGCTTCGACTGCAGTGTAGTCTAGCGTTAATTCCAATCCCCAGGCCGGGAAACTTTTTTCCAGGCGGGTCTGCATTAACGATCGAGTACCGACCAGGCCAAGCCCGAGTGATTGACCCTGGCGATAAATTAAGTCAAACAGTGCCAACTGTTGCGACATGGGCAGATACATTTCGTAGCCGGTCTCTCCAGTAAAGGATACGCGCAAAACTTTAACTTTTTCAATGTCACCAAGTGTCATTTCAGCTGCAGACATAAATGGAAAGCTGGCACTATCCAGATCTTTTTGGGCAATGCCTTCAATTAGTTCCTGAGCTCTTGGCCCGCATATATGCAGACCACCATACTGCTGAGTTAGGTTTTTAATATTAACTCCAGTTTCTGGTAAGCTTGATTCAAAATACCGCATGAAGGCCAGTTGCATTGTGTCGGCACCTAGTACTAGAAACCGATCAGTTCCGAGACGGGAGATGGATAAGTCCCCTGCAATTCTGCCTTTAGGCGATAACATCGGTGCCAGGCCCATACGTCCAACCTTTGGTAGGTGGTTAGCCATGATTCGATCAAGCCATACTTCTGCGCCAGGGCCGGAAACTTCGAACTTGGCCATGGCCGAGAATTCCATTAAGCCAACTTCATTACGAATGCGCTTGCCTTCATCGATGACGCTCTGCCACCAGTTGGGTTGCCAATAGGTTAATGAGTCTCTTGCCTCGGTGTCGGCTGGCGCGAACCAATTGGCATGCTCTTGACCGAAAGAGGCACCAAACACAGCGTTGGCATCCTTCAAACGATCGTAAACTGCCGGCTTGTGTATAGGCCGGCCAATGTCATATTCCTGATAGGGGAATACTTTCTCAGATCGATTTTCATAGAAATAGCGCGTAGTTTTTTCAGCGTAGGATTTATCCGCCCAGTCACCGAAGCGCGCCACATCCCAGCAGGAAATATCGATTTCAGGTTCACCCTGGATGATCCACTCCGACAATACGCGGCCGATTCCCGCACCTTGATTGAAACCGGCCATGACACCGTTGGCGCAAAAATAATTACGCCGTGACGGGTGTGGACCAACTAGTGGACCGAGGTCGGGTGAAAAGATCATGGGTCCGTTAATTATGCGCTTGATTCCAGCATTGGCCAGGCAGGGAATAAGTTCAAGAGACTTTTCGAAATTCCAGGCCATACGAGATAAATCTTCGTTGAGTAACTCGTGTCCGAAATCCAGTGGCGTACCTTCTTTGGCCCAATGGGTGCAGGTTTTCTCATAGGCACCCAGTAATAAACCTTGACCTTCCTGACGCATATAGACACCTGTCTCGTTATCGTTTATCTGCGGTAGTTCGAAGTCCAGGCTTTCAATCTCGGGCATATTGTCGGTAACCAGATAATGGTGCTCGACAGGAACCAGGGGTAACTGGATGCCAGCCATCGCGGCTACTTCACGTCCCCACAGACCCGCAGCGTTGACCACAAATTCGGTGTGTACCGTACCGTTTGCGGTTACCACGTCCCAACTGCCATCACTGCGTTGGGTTGTCGCGGTAACTGGGCAATGGCGATAGACTTTCGCGCCAAGCTTGCGCGCCGCTGCGGCAAAAGCCTGAGTAGCTGATGCTGGATCAACATGACCGCCTTCTTCTTCCCACAGCGCACCCAGTATTTGTGTGGTGTCCAAAAACGGAACCTTTTCACGTACTTCTTCGTGAGAAATAAAGTGACTTTCGATGCCAAGACGACGGCAGGCGCTTCGCATCATGGCGTTGCTGTCAATTTCCTCCTGGGTACGACAGATATTAATACCACCGGTAAAATGGAAGCCACAGGATTGATCCGATTCTTTTTCCAGTTCGCGGTATATCTGGAATGTATAACGGTGTATCTCGGCTGCGGTATTGGGCCTGGTAATCGTAAATAGCCCACCTGCGGCGTGCCAGCTCGAGCCTGATGTAAGCTCAGTACGTTCAATTAGCATTACATCGGTCCAGCCATTTTTAGCGAGATGGTATAAGACCGAACAGCCGACTACACCACCACCAATGACGACAACCTGTGCTGTTGTTTTCATGATTGTTCCAGTTCTCCGCTCGTATGGGCGGCAAAGGTTGTTACGCCCCAACTAATATCTTTTTCTATGAGTCTTGCGGCCTGTTGGGCATTTCGAGATCGAATGGCCTTGGCAATTTTACTGTGCAGAATCTGCCAGTCATCCGGCATATGCTGACTGCGCACTACCTGGGCTAAATAAGGGCCGGTTTGTGCCCAGAGTCGTTCAATTGACCAAAACAGTTCCTCGTTCTGGCTTGCCGCATAAATTGCGAAATGGAAATTATAATTACGCACGATATAGTTTTCGTTGCTACCTGTTTCGATATCTTTCACCATCATATCTGCCAATGCTTCGAGTTCATCAATTTGAGCGGCAGTTAAATTGGGCACTGCCAGTTCAGTGGCAATACCTTCCAATCGGGCGCGCAGAAAAAATTGATCTGCGACACGTTTTGGATCCAACTCTGCGACTCTGTAAGACCGTTTAACCGAAGACTGCAGTAAACGCTCCGATGAGAGTCGGGCAAGCGCTTCACGAACAGGCATAGTGCTAGTGCCCATTTTCTTGGCGAGGGAGCGGATGGAGAGAACGCTGCCAGGAAAATACTCGCCGATAATTAACGACCATTTCACGCTTTGGTAGATGCGATCATTCAAAGGTGCCTGAGCAACACTTTTTGATACTTTACGCTTTTTAGTCGTCATAATTATTGTCAGTGATGAAATTGCTATTGGGTGACGACTTCCAGTCATGACGCAGCATTAAGTGATTTAGATAATCACGGAAGGATTGTGCATAGGATCGTTCAATTAATATTCGAACTTGATCGATATCATCCCAATACAATAGACAGTTGTACTGGCCGAAGCGGCAACGCAAGCTGTTTGTGTCCATAGATGCAACTTTATTCAGATCAGCTGATAGATATAAACTTGTAAAGTCAAAAGACTGTTTGCCAGACAAGCAGAGTTCGCAATAACCGTGACTGACATCGGTTAACATCGTTTCGTAGCGGGCCGAGGTCGGCGGTAATGTTGGTTTTGCAGAAATTAGAAAAGCACGACCAGGGGATACCTTAATGAGTCGCCAATCATCAAGTAAGAGCATTTGACCAGTCCGCAGCTTGGCGTTAAATTTCTCTTGAAAATAATCTTTAAGACTGTGTAAGTGATTAGACTGAACCGACCATATATGTAATCCATTAGTTTCATGAACTGATAGGTCAGAATCTGGCATAGGCTTGATCAGACCACCTGTTGCGCCATGAATTTCGATTGACTCAGGCATGCAGGCGTTCTCCCTCTGAGTCGTAGAAACAGGCCGGTCCAATAGTTACCTTAATAGATTTCTGTTGAATCGGAGACACTGCCCAGAGCTTATCGTTATGACGTTGTTGCCCATTTTCGAGCAAAGCCAAGGCTATGGGTTTTTGCAAGCTTGGACTGTATAGCGCAGCGGTTAATCTACCCACTGATGACTGTGCAACACCTGCTTGCCAGGGCTGATCGCAGAGCAGCGCCGCTACTGGTATGGCACTTACACCATTACTGGGGGTTAGGCCTACTAACTGTAATCTGGTTGATCGATTTAACTCCGGACGTTGTAGCAAGCTTGATCCGATAAAAGATTTCTTGCCAGAAACCATTTTTGCCAGACCAAGATCCATTGGGGTCGTACGTCCATCGATTTCAGTGCCGACAGATAAATGGCCTTTTTCGATGCGCAGCACATCAAGGGTTTCAAGCCCATAAGCAGTTATGCCGTCGTCTTTACCGTGGCTCATGATTGAATCGAAGAGCCAATCAGCGTATCCAGCTGGAACATTGATTTCATAGCTTAGCTCGCCAGAGAAGCTGACACTAAAAACTCGACAGGGAACTTCGTTCTCGAGTTTGCCCTCACGCACTGATGCAAAGGGAAAGGATTCTCGGTCAATAGCAAAACTTGGGTTCAATTTCTGCAACACGTTTCGAGCATTGGGACCTGCTACGGCAAGTGACGCCCAGTGATCCGACACCAGTGTGATTTGCACATCTAGTTCGGTCCAATGTAGCTGCAGTAATTTGTTCATCCAGCGCCATACGGCGTCTGAATTAGCGGTTGTCATGGTAACAAGGAAGTGATCAGTACCAAGCTGCGCAACGGTGCCGTCATCCCAGAGTATGCCGTCTTCACGCAGCATTAGAGCGTAACGTAATCGACCTGGCTTGATGTTCTCAATGTTGTTGCAATAAAGACGTGATAAAAACTCCAGTGCATCGGTGCCTTTGACGTCGACCTTACCCAGAGTGGACATGTCGACGCAACCGACTTGATTGCGTACGGCAAGCACTTCTCTGGTAATGGCCTGTTCCATTGATTCACCTGGAAAGGGGAAATGCCGGGAATAAACCCATGATCCTGAAGTCTGGAAGACACAGTTTACATTGCTAAATGCCCTATGAAATGGAGTTTGTCGTGTGGGCGTCATATGCTGATTAACTTCAGCACCAATTAGGGCACCCAGCTTAACTGGTGAGTAAGGCGGCCGAAAGCTTGTATGTCCAATAGTATTGGCATCACTTTGGGTAAGCTCTTCTAGTTGCCTTGTGGCATTTATCCAGCTAGTTTTGCCCTGGTCTGTACCCATGCCCAATGTGGTATATCGCTTAACTAATTCGATATGTTTGTAACCTTCGCGCACAGCTAATTCAATATCGGTGCGAAGAACATCGTTCTGATGGTCGACGAAGCAGGGTCCCGGGCCCGTGTGAATGACAAGGCTGGATTCATAGGTCTGGACTTCTGGCAGTTTTAATCTTGCTGTCTGAGGTAGAACCTCGGCAATTGCATTGAATGCCTGTAGTCGCCCATCTTCGACGCAATCATCCATCGCAACATGTCCACGTGCAGCACCGCATAGGTAAATCGATCCAGCCTGTTCCGGTGGTAACAAACAATGACGATTCGAATCATAGTTCAGCTGGATGCTCAGCTGTCCTGCTAAATGCACATTTGGGTTCCAGCCGGCGGACATGCACATTAAATCGCAAGACACCTTGCGCTTATTGCCCTCAGAATCAATGAGAGTGACTGCACGTAACCGGCGTCGGCCAATGGTGCCGATAATGCTCTCTCCGTCCTTTAACTCGCCAGCAACGTCTATACCTGCGTGTAGTAGTGCCTGACGGGTAAGCTCTAGCTCCTCTGGGTTAGTAATTACCAACATAGCGCGTTTGCCGGGTTGTACTGCGTAGCGATAAATGTACTGACGTACCGATGCGGCGAGCATAATTCCTGGTCGATCATTATTCGGAAACACCAGAGGTTGTTCTGTGGCACCACAGGCGAGCAGAATACGGTCGGCACGAATTTGCCAGCTAACGGAATCAACAACAGCCGTATTTTGCTCAACAGCCATCACGCAACCATGGTCGTATAAACCGAATGCAAGACAATTCGTCATAATCCGGATGTTAGGATGTTGTTTGATGGTGGCCAATGCTTGTTGACGCCATTGACGAGCAGGTAATGATTCTATTTCGGTTTGCTCCCAGGTGCATGAACCGCCGAGTAGATGGTCTTGCTCCATGAGGATGACCGCTAGGTCTTTATCTGCTGCTGCCACTGCCGCAGCAAGCCCGCTGGGTCCAGAACCGATAATTAGAAGATCGCAATATCCTCGGCGTCGGTCGTATTGCTTGGTGTCAGGCCTCGTGGAGGCAGAGCCTTGTCCCGCTGTACGGCGTATTATCTTTTCATAACAAAGATGCCACCAATCCTTTGGCCACATAAATGTTTTGTAGTAAAACCCTGCGCCCAACATTGCAGAGCCTAATTGCAGCAGAGCGGCAATATCGAAATTGACATGTGGCCAACAGTTTTGACTTCTGACAACAAGATTGTTTTCCAGTTGAACCTCTGTGGCTTTTAAGTTGGGCACGGGTATGCCGTGTCGATCAAGATAGGTAACTAGCGCACTGCTTTCCTCAAGACCTGCAGACACAATGCCGCGCGGTCGATGGTATTTAATCGATCTGGCAATCACACTGATATTGTTGGCCAATAACGCTGAGGCCAAACTATCACCCTGGTAGCCTTGTAATGATCGATTATTAAAGGTGAACTGAAGCGGGCGATTACGATCGATATCACCACCCTGATTGAGTCTTCCTGGTTGCATCAGCTGCGATCCTGAGACGACTTCTCAAGTGATTGAAACTCATGAGTTCGGATGTTGCGTTGAACCTCAATCCAGCATTCGCAACCAGCGGCGTGAAACCAGACTTCATTCACGATGACCTCATTTACATCTGAAAGATGTATAGCGCGATACCATACCGATTGGTTGGCCTGTAGTTCGGGAAAGTCTGTAGCACGACCGCCATAGTCGAATTCGCTTTCATCACGTTCACCGCAGTGGGGGCAGGGGATCAGTAGCATGATCTTTAATGTAGCCAGGGATAAGGGCCGATACCCGCATCATCGATTAGTGCGCCATCAGCGAACCGACTGAGAGCGAAGGGCTTTAGCATTTCTGGAAGTTTGCCATTGGCTAATAATTCGGCCAGTTTCCACCCGACCGCGGGGGTCGCTTTGAAACCCGCGTATCCCCAACCACAGTTAACAAATAGATTCTCAATCTCAGTGCTGCCGACAATGGCATTTCCATCCATGGGTATGTCGGCTGTGCCAGACCAGTGACGCATTAGCCGCAAGTTCGATAAGAACGGAAACATTTGTGCGGCGCGCATCATTGTGTCTTCTAGTCGGGCGAAGCTACCGCGTCGGGCAGTAGACAGATATTCATCAGTTGCGCCGCCTATCACCAGTTCGCCCTTGT
>JBLHGU010000188.1:0-10038 GCA_047615875.1 Parasphingorhabdus sp.
CAGAATTTATTGATATCCCCAATGCCGTCACAGCGGTCTTAGGAAGCTTTCGTGGATATGATACTTTTGGCGAAGTATTCGTCGTACTGACGGCCGGAATAGGCGTTTTGTTTCTTCTCGGAAAAGCACCCCCTCCCGGCGCTTACCGGAAACAGAGTCTCGCTGATGATAAAGGGTTACGACACTATTTGATCCCCCGCCTGGTCGGCAGACTGGTCATTCCGTTCATTATTCTATTTGGTTTTTATGTCCAGTTTCACGGTGAGTATGGTCCCGGTGGAGGATTCCAGGCCGGTGCAATTATAGCCGCCGGTATTATATTATTTGCTCTACTGGAAGGTGAGAAGCGCGCTCTAGAGGTGATACCTCACTGGTTTTTGCGACTACTCATGGCAGGTGGTGCACTCATTTATGGCCTGGTGGGTGTTGCTAATCTATTTTTGGGTGGAAACTTCCTCGATTACAGTACGTTATCTAACAATCCTGTCAACGGTGAACAACTAGGCATAATACTGATCGAGGCAGGCGTCGGCATCACTGTGACAGGCGTCTTGCTCAGTATCTATTATGCCTTCGCAACACGAGGGAAAAGCTGATGGAGTGGTTTGGACTCTATTATTACTGGGTTTTTTCTATTTTGTTAATGATTGGCTTTTATGCCGTCGTTGCAAAACTTAATCTGGTTAAAAAGTTATTGGGCCTTTCATTGTTTCAATCGGCGGTTTTTCTGCTCTATATCACCATGGGGAAGGTTGAAGGCGGTACAGCACCGATTTTCCTAAAAGATGCCGTTGATCAAATCTATTCAAACCCCTTACCTCAGGTCTTAATTTTGACCGCCATCGTGGTGGGCATTTCAACCACCGCACTTGGGCTCGGTATTGTCATTCGGATTAAAGAAGAATATGGCACGATCGAAGAAAACAAGATCCAGGAAATAGATCATCTGTGAACGGAATCGAACCTCATTTACCAGCCCTGCAAGTGGTCGTGCCCATGCTCAGCGCGGCTGTAGTAATGCTATTACGGCCTCGCGGCCTGGCCTGGGCTGCCAGCACTCTAACCAGTCTATTCGCCTTTGCTATTGCGATCACCCTGGCACAGGAAACTCTGTCTGGAGGCACCTGGCATTACGCAATGGGGGACTGGCCGGCACCTTATGGTATCGAACTGAAGGTCGACTCTTTGAGCGCTTTAATGCTATTGGTCGTAACCGGATCATCCAGCATTGCCTTATTGGCCGGATATGAAAGTCTTTCACGGGAAATAGAACAGGATCGCCAACCTCTGTTTTATACCGCCTGGTTGCTGGTTTTAGCAGGACTCTGCGGAATTCTGGTTGCAGCCGATGCCTTTAATATTTTCGTTTTTATGGAAATTTCCTCACTAGCCGGTTACGTCCTGGTTGCAGGAGGACCTGACCGAAGAGCCTTGCCGGCCGTCTTCAAATATCTGGTTATGGGCACGGTTGGTGCCACTTTCTACCTGATTGGGGTCGGCCTGATCTACCTGATGACCGGTACCTTGAATCTAGCCGACATGGCGATACGCATTCACCACGTAGCCGATCAGAAACCCATACTGGTTGCAGCTGGATTTATTACTATTGGGCTTGCTTTAAAGGCGGCGGTTTTTCCATTGCATGTCTGGTTACCAAACGCCTATCGTTTTGCACCCAACATGGCGACCGTTTTTCTGGCAGCCTGTTCGACCAAAGTTTCGATTTATATACTTTTGCGCTTCGATTTTTTCGTGTTGCAACCGAATCTCGAAGGTCACATTATCCAGTTCGGTAATTTTCTGATGCCACTTTCCATTCTCGGAATCCTTGTCGCCTCTGCTGTAGCGCTGTTTGAAGGGCATCTTAAACGCTTACTGGCCTGGTCTTCGATTGCACAAATCGGCTACATTATTCTAGGCGCCAGCCTGGTCAGTGTCGCCGGACTGAATGCCAGTATCCTTCATATTTTCAATCATGCCCTGGCCAAATCAGCGTTGTTTTTGTCAGTTGCTGCACTAGGAATGACCTTAACTAAACTTCACATCGAAAATATTTCAGGAATCGCTAAAACCATGCCCTGGACAATGGCAGCCTTCGTCATCGCTGGTTTTAGTCTTATCGGTATACCAGGTACAGCTGGTTTTATTAGTAAGTGGTATCTGATTACGGCTGTCGCTCAAGAAGGCACACTCGGTATCGTCCTGATTGGATTAATTCTAATTTCCTCCCTAATGGCGTTGGTTTATATCTGGCGAATTATTGAACCTGCCTATTTTGGTAAACCGGCTGAAGACATTACAACGCTGCGAGAAGCACCACTGCCGATACTGGCAGGAACCTGGCTTTTGGCCCTGGGTAATATTTATTTTGGATTGTTTCCGGGCATTCCCATCGAGTTATCCAGATCTGCAGCATTCTTGCTGATTGGAAATGCACCATGAGTCCTTCCGATAGTATCTTAATCGCCTTGATATTACCGATCTGTGGGGCCCTGGCGATTCTGCTGGCCAGTCGCATCGGACCCAACGCAAGGGAAGCAGTCACCCTTGTAACCGCCATCACGCTTGCCACGATTGTCTGGAGCCTAATTCCTGGAGTCGCTGCGGGTGAAACCCCGAATTTGACCTTGTTTGAAATCCTTCCCGGGATTGATATTGCCTTTGAAATAGAACCTCTGGGAATGATGTTTGCTGCACTCGCTTCGGGTTTATGGATTGTTAATTCGATCTATTCGATTGGTTATATGCGTGGAAATGGTGAATCGAATCAGACTCGTTTTTATGTTTTCTTCGCGCTGTCTATCTTCGCTACCCTCGGTATCGCTTTTTCAGACAACCTTTTTACACTTTTTCTGTTTTATGAAATTTTAACCTTATCAACTTTCCCATTGGTTTCGCACAAAGGTGATGAAAAAACGGTTAAATCTGCGCGCATCTATCTGGGAATATTGTTAACGACATCAATCGGTCTGTTTCTGCCGGCCATAATCTGGACTTACGTGGTTGCAGGGACCGGAGATTTTACACCGGGTGGTATTCTAGAAGGCAACCTTGAAGGTCCCGCGTTAGGTTTGTTACTGGGTTTATTTGTTTTTGGTATCGGTAAAGCAGCAATCATGCCCGTGCACCGATGGTTACCAGCAGCGATGGTAGCCCCGACACCGGTGAGTGCCTTGTTACACGCCGTTGCTGTTGTTAAAGCAGGTGTTTTTACCATTCTCAAGATAATCATCTATATCTTTGGCGTTGAACACCTGTTTGCCGAACCTAGCAGTGGATGGTTACTCTATGCGGCCGCCTTCACGGTGATTGTTGCAAGTCTTGTGGCACTCAGGCAAACGAATATTAAACGCTTATTGGCATACTCAACTGTCGCGCAATTGTCCTATGTAGTGATGGCGGCAGCGATTTTAAAACCACTGGCAGAGATCGGTGCCTCGATTCATATGGTGGCCCATGCTTTCGGAAAGATAACGCTATTTTTTGCAGCCGGCGCGATTTATATCGCCGCGAAAAAGACCGAAGTATGGCAGCTCAATGGAATAGGCCGACGAATGCCCTGGACCATGGCCGCTTTTACGATTGGCGCCTTAAGTATGATCGGTGTGCCGCCGACTGGCGGATTTGTGTCTAAATGGTTCATTCTTGCAGGTGCTTTTCAGGCTGATAACTACGTGGCAATTGCCACGATCATTGCAAGCACAGTTCTGAATGCAGCTTATTTTCTACCCATCATTTTTGCAGTCTGGTTTAGTCGCGAAGCGCCTGACCCGCAACTTGATCATGGAGAAGCACCCTGGCCAATGGTTTTCGCGCTCACCATAACTGCCGCATTGACTATTGGACTCTTTATTTTCAACGGACCGTTGATTGCATTGGAGTCTCAAATCCAGGGGATAGTTAAATGACAGACCCGAAAGAACAAGACGTATGGCTGGTCCGTCCTTCCTCTATCCGAATTATGTGGCGTGCTTTTTGGGCGATTTTAATTCTCACAGTCCTCGCTCAATTCGTGATCAAAGTTAAAGGATATTTTGGCTTTGATGGCTGGATTGGGTTTGGTGCTGCATTTGGTTTTATATCCTGCCTGCTGATGGTGCTTTTGGCAAAAGCATTAGGGAAATTCCTTAAGCGTGATCAGGAATATTATCTCAAGGACCTCAACGATGACTGAGATGTTACCTCCAGCATTAATCATGATTGCTGCGGCAATCTTGATTGGTCCTCTCAAGGGTCATTATCGCTCGTTCGTTTTGTTGGCTGCACCGCTATTAACGTTATGGGCAATCTGGCAAGTGCCCGATGGTGTTGTGACGACCATGCTTTTCCTCGACTACACCATCGAGCCGGTTGAAGGCAGTGCATTACGACGATTATTCGCCACTATATTTGCCCTCATGGCATTTGTCGGTGGACTCTATGCATTCCGTGTTGCGCGATGGTATGAACTGGCGGCGGGCTACGCTTATGCTGCCGGAGCCATCGGGGTCAGCTTTGCGGGAGATCTCATCACATTGTTCCTGTTCTGGGAACTGATGGCCCTGTTTTCTACTGTCGTGGTCTGGTGTGGTGGAACACCGGCTGCTCGTGCGGCAGGTATACGCTATGCGATTATGCATCTGCTCGGTGGAATTATTTTAAAAGTTGGCATTGAAGGAGTTGGTGTCCATACCGGGTCATTCGATATTCAGCCGATGCTGGCGACTAACTTTGATACCTCGATGATTTTGATCGGCATACTAATCAATGCTGCTGCGCCGCCGGTATCCGCCTGGTTATCTGACGCCTATCCTGAAGCAAGTCCAACCGGCTCTGTTTTCCTGTCAGCATTTACCACCAAAACCGCAGTGTTAGCATTGATATTGTTGTTTCCAGGCGAAGGGATTCTGGTATGGGTCGGCATATTCATGATTATGTACGGCATTATTTTCGCGTTGCTAGAGAATGATGCACGTCGGATTCTTGCTTACTCGATTGTTAATCAGGTGGGTTTCATGGTCTGCGCAATCGGCATTGGGAGCGAGATGGCGTTAAATGGTGCAGCTGCACATGCATTCGCCCACATCATCTACAAAGGTTTATTGTTCATGTGTGCGGGTGTTGTTATCTATCGAACTGGATTCAGTAAATGCACTGATTTGGGTGGCTTGTTCAGGACGATGCCGCTTACCGCAATTTGTGGAATTATCGGTGCACTATCGATATCAAGCTTTCCGTTAACGTCCGGATTCACAACAAAAACCATGATTTCTCAGGCGGTTGCGGACGAAGGCATGATGACAGTCTATTTGTTGCTAGCTGCTGCTTCCGCGGGTGTCTTTCTTCATGCAGGTATTAAATTTCCCTGGTTTGTATTCTTTCAAAAAGATTCAGGATTGAGACCCAAAGATGCACCGTGGAATATGGCCGCTGCCATGATTATTTTTTCTGCCCTCTGTTTGTTACTCGGCATATTCCCAGGACTGCTCTATCCGTTTCTGCCTTATCAGACGGACTATCAGCCTTACACAGTAGGCAAGGTACTTTTCTATCTGCAACTTTTGCTGTTTTCAGGGTTGGCGTTTTTCCTGCTCCTACCGCTGATGAAAAGGACCCTGACCATCAGTCTGGACGCAGACTGGTTGTGGCGAATCTTATTTAAATCGATAGGTAAACAGTGCCTGCGGATAATCTCAAGTATCGGTGACAGGCTAAGTTCATATACTGACTCAGTACTTAAGGCGATACGTCGTAAGGCGAAACACTATCTTGGCATGTCTGAATCTGGGCGTCGCCCCGGGATACTGGCACGGACCTGGCCTATCGGCACAACCGCCACATGGATAGCGATACTGCTTTCAGCCTATATTCTGGTCTATTACGTATAGGAGTCTGTCGGACTTCGGGTAAATCTACCGTTCATCCTTCCAGCGTAGCCAGTGTTTCTTCGACAAATAAAGTACTGCGGGCGGCTTCCATAATAACTGAGACCACGGGATGGACGACGCGGCGCTCGACCGAAATGGCGTAAAACTCTTCGTTAATGTCTTCCAGCCTTCCAATTGATTTAGCGTTGTACTGCTGCGCAACTTCGGTTTCAATGGCAGAAGGGGCGATAAACACACCAGCGCCCTGTTTACCGAAGGCCTTCATTAAAGCGCTGTCATCAAATTCGGCGACCATTCTCGGGTGAATTCGATTATGCTCAAACCATCGATCGAGGACAGATCGCAATTGGGTCCTGGTGCCGGGTAACAATATAGGCGCACCGTCCAGACACTTTGGGAAACCACCTTTTAACGTAGCGGCCAAATCTGTCTGTGCAAAAAAGCTGACCGCACAAATACCGAGTTTATGACTAAAGCCACGCATGCTGACACTGGCAGGAATGGGCCTGTCCGCCAATACTAGATCAAGTCGGTGAAGGGTTAATTCGGCCAGCAGATCTTCGAGCTCAGCCTGTCGACAGCTCATTCTAACCGGTATCTCCATATTCAAGGCCGGTTCAAGAATTCTATGCGCAATCGACTTGGGTAAAGAATCGACGATTCCAACTCGAAAGAGTTGAGGGCGATCCTTTGGTAACTGATGAACGACCTCTTCGAGTTCACCGCCCAAAGAGAATATTTCGTTCGCATAGCCAAGCACAAGGCGTCCAGTAGCTGACAACTCCAGATTACGCCCAACCCGGTTAAATAGCTTTTCCCCAAGATATTCCTCGAGCAAACTTAATTGGCCACTAATCGTTTGTGGCGTTAAGTGCAGACGTTCACTGGCCCGCGCAATACCGCCTTCACGCGCCGTAACCCAAAAGTAGTGTAAATGTTTATAGTTGATCATATTGTTCGGTTTTTACGAATTGATTTTGTATTATATTCGAATTTTCAGAAATCAGGAATATCGTTATTCTCATTTCACTAAACAGAGAAGAGGAGATGATGAAAATAGATATCCAGACCAGGCAACTGTCGCTATCGCGAAACGTTTGCCACTATGCTGAACAGAAAGTACGTAACGTCTTTACCCGCTTTGATGAACGCATTAACAAAGTGTCTTTATGGTTATCCGATGTCAATGGCTCCAAAGGTGGGCTCGATAAGAACTGTCAGATACACATCCTGATGTCTGGAAAACCCGATGTGGTTATCAAGGAAACTCGTGGAACCCTGCATTTAGCGATCAATCGAGCGATGGATCGTGCCGCACAAGCAGTCGTGAGAAAACTAGACCGTCAGCGCAGCCGCAGAAAGCAGTCTGCGGGCATGCTCCCGGTCCTGTCTGAACCTGTGTAACCTAAACTGCTAAATTATCTGAGATATAAAGAAACCGATCATGAATGAATCTACCCTAAAAACAGCTTACGACACTTCGACGACGAGGTTCGTCTCGACCAATAAGGTCATTAGAAACACCTATACCCTGCTTGCCATGACCCTGCTTTTCAGCGGGCTAACGGCCAGTGTTTCCGTCATGTTCAATCTACCGCATCCCGGCTTACTTTTAACCCTGGGTGGCTACTTTGGACTGTTATTTTTGACCACCCGCTACCGTGACAGTGCTCTGGGGCTGGCATTTGTGTTTGCGCTCACCGGGTTCATGGGATTCACTCTCGGGCCGATTATCAATGCATATCTCGCAATGGCGAATGGCCCTCAGATTGTCATGATGGCGATGGGATCAACCGGGGCAATTTTCCTCAGTCTTTCGGGTTATGCACTTGTGAGTCGCAAAGACTTTAGCTTTATGGGCAGCTTCCTGATGGTAGGTATACTGGTTGCATTTATTGCAGGACTAGCCGCGATTTTCTTCGAGATACCATCCCTTTCACTGGCTGTTTCATCCATGTTCGTGCTTTTGATGTCCGGTCTTATCCTGCATCAAACCAGCAGCTTAATCCACGGTGGTGAAACCAATTACATCATGGCGACAGTAACCCTGTACGTTTCTATATTCAACCTTTTCACCAGCCTGCTACACCTGCTCGGATTTATGAACTCCAGCGAATAATATTTCCCACCCCCCCTAGTAGAACCTTAGACCCGTGTTAGAGGGTAATCCCCCTCTAACTTCAGCGGGTCATTTTTTAATTCCTGCTCCTGAACCAATAATCACTGTCATCAAATATACTCAGTCCGACCTTCAGGTATCTGGAGATGTAAAACAGCCGTGTATATACTAAGTTGATTTCAGCAATATCATTATTCGGCCCTTTAAATGAAAATTAATGTCTTATTCGAGCACCCAAATTGGTCTGACGCCCTGATTGATGTATTTCGTACGAGAGACGTCACGCTCGATTTAACCAATATCGCCGAACTTGCTTTCGATACTGATCTAAAAGATTTACCTCCGACTGATTTGATCATCAATCGTATCAACATCATGCCTTCGGCTGAACGTCCACCCCAGGTGGTTTTTCAAACACTACATTATCTCAGTTTTCTTGAGCTGACCGGTACCAGGATGATCAATGGATCACGCGCCCATTTTATCGGTTCATCAAAAGCCATGCAAAACGGTATCTTCACCAAACTAGGCTTAGCCTGTCCAAAAGCGATTGCAATATATCGGATTGAAGATGCGTTGGCAGCCGCGGATAAAATGGATTATCCGGTGATCGTTAAACCCAATATTGGTGGATCAGGCAGCGGTATCGCCAAATTTGATTCGCGTCAGGAACTCGTCGATGCCGTAAAAATACGATCTCTTGATCTTGGCGTTGACCGAACCGGCCTGGTACAACAATACATCAACTCGGATGGTTTTATTTACCGAATAGAAATTCTTGGTGATCAGTTGTTTTACAGCATTCGCCAGTCAATACAGGAGAACAATTTTAATTACTGCGCGGCTGACGGCTGTGCCAGTGAACAACCTGAAGCCAGCGAAGCAGACGAATTCGATTTCTGTGCCATCGCCGGTGGCGAGAGAATTCAAACATTTGATGCTGAGCCTGAAATTATTCAGGACGTCATAAAAATTGTACAAGCCTGCGAAGCAGATGTCGGTGGAGTGGAGTATTTCATTGATACCGATACAGGCAGGCCCTGCTATTACGACTTTAATCCCTATTCTAATTTCGTGACAAACGGAGAAGCTTTATTAGGTTTTAGCCCAGAACAGCGTTACGTTGATTTTGTGCTTAGTCAATATAACCACCCATAAACTTCGATGGCTCTACGGTCACCAGTAATGCGCATAAGAAAGGCTAACTTGTTGTTTAATGCCACTTGACCTAATGTAGTCAAACAGGACTTCTGACTGAGCATTAACACTAACTCTGGCCCTTAAAACTGTCTGTAAGCTATCCTCATCATCATTGACTTCTAAATGCAGCGCGAACATTGAGATCGGACGAAAAACCAGTCCCAACGCGAGCGAAACTTTAAGATCCTGCTCCGCATGTTCGTTATAGCGTGTATCCAGCATAGCGTAGCAAAGAAAACCCCCCAGGTATATCGATTTACCGATGCCGAAACGACCAAACAGCCCATGTCGAACGGGGTTGTACTCGCCTGACTCGTATCCCAGGTTTAAGCGCCAGGACAATAATCCATCCGATTTTAACGAATTCGCCGTTGTCTGGTATTTCCCAACTTCTATAAATGTAAAACGTCCTAAATTAACTTCATCATCAAAAATTCCAAATCGGGTATCCAGAGCGATAAACACCGTGTCTCTGGTCTTGCCTTCAGGGCGACTAGTCAAATCGTGATAGGTAGCGGCGAATGCTAACTCGGAAAATCCATCCGTATAATCTCGATCTACTTTACTCACTCTCCATTGAGAAGTTCGCGTGCCTTGAGTGGGTGGAGGCTGGGCTGGTTTTTGATTAATGCTTTCAGTCACAGGCAATTGTAACCGAGTTAATAACCAGTGATTACGAATGCCTTTGAGGGCTTCAGCGTTATCACTATCGTCATATATTTTGTATTGATAGTAACGAATAATCGTATCGATAACACGTGCGGATTTTTGTCGATCAGTAATCGATAGAGCGCCATGTTCGCCAGAAACCAGTTCGTCAAAGACCTGCTTTTCATCGTCTGATAAAAGATT
>JBLHGU010000189.1:0-10003 GCA_047615875.1 Parasphingorhabdus sp.
CGAAATTCTGGGGTTTACAACGAATAACTGGGCTGGTGGCAAGGCACAAAAGCAGTGGCTATCTTCTGGTAGACCGGCATTGCCGGGCAGGTTAAATGAAACTTGCCACATGGTTATGAAAGAGTTTGATACGCCCTGGCGTCGAGCCCGGGATGATATCGCCGCCCTGCTAAAGCAAGACCTGTTCCGTGAAGGCGTTGATGGTGAGGCCGTCGACTGGGCAGCTAACCGTCTGCAAGGACAAGATTTCGATAGAAGAATTCTCATCGTGTTTTCTGATGGCAGCCCAATGGATACGGCGACTAATCTTGCCAATGATTCCTATTACCTCGATCACCATTTACAACAGGTGGTCGCTGCCTGGGAGCAGCATGGCGGTGTTGAAATTTATGGTTTTGGCGTAGGGCTTGATCTAAGCCCTTATTATCGCCGCAGTATCGCAGTAGACCTGTCTGAATCCATGGGTAATCAGGTTTTATTTGATTTGGTTGAACTCCTGCGTGGCCACCATCAACGTTAGCCTACTTATTTTACGAGTCGTACTAATTATTTAGGCAAATGAATTTGCAGTCCTTGCATAAGTTTTTGCATTAATCGTTAGTTATCCATAAGTGCCATACTGGCACTACAGAAAGCGTGGATTCCTCATTTTGAGTTCATACCTATTTAGCGTATGCCGAATCGCCAGTCGCTAGTATTCTGAAGCTGAGGTAACAGTAATATGTCCGTAGCAAATAGTCCCCAAGCCAGTGAAAAGCCAGACGAGGTTCGTAATACAACCTGCTATATGTGTGCCTGCCGTTGTGGCATTCGAGTCACGCTGCGCAAGGGTCAAGTTCGCTATATCGAAGGTAATCCAGATCACCCGTTAAATCAGGGTGTAATCTGCGCGAAAGGTGCTGCTGGCATCATGAAGCAGGAATCACCAGCCAGGCTAACCAAACCATTGAAGCGTAAGGCCGGTAGTGAACGTGGTGCCAATGAGTTTGACGAGATCAGTTGGGATGAAGCGTTTTCCATTATGGAAGAACGTCTTGCAGAAATTCGTCGCACTGATCCTAAAAAATTCGCACTGTTTACCGGTCGTGATCAGATGCAGGCGTTAACAGGTCTGTTTGCCAAGCAATTTGGTACGCCTAATTACGCAGCCCATGGCGGTTTTTGTTCCGTGAATATGGCCGCAGGGATGATTTACACCATTGGCGGTTCATTCTGGGAGTTTGGTGGCCCTGATCTCGAGCGTGCGCGACTATTTGTTATGTTGGGTACCGCTGAAGATCATCATTCCAATCCGATGAAGATTGCCATCTCTAAATTCAAACGTGCTGGTGGTCGTTTCATTTCTATCAATCCGGTACGTACCGGTTACTCAGCTATCGCAGATGAATGGATTCCGATCAAGCCCGGTACCGATGGCGCTCTGTTATTAGCGCTGAATCATGAACTCATTAAGCAGGGTTTGTTCGATCGCGAGTTTCTTACCCGCTATACAAATTCTGCGCAGTTGGTAAACGTTGATGAGTTAAGCAACGAGTTTGGCATGTTTGTTCGCACAGACGATCCGGTTGAAGAGGGATGCATCGAGCCGATGAATAAAATGTGGTGGGATCGCAATACCAATAGTGCGGTTTCTACTCACGATGATGATGCAGTACCGCGTTTGATGAGTTCATTCAAACTTGAAGATGGAACACCGGTAAAGCCTTCCTTTCAGCTACTAAAAGAGCGTCTTAAAGATTACACGCCGGAATGGGCCGCGGGTATTACCGGTATTCCTGTCGAACGTATTCGCGCACTGGCCCACGAAATGGGTGTTACAGCAAGAGATCGCAAAATTGAGTTGCCTATCGCCTGGACTGACTCCTGGGGCAAGGAACATGAGACTGTGACGGGCAATCCGGTGGCGTTTCATGCCATGCGTGGATTAGCTGCTCATTCGAATGGCTTTCAAACAATTCGTGCTCTGTCTATTCTTATGACTTTGCTAGGGACGATTGATCGCCCTGGTGGATTTAGACACAAAGCACCTTTTCCGAGACCCATACCGCCCTGTGCCAAGCCACCCAAAGGGCCTGAGGCAGTGCAACCGAATACACCGCTTGATGGTATGCCACTAGGTTGGCCCGCGGAACCAGAAGATTTATTTGTAGATGACGATGGCGAAGCCGTACGTATCGATAAGGCATTCTCCTGGGAATATCCATTGTCAGTGCACGGTCTTATGCACAACGTTATTACCAATGCCTGGCGCGGCGATCCCTATCCTATCGATACCTTGATGATTTTCATGGCCAATATGGCCTGGAACTCTTCTATGAATACCATGGAAGTGCGCAAGATGTTGAACGATAAAAATGACGATGGTGAGTACAAGATTCCATTTCTGATTGTTTGCGATGCCTTTCAATCTGAAACAGTAGCCTTTGCCGATCTGGTATTGCCAGATACTACTTATCTTGAGCGGCATGATGTGATGTCTATGCTGGATCGTCCCATATCAGAATTTGACGGTCCGGTGGATTCAGTACGAATTCCGGTGGTGCCGCCAAAAGGACAATGCAAACCGTTTCAAGATGTATTGATTGAATTAGCTGGGAGGTTAAAATTTCCCGCTTTCGTAAATCAGCAGGGGCAGAGAAATTTTCGCGACTATCCTGATTTTGTAATCAACTACGAAACTGAACCCGGCTCCGGCATTGGCTTTCTATCGGGCTGGCGTGGCAAAGGTGGTGAAAAGTTTTTAAGTGGTGAACCGAATCCTGATCAATGGCAACGTTATGCAGAGAATAATTGTGTATATCAGCACAAGTTGCCTAAGTCTTATCAGTACAACCGTAATTTTAATCAGGGTTATCTTGAATGGGCCCAGCGCCATAGACTGGTGCGATATGCTGATCCCATATTGATTCATGTGTATTCAGAGGTTTTGCAAAAGTTTCGTTTAGCGGCTCAGGGCAAGCGCAGTGGGCGACAGCCACCGGACCGGTTACGCCAACGTATAGATACTTTCTTTGATCCTTTACCGTTCTATTCAGATACTCTTGAAGGACAGCAAACTGATAAGCATCGTTATCCTCTGAATGCGATTACTCAACGCCCAATGGCTATGTACCACTCCTGGGATTCGCAAAATGCCTGGTTAAGACAGATCCATGCGCATAATTATCTAACCATGAGTCCTCAGGTTGGAAGGATCAATGGATTTGATGATGGTGACTGGATTTGGGTGGAGTCACAGTGGGGCAGGGTGCGTTGTATGTGTCGTTTCTCGGAAGCCGTTGAGCCCGGTACAGTTTGGACCTGGAATGCCATCGGTAAGGCATCCGGTGCCTGGGGCTTAAGCAAGGATGCCAATGAGTCGAGTAAGGGCTTTCTATTAAATCACTTAATCTCCGAAGAACTATCCTCTGAGCATGGCAAGATTTCAAATGCTGATCCGATTACTGGTCAGGCTGCCTGGTACGATGTTCGGGTGCGAGTTTACAAAGCAGAAGATCAGTCGAATAATACCGAGCCACAATTTAAGCCTTTGCTGCCTGTACCTGGACAAAATCCTGAGGCACCCAAGTGGCTTGCTTACATGGCAGGCAAATTAAAAGGTAGTCGATCATGACACAGCTAGCCCTGGTTATTGATTTAAACGTATGTGTCGGCTGTCAGGCCTGTGTCACCAGTTGTAAAGAGTGGAATACATCGGGCATATCCGGGACGTTGTTTGATATGAACCCCTATCAATCAGATCCCACCGGCACTTTTTTCAACCGTGTGCAGACTTTTGAGATTGGTGAGTATCCAAATACTGAAACGGTTCACTTCCCGAAGTCCTGTTTACATTGCGAAGATCCACCCTGTGTACCCGTTTGTCCCACCGGCGCCAGTTATAAACGAGCAGAGGACGGTATCGTACTGGTCGATTATGACAAGTGTATAGGTTGTAATTACTGTTCCTGGGCCTGTCCTTATGGGGCCAGAGAGCTCGATGAAGATCGAAAAGTTATGACTAAATGCACATTATGTGTGGATCGCGTAACCGACGAAACATTACCTGAGCGTGACCGTAAACCAGCCTGCGTGCTTGCTTGCCCAACCAGCGCTCGATTGTTTGGTGATGTGCACGATCCGGATTCTGAGGTTTCAGTTGCCATCCGTGAGGAAGGTGGTTATGCCCTGATGCCCGAATGGGGTACCAAGCCTGCAAATCACTATCTGCCTCGTCGTAAAACGAAAATACAAATTCATCCAGATGAACTGGTGCGTGCAGACAATCCGCTGAAGAAGGAAACCGACAGACCAGAAGGGCCTGTTTCCGAGCAAACCCTCGACGACATCACGAGTTGGTAAATTATGAACCCGGCATTTTCAGTCATATTTTTAACGACTCTCATTGGCGTTGGCCAGGGTTTATTTCTGGCTCTGTATCTAACGGAGCTTCTATTCTGGACGAACTTTGTTGAAATGCCACCGAGATGGTTTTTTAGTATCGGTAGTGCAATTTCTCTATTGTTCATGATCTCAGGGTTAGCTGCATCATTCTTTCATCTTGGTCACCCGGAGCGGGCCTGGCGCAGTGCGGCGATGTGGCGTACCTCCTGGTTGTCTCGCGAGGTAATCGTTTTGCCAGTTAGCATGGCACTAGTGGCAAGTTATGCTGTCTTGCACCAGATTGGGTGGCCTGCAGCGAGTGTGTTAACACTAACCGTCGGGTTGTTGACTGCGTTGTTTTGTTGCCTGCTGTTTTTATGTACAGGTATGATTTATGCCTGTATTCGATTCCTGCAGGAGTGGGCAAGTCCCTTAACTGTCATAAACTATGCTCTGCTGGGCAGTGCCTCGGGTTTTTTACTAGCAAGTGTCTATGCGCTTGCAGAATTTAGCAGCATGCTAACTATTTTTATCTACACAGCTTTGGGTCTGACATTGCTGGCTGGAATTACTCGTGGCCTGTCATTATTCCGCAATAAGCACCTGCGACCCAAATCCACCCCGCAATCCGCCATTGGAATTCGTCACCGAAATGTGGTTCAGAAGTCCCAGGGGTTTATGGGCGGATCATTTAATACCCGAGAATTTTTCCATGGTAAGAGTGCGAGTTGGCTTAAGTCGATAAAGTGGCTGTTCATCCTGTTGGTTTTTATAATCCCTGCCGTTTTATTGCTGGTTGCTTTGCAAAGAGAATCTATACTGATTCTGTTACCGGCATTTATTATCCAATATATTGGCTTGTTGTTTGAAAGATGGTATTTCTTTGCTGATGCCAATCACCCGCAGAATTTGTATTATCAGTCGATTGCGTGAATCTATTCAGGGAGCATAGGGGACAGACCAGAATGGCATCCCGTTTAGGTGTTTTCTAAGCACGTAGGATGCGGTGAGGTACGAACCGCATCAATCGAGAAAATGAAGGGGCAGGAGAAAATCTCATCTACATAAACCACCACTGATGCGGTTCGTACCTCACCACATCCTACTGTCTTTGGTCAATCGTTGACAGGCTTAACTTACTGCCACTCGGGACAGACCACAATTAATCCAATTAATTACTCGTTGAGGGTGATATGAATCTGGGCGGCTTGGGTTGATTGTGGTCTGTCCCCGTTCAATACGTTTAAGAAAAAATCTTTTGTTATTGAAAAACATTTGCTATGCTCGGTCTATGACCTACTCTCACACTAACTTTGCCAGCTGCTGTTGCTGTTGCCCATGTATTATGGGGAGCAAAGTTCGTTCCGTGTTGGTAGATTCATATAGTTAGTTTCTCCCTCCAGACTTCCACCCAACTCGCTCCCCGTACCAAAATCGCTTAATCGGAAGTGTTTTTTGAGTATTACTCTACGGTGAGTTCCAGATGTACCAGTACAATGAAGCTGATCGCGACCTGATTGATGGTCGTGTTGAAGAATTCCGCGGTCAAACCGACCGTTTTCTTTCCGGCGAATTGACGGATGATCAATTCAAATCATTAAGACTATTGAATGGCCTATATGTTGAGCGCAATGCGCCGATGCTCAGGGTTTCAATTCCCTATGGCCAGCTCTCCTCAACACAATTAAGAAGGCTGGCGTATATCGCCAGACGTTATGATCGTGGCTACGGGCATGTCACCACACGTCAGAATATGCAGTTCAACTGGCTTGAAATACCTGCGATTCCAGATTTGTTGGCTGATCTGGCTGAAGTAGAAATGCATGCTGTGCAAGCCAGCGGAAATTGCATAAGAAATATAACTGCTGATCATCTGGCCGGTCTGGCCGTGGATGAGATTGACGATCCCAGAACTTATTGCGAGCTAATTCGACAATGGGCGAACTTTCATCCTGAATTTGCATTTTTGCCGCGAAAATTCAAGATTGCAGTAACCGCCTCACAAGACGATCGGGCAGCATCTGAAGTTCATGATATTGGCTTACATTTGAAGAAGAACGCTGATGGTGATGTTGGCTTCGAAGTATTGGTCGGTGGCGGTCTGGGGCGGTCTCCGTTTATTGCCTCTTCACTTAGATCTTTTCTACCCCGACATCAACTACTTGGTTATCTGGAAGCTGTCTTGCGAGTTTATAACTTGTCGGGGCGACGCGATAACAAACATAAGGCGCGTATAAAAATACTCTTGAATAGCCTGGGTATTGATGAGTTTCAGAGACAGGTCGAGGCTGAATGGCAGGCCTCAGATCATGCCAGTCTTGCATTAACAGAAGATCAGATTGAAGCAGTTCAAAGTCATTTTCTACCACCGAAAGAAAACCTGCTATCGGTGTCTGCTGAATTCGATCTGATGGCGGAAATACGTCGACCGGAATTTGCTTTGTGGAAACGTCAGAATACATTGCTCAGCAAACTCGACAATTATCGCGTGGTCTATATCGCTTTGAAAGGCGAGGCGTTCGCCCCGGGCGATATTACCGCCAAACAAATGGATGGAGTTGCAGACATCGCCGACCAATTCAGTCTTGGCATGATCAGAACCACCCACACGCAAAATTTGCTGCTGCCCCACGTGTCGGCTCACACATTATTTGAAGTATGGCAGGAGTTGGATAAGCTGGATCTGGCGATTCCTGTCATAGGTACCGTGAACGACACCATCTGCTGTCCTGGTCTGGAGTTCTGTAGTCTGGCGAATGCGTCATCCATACCCGTTGCCGGTGAGATTCGGCATCGTTTCAAAGACCTGCAGAAGTCACTTGATATTGGTGACATCCAGATCAAAATTTCCGGTTGCATGAATGCCTGTGGGCATCATCATGTCGGTCATATTGGAATCCTGGGAGTGGATAAGAAGGGTAGCGAGTGGTATCAGTTAACTCTTGGAGGAAGTGCGGGCAAAAAGGCTCGGCTAGGCGATCGTTTAGGCCCGGCAGTTGCCAGAGATGCCATAGCCGATGCAGTCGAAACTATTGTGCATGTTTATGTAGAAAACAGATTGCCACAGGAAGAGTTTCTGGAAACCTATCTCCGAATCGGATTGAAACCGTTCCGGGAGGCTATCTATGCCTAGTTACTTGACGAGTTGTACAGTTGACGCGGGCCTTCACACAATCGCGTCATCAGGATCGACCGCAGCACTTATTGAATTAACAACAGATCAAATAGTGCTCGACATGACAACTGAGCAACTGGAGGCTTCAGCTATTCGAGTCACAGTCGACTCTTTTACAGATGGTCGGGTGTTTAGTATCGGATATATGCTGCGTGCCAGACTAAAGTACAACGGCAGGCTAATTGCTGCCGGCGATATCTTGCAAGATCAGGTTAATAGCTTGAAACGATGCGGATTTGACACCATTGAATCAATCCATAGCACTAGCAGTTTGCCAGGTAAAGTTCTACGCGGTAATCAACCGGTACATAGGTATTGGTCGTGATCAAACTCCAAGGCACCTGTCAGGTGCATAGCCATTCCAGGAATTAGTTAAAAAATGACCCAGGCCCATACCGAAACCGTTCTCGACGTTCATCACTGGTCAGAATCTTTGTTCTCAATCAAGACAACAAGAGATCCTGCGGTGAGATTTCGTAACGGAGAATTCGCCATGATTGGCATTGAAGTAAATGGCAAACCCCTGATGCGCGCCTACAGTATGGCAAGCTCCAATTATGAAGAGTTTCTTGAGTTCTATAGTATAAAAGTATCTGAGGGACCGTTAACTTCAAGGCTGCAACATATCAAGGCTGGCGACACCTTGATGGTTAGTAAGAAACCTACTGGTACGCTTTTGTGGGATCGACTTAAACCCGGCAGGCATCTTTACTTGCTATCCACAGGTACCGGTTTGGCACCATTCCTGTCGGTGATTAAAGATCCGGATGTGTACGAACAATTCGAAAAGGTTGTTCTGGTTCACGGGTGTCGTTATATCAACGAATTAACTTATCAGGATCTGATTACCAGCCAATTGCAATCCAATGAATACTTTGGTGATTCGGTTAGAAGCAAACTGATTTACTATCCAGCGGTTACCCGGGAAGCATTTCGTAATCAAGGTCGTATTTCTGATTTGTTAGATTCTGGACAGCTGGCCGAGGACGTGGGATTACCAGACTTATCCGTCGAGGATGACAGGTTCATGCTATGTGGCGGACCCGGCATGTTGCAGAGCCTCAGCGAGTTGCTTGTCAACAAAGGCTTTACGGAGACCCGTCGTCAGGATTATGGCGAGTTTGTCACTGAAAGAGCATTCGTTGAAAAATAGTATTTGTAAAAATAGACCGAAATTGAAATATTGACGACTTAAGTCATCTAATTGATTGGCTATTGTTTCCTCTGAATGTTGTCGGTGGAGTTAATTCCTGCGTGTCTGTAATGCCACGTTGAATGGTGTGTTAAAGTTCGTATTTAATCACTAAATTATTCGATGCTGTTATGCCGGATTATCCTGAAAAGCTCACCGGTGGCTGCCTGTGTGGGGCCCTAAGGTTTCAGACCAGTAAAAAGCCTTTCAAGGTTTCTTATTGCCACTGCGAGAGTTGTCGTCGCGCCAGTGCTTCACCGGTTATGGCGATTATTCTTTATTATAAGGGTGCAGTGACGTTTACCCAGGGTGAGCCAAAATGGTACGAGTCGTCCCCTGGTGTATTCCGGGGGCATTGTGACACTTGTGGCACACCCATATCCTGGCAAGGAGTCTGGCACGATGTGCCAATTGAAGAAATTTACATCTCCACTCTGGATGATCCGGAATCTGTTCAGCCCGATCGACACGCTTTTATCGAAGAAAAACTAAGCTGGTTTGATGTTGAAGATGACTTGTCCCGATTTTCCGGGACCAGCCCGGAAAAATAATAGTTTTCCGGCCAGAAATATGAGCCGCATGTTTTTTAGCTCATGAACTTATGAATAGCATACGATCGACATATTGATTTGAACTCGAAATCCGTTAAGTCCCGTAGACTTGCCGTCATACTGCATGCGGACGTTGTGGAATCAACATTACTGGTCCGCAAGAACGAAATGCTTGCCCACGAGAGTATGCAGAGCACATTCCAATGTCTGGCAGAAAAGATTACTGCTTACAATGGCGTTGCTCATGAGATACGTGGCGATGCTTTGGTGGCGGAATTTTCCCGGCCATCGGATGCTTTGTTGGCCGCCTGCGCGTTTCAGGAGGATCAGGCTAATAATAATCGAACCGTCGAGACCGTCAGCGATGTTGAAGTAAGAATTGGCATTGCTCTTGGCGAGGTGGTGATTGCCGACGACACCATTACCGGGCTGGGTGTTATCCTGGCTCAGCGGCTGGAACAGATTGCCGATCCCGGCGGAGTCGTCGTGCAAGGCTCGGTGTCTGAAGCGGTGCCGGAAAGACTACCTTTTGACTTTACTCCGCTCGGGGAGCGTTCATTAAAAGGCATCAGCCAGCCGGTAAAATGCTTTAGGGTCGCGGTTATACAGGGTGAGTCGCTACCTCTGCCTGAATCTGTAAGTGATGATCTTCAGACAAGCCGGGCAAGAACTAAACAAGACTCTATAAAAAGCCGACCTTCTATCGCCGTATTACCTTTTAAT
>JBLHGU010000190.1:0-9990 GCA_047615875.1 Parasphingorhabdus sp.
TTCGGTAAAACTTCGTCTATCGATTCCTTCGCTTTCTGTCAGGTTTTCATAAGCTTACTTATTTTCGTTCAGGCACTATTTAGTGCTGTAGCTCGATAAATTCGATTCTGTCCTCGCGAAATATTAAATCTGTCTCTCGACGGCAATGTCGTTTATTTGCGTTAATTCGTCTAACAAATAATTTAATTTTACACGCGTGATTGATTTGCAGATATTTAACTTAGATATTCCAGAGGAAACTTTGGACGCTATTCGTAAAAAAGTAATAGCATTTCCCTGGCACGAAATGCCAGATGGCGGCGGATGGGAGTACGGTACCAATCTGGACTACATGAAAGAATTCTGTGACTACTGGGTGACTGAATTCGATTGGCGTAAACAAGAAGCGCGCATCAACCAGTTTTCTCATTTCAAAGCCCCTATAGATGGAATTGACATTCATTTCATTCATGAAAAAGGCAGTGGAACTAATCCTAAACCGCTCATCATTAGCCACGGTTGGCCAGGATCGATAGTTGAGTTTCTGGAATTTATCGATGTGCTTGCACATCCGGAAAAGCACGGCGGATCAATCGACGATGCATTTGACGTGGTTGCCCCCTCACTACCTGGGTTCGGTTTTTCGGGCCGCCCCCCCCGACCTTATGGCCCAAGGAAGATGGCGTCTATTTTTAACAGCTTGATGACCGATGTCCTGGGATATGAAACTTATATTGCACAGGGCGGAGACTGGGGTGGTGCCATTTCAAGTTGGCTTGGTTATGACCACGCCCCTACCTGTGCAGCTATTCACATAAATATCCTTACTATGCGACACAAGGATGATCCACAAGGAGCTGAAGAGATTCAGTGGGCAGAGCAGTTTGAAAAAGATCAGCTTATACAGAATGGCTACCGCACCCAGCAGGCAACCAAGCCCCAGACCTTGAGCTATGCGATGATGGATAGCCCCGTCGGTGTAGCTGCATGGATACTGGAAAAGATGCAAGGCTGGTCTGATATAGAGGGAGACGATGTTGAAAGCGTTTACACAAAAGATCAGCTGCTGACTAATATCATGGTCTACATTGTTACTAAGACATTCAATACGGCTTCGTGGATTTATTACGGCCGCCGCGAGGAAGGTGGAAGAATTTTGTCGCCAGAAGGAAAAAGAGTCGAAGTACCGACTGGCTGTGCACTGTTTCCTGCAGAACTTTTAGCCTGGCCGCCACGTAGCTATGCTGAACGCATTTATAACGTCACGCAATGGACAGAAATGCCACATGGTGGACACTTTGCTGCAATGGAACAGCCCGATTTACTTGTTGCAGATATTCGAAAATTTGCACGCAGTCTCGATTGACCTCTGGATCTATCGTTAGTTAATAGGTTAGTGATTTCAACTATTCAATTCAGGTATTTGCTATGTAGTGGCTTGCTAATATCAGTAATTAATAAGTTTACACTTAATGCTCACTGCACACGTCTAAAGGTAAAGGTCCCCATACTCGATAGGGATCCGATCCGGCGAATAGGTTGGCTGGGTGCGGTACGGGCATTGGCAGCGGTGTGGGTCTGTCCACTGTCGGTCCCGGCGTCGTAGCCATGAAGCTCTACTACTTTGACATCGACCCAGCCGTTGCCCTGGGCCAGGTTGACCGCTGAGACACCCACGAACCAGTCAGGGCTTGGGGCGATCATACTGACGATGGACACGGCGGGACACTTCGGGGTTACGGTGAATCTCACGGAAGTCGCGCCCGGTGACGGATTGATGCCTCCCCCGGAAATTACGCTACAGGCTTGCCCCGCTGCGATCTGTCCCTTCACTTCGCTCTGGAGCGAACCTTTGCCACCACGTTCTGCCATGTCCTTGATGCCCTTAGTAGCGCGACCGCCGGATGTCCACAGCCGCGCGCTAGGCGTATGAGCACCTCCGATAAGACCTGAGAAATGCGGATTGCGCGGAAAGTTTGCGTGGGTGGCACCACTCCAGGCGGCATTGAAGGTGAGGACATACTGAGCAGGTGCTCCAGCGTTTCCTCCACTACCAGAAGTTGCATTACCACCGCCTCCTCCGCAGCCCGTAAGAAGAATGACAACACACAAGGCACTAAAATTTCTCCACCGCAGCATTAAGTCTTGTCTTTTCATTGTGGTTCTTTCTGTCATTCTTTGATCCTTACTTTGGGTTCTTAATATTTAATCTGGCAAGAGCCTGAACACCTACAGGTCATCCAGTCCCTTTATGACCCGTTGAAGGCATCCCTAGTTCCCCCGGGTTGGCGCTGCCACAGTACTGCTATTGTTATCAGGCGATCTATCTGGCCGCAGATACAGCTCACCCTTCCACCGCAAATTATTAGCCAAGACAGATTTTTTACTCATCCGATATATAAAATTCATCCATTTCGGTTTTCGACAAAGCACTAGTCATCAAGGCAGGCGTCTATCAGGTCTTTTCGTTCTTCTATTGGGCCCAGGGCTTCCATGATCAGTTACAGTCTTTTGGGCAAGTAACTAGCTGTTACAGCAGAGAAAAAATGCATGATACCAAGCAAAATATAGAAATACCAAATCGGCGCAAATATCAGAATAATCGCCACCAAAGCTGGGGTTAACAGCTCCGAGCCCTCTCGCCAGGTTGAGAATACGGCGGTCATGGCAACCCGTTCCCTGGGTTTCACGGTACGCATAAAAGGAATGTTACCGAGCACATCTAACATTGCCCCGCCCATGGCACCGGTAACCCAAAACACCAGGCCAAGGGGTCGTGGGCTTTGCAGTAGTCCCAGTGATATGACGCTAACGCCGGTTATTATCAGTCCGATCATAATAATGCGGCGAGTGCCATAACGATCTGCAGATCGGCGAATTATCGGGCTAAACAATAACAACCCACTAACAAAGGACAACAATACACCGGCCATCCAGGTAGGCAATCCTGCCTCTACCACATAGATCGGACCAAATATAAATAACGCCACCCAAAAACAGGAACGACTGAGTGTGATGCTATAAGCTATTCGCAGTTTGGGCTGATCCATATAGCGCATCACGGCCCGCCATGGGTTAGCCGCGTGAGACGTCGCCTGGTTGATTGCAGTGTTCGGAGCCAGACGTAGCTTCCAGAAGTAAATCAACATCAATCCCGCAAAGACCGCAGCCAATGCAAACACCAACCCCTCTGAAACATTCTCGTATAACCAGATGCCACTCACCGGGCCAATTAACCAGGCAGAGCCAGCAAATACCAGGCGATGGGACTCAACTCGGGTGAGATCTCGTTTGCCTATGTAGTCCATGATGTAGAGGGAAACACACACAGAGAATAGCGATGCCGCAGCAGATCGCATGCCTATGCCAAGAACAAAGGCCGGTGCGTAGCCGCTGTGGAATAAAAGTGCGGCGAGGGCCAGGAAACATCCACCGAGCGTAACTACCCAGCGACGCTGCAACAGACGCTCCAGATGCCCTAAATTGAGGGTTATACATAGAGTGAAAATAGCACCAGACAAATAGGCATAAGAAACCATCTCCTTCGAGCCTAAGGAATCTAATGCTATTAACGGCACAATACTGACTAGCAACGAACGGGAAACACCTTCGATACCGGTAAGGCGTGCCATGGAAATGCCTACATCTGGTGCAAGCTGATGAAGTGCCGCGGGACGACGATGAAACATGGCCAATTATTCCCTGAATATATTGGCCGCGATTATTTGACTAAATCAGAGTTGGTGTTGAAAGATTAGCGACGTTTCTTAATATTCCTCGTCGCTAATTTTTATACTGACGCGTAATGAAAAATAACTTCATAAATTCAGCATGAATTTTTCATCATGCTGAATTGGATCATCGTCTATTCTAAACACCGGCTTGCCCGCGACTAAAGAAAAGAAGCCACCACGCCCAGAGTTGATGCTAAACAAAGCGTCCGTAACACAGACCATCGCAGCACAAATATAGCCAGGGCACAAACCACCGACAGGGCCACAACCAACCAGTCGACACTTAACATATCCGGCTGCCAGACTTTCAGCCAACCGTACTCTGTTAACGTTACGCTCTTGAATATCACATGCAGTGCAAACCACAAGGACAAGTTGAGAATGACACCGACCACCGCAGCCGAAATGCCGGTTAAGGCACTTTTCAAACGTGGTTGGCTACAGATCCATTCGATATGTGGGGCACCGGCAAATATCCACAGAAAACAGGGAACGAATGTCATCCATAGCGCAACCAACGCACCGAGAACACCAAAGCCCATGCCGCCCTCTCGAAAGGCTGCAATAAATCCAACAAATTCGGTCACCAGTATGAGAGGGCCCGGTGTGGTTTCGGCAAGACCGAGACCATCCATCATTTCCCCTGCACTCAGCCAACCAAACTGATCCACAACGGCCTGGCCCATATAGGCCAGAACCGCATAGGCACCGCCGAAAGTGACCACTGCCAGACGAGAGAAAAATGCGCCTATGTCTAGCAACAGACTATCAGGATTAATCAGGTAAATTGCCACGAACGGCAAAGCCCAAAGTAGCAGCCATATAGATACGGTAGCGATAAGGGTGACCAATCCGTGATCTGCCGATCGTGTTATTCGAGCACTGCTTGTGTGATTACTGGCGATTATGTAACCGACCAGTCCCGCACCGAGCACAATCAACGGGAATGGCAACGCCAGGAAAAATATCCCCACAAATGCCACGCCGGCGATCAGCCAATACAACAAGCCGTTGAGAGCCTTTTTAGCGACCCTCTGCAATGCCTCCAGCACGACGATCAAAACCGCCGCTTTGATGCCTATAAACAACGCATTAACCAGCGGCACATCACCAAAAGTGACATAAATTATTGCCAGTATCAACACGATCAGGGCGCCGGGTAACACAAACAACAACCCGGCTACCAAACCACCCAATAAACCGTGTAACCGCCAACCCGCATACGTCGCCAGCTGCATGGCTTCAGGTCCGGGCAACAACATGCAGAAGCTCAAGGCATTAAGATAGGTTTCCTCATCAAGCCAGCCTTTTTCATCAACCAGCATGCGATGCATCAATGCAATCTGTGCGGCCGGCCCGCCGAAGGAAAGCAGCCCAATGGTTAACCACAATCGTGTGGCTTGCATGAGTGTTGGCTTGGTGGGAACTTGCCCTATAGTCTCTGGATTAGCAGTAGAGCTCTCACCAGTCATGGGTTTCACCCACGGCATCGCGACACCATCTATAAAGAGCATCGTATACAACCATGCTGGCCTCAAGTTGCTCGTTGTCATCGCGGTACATACGAGATAAGCCCAAAGATACCGCTAACAGTCCTGCAGACTGAGGTGTCAGGTCCAGATTATTAGTATCAGCGCCACGTATTAAAGTTGCCAAATGAGTCAGGGTTTCGGTTTGTAACGCGAATTCATCTAGCATCGTGTCGAAAGTACATTGGTCGCCTCGATGGCTCCAGAAAACGTCACCTACATCAAAGGGTGTAGCATCGAATTTTTCACCCACCGCCAGCACCTCTGCCGGTGACACAAACAAAAACCGCGCCTTTGCATCAACAAAACGCCGAATTAGCCAGGGACAGGCGATACGGTCAATCTTGGGTCGATGTCTGGTTACCCACAGCGAGCCTGAGCCAGACTCAGAAACGGGGATTCGTGTGGATGGGATCATTGGCAAACCAGCTACGTGCCAGCCGACATGACCATCCTGTAGAGACTCTGCGCGAACTCCGGTGGTACGTAGCATAGCTGCTGCACCTTCGCTGAGCTTCTTGCCTCGATGACAAGAGACAACAACTTTTTGATCTTTCAACCGATCCGCAAGTTCACTCATTCGATCAAAAGGATGGCGAACTGAACCGGGTATTAGACGGGGGTTTTCTTCGAAGTCTTCATCGATTCGAACATCAACTATCACCGGTGCATCCGGTGTGCCAATTAAACGCGAGAGTTGGGTATTGGTAATTTGAGTGGGTGACGGCATAGCGCATCCTCCTTATTCTTAAGGTTATTAAGTTAGATAGTGGATGCGATACTTAGGCTGGCGCCTCACGGGGCGATCGCTACCCCATGCCTTAATGGTGCAACAGTAGGGGTGGTTATGTCAATTAGTAAACTTTCTGTTGTTACGAGTAAACTTTCTATTTGCATGCCATCAGCTATTTATGGATTAATGCAGACTCTGTTCACTGAAGTTCACCATCAAAAATTTATGACTGTCTTTAAAACTCTGAAACACCTGTTTGAAATACCCGAAAATATCATTTATCTGGATGGTAATTCACTGGGGCTATTACCAAAATCTGTAGGTCAACATGTAGACCAGGTCATCAGAGAAGAATGGGGTCAGGGACTGATCACCAGCTGGAATAAAGCTGGATGGATGGAACAACCGGCCAGAGTCGGCAACACAATTGCTAATCTGGTTGGTGCGGACACGGATAGCATTGTGGTAGGGGATACTTTAACCATTAAAGTTTATCAGGCATTGGCATCGGCACTGATAATGCGACCCGATCGTAGAGTCATACTTTCCGACAAAGATAACTTTCCCGCCGATCTGTATATGGCTCAGGGTCTGATTCGAATGCTCGGCAAGGACCATGAGCTGCGACTGGTTGATTTTGACAGTATGCCGAGCGCCATAGACAATGACACGGCTGTAGTTTTGCTCACTGAGGTTAGCTATCGTACTGGAAGAATGTACGACATGAATGCCATCACAGAAAAGGCACAATCCAATGGTGCGGTAATGATCTGGGATCTCGCACATAGCGCCGGTGCTATCCCGGTTAACCTGAAAGATTCAAATTGTGAGTTCGCCGTCGGTTGCACTTATAAGTACCTTAACGGCGGCCCCGGATCTCCGGCATTTATTTATGTGCGACCCGATCTTATCGAACAAACCACACCTGCGTTGATGGGTTGGCTGGGTCACGATGCACCTTTTTCATTCGAGCAATTCTATCGTCCATCAGGTGGCATTGAACGAATGCGAGTTGGCACACCATCGGTTATACAAATGAGTGCACTCGAAGAGGCATTAAAAATCTGGCAGGGTATTGACCTTAGGGATATACGCCAGGCTTCCATAAAGCTTTCTGAACGGTTTATTCAGCAGGTCGAGAGTCGTTGTCCGAGCCTCGTGTTGGAAAGTCCACGTGACTCGGCAATCCGTGGTTCACAAGTATCGTTCTCATTTGAACATAGTTATGGAACTATGCAGGCGCTAATTGCCAACGGGGTTATTGGAGATTTTCGTGCGCCAAATCTTCTGAGATTTGGTTTTGCGCCTTTATATTTAGACGAACAAGACGTTGATGTAGCAGTAGATAGACTGGTTGAGGTGCTAGATAAAAAATTGTGGAACAACCCGTCCTATGCTGTAGCTAATCGAGTGACCTAGGCGACGGACACCGAGATTATCCGTCTCGGCACCTTCACCCAATCTAATAAACCATTAACTTATAAGACCTTTAATAAACGGGCCAACCCCTGCCACTCCATCTCGATCTAATACACGTATCGATTCGCTGCCAATGATAGCGATGTCTGCCTTGCCTCGCAGAAAGTCCACATCTTGTTTACTTTTAACACCAAAGCCCACTGCTAAAGGCAAGTTTGTTGCAGCCCGACAGGCGCCCAGGTAATCGTCTATCTCACCAGAAAAAGTAGTGTCCTTACCGGTAACACCTTTACGTGCCACGGCATACATAAATCCATCACTTTGCTCACTTAAAAAACGCAGGCGTTGATGGCTGCTATTGGGCGTAAATATGTGGATGGGTGACAATCCATTTTGTTTCATGGCGTTGAGATAGTCAGAGCCTTCTTCTGGCGGCAGATCAGGAATGATTGCACCCTTAATGCCAATGCGCGCCATATTCTCGACAAATTGCTGCACGCCATTTCTAAACAAAATGTTGTAATAAGTCATGAATAGAAAAGGAATATCAAAACGGCTACAAAGTTGCTCAGCCATTTCAAGACTACGTTCTACTCGAGCGCCACGGCTCAAAGCATCAGAGTTAGCCTTGATAATAACCGGGCCATCCGCCATAGGCTCTGAAAATGGAATCTGCAACTCCATCAGATCCACACCAGCTTCCACCATAGTTTCAACAGTACGCAGGGAATCGTCGAAAGAAGGGTAACCCAATACAATATGGGTCATCAGTAATATTTCTTTCTCGGCTAGTTTCGCCTTGATGATTTGCTCAAGCATTTTTGTACTCCTCGGCTTTGGCAATAATAAATTCCTCCCACTTGGGATCTTTCACCGCATCGGCAACGGTAAAAATGTCTTTATCCGCCCGACCCGACTGATTTATGATAATAGCCTCGTCTTTACCGAGATCTCCGGCTTCTTTAAAGGCTTGAGCAAAAGCATGTGAAGATTCCAGTGCCGGTATTAGACCTTCCTTCCTTACCGTCAATGTCATGGCATCTACCACCTCCTTATCGGTAGCTGCTTCAAAACGTACACGTTTACTTTCATATAGCCCAGACAAAATAGGCGAGACTCCGACATAGTCCAGACCCGCTGAAACACTATGGGTTTCCTGCATCTGGCCATCATCATCTTGCAGAAAATAGGTTTTATAACCCTGTGCTACGCCAACTGATGCATCATTATAGGCTAACCTCGATGCATGCTCTCCAATACCTTTGCCGCGACCGCCAGCCTCAACACCAACCAGTTCCACATCCGCATCGTCCATAAAGCCACTGAATAAGCCCATGGCATTAGATCCTCCACCCACACAGGCATAAGCCCGGGCTGGCAGCTTGCCGGCATATCGCAGTATTTGCTCGCGGGCTTCTGTACCAATAATAGATTGAAACCAGGACACCATCTCGGGAAAGGGATGTGGTCCACAGGCGGTACCCAGCACATAGTGGGTGTTGTCCATGTTGGTAACCCAATCACGGAAGGCCTCGTTAATGGCATCCTTCAAAGTTCTGCTACCATCTTTTACTGGAATAACTTCAGCACCCATTTGCTCCATCCAAAATACATTAGGTCGTTGACGTTCTACATCTACCTCACCCATATAAATGGTACATTCAAAACCAAACTTGGCCGCCATGGTGGCAGTTGCAACACCGTGCTGACCGGCACCGGTTTCGGCAATTACTCGGGTTTTGCCCATACGCCTGGTTAACAGACCCTGTCCTATAACATTATTCGCCTTATGGGCGCCGGTATGATTTAGGTCTTCGCGCTTAACATAGATCTGCGCACCACCGAAGTGACGACTGAGGTTTTCGGCATAAGTCAGCGGGGTGGCTCGACAGGAGTAAGTCGACATCAAGTTCTTATATTCTTCCCAGAACGAGTCGTCTTTGCGCGCATCCAAATACGCGGTTTCGAGTTCATCGAATGTGGGCACCAGAATCTCTGGGATAAAGGCGCCACCGAAATGATCAAAATAGCCTCTACTTTGCATAATTTAATTCCTTCCCCTGAAGATCAGGAGTGGTAATAGTTTGAGTAAATCGGTAGCGATCGGTGCGGCAATAAATGTCGCAATAGATAGCGGATTGATGCGCTCCAAAATGAAGCGTACGACCTACATGCAGTAGTGGCGTGTTGTAAGGCACACCAAGCAATTGGCCAGTTTCTGCGTTCGCCGAAGTAATTGAGTATTCCTGATCAGCGCTAGTCACTTCCAGATGAAACACCTCGCGTACAATTCTTGATAGCGAATCGCCAGCCTCCATCTGCCGCTCAAGCCCCGTAAATAAGTTAGCCTCAAGATAGATAAATTCAAGCAACACAGGCTCTTTAGCTATACATGTGAGTCTTTTCAGGCTATAAATTGGCAAATTATTAAATAATTCTGGCTGATATTCACCATTACCCAAAATTTCGGGTCGCTGAAGTAAAACGGCTGTAGTTTCTAGATTACTGTCACGCAGCGCAGCACTGGTTCCCGCCAGGGAGAAAAGATCTATACGACGCGCCAATGGCAACACGTAGGTGCCCGAGCCTCGGCGGC
>JBLHGU010000191.1:0-9981 GCA_047615875.1 Parasphingorhabdus sp.
CCTGTCGAGGCAAAGCGATATTAACGCGCTACGCTGATGACTGGGTTTGTGCATTTGAGCACGAAGACGACGCACAGTGGTACTATCAGGCACTACCGAAAAGGCTAGAAAAGTTTGGCCTTGAGATAGCACCAGAAAAGACCAATAAGCTCGCGTTCAGTCGCCGTAACCTGAAGAAAGGCCAGCGATTCATCTTCGTAGGATTCGAATTCTACTGGGAGAAGGGTCGCAAGGGGGGACAGCCTCGGGTGAAACGACGAACGGCGCCGAAGAAATTACAAGGGGCGAGCCGTCGAATCAAAGAATGGATTAAAAAGGAAAGGCACTTATCGAGAAGTGACTTTGTTAAAGGTCTGAATAGGCGGCTAACGGGTCACTACAATTACTTCGGAATAATAGGCAATGGACGTTCGATCAATCGCTTCTATCTGTGGGCCATGGAATGTACGTTCAAATGGCTTAATCGGCGAGGCGGAAAACGCCAGAGTTTCACACGTGAAACCTTCTGGCGAGCAGTCGATCGAGGTCTATTCAAGAAGGCCCGGATTAGTGCGGGGTTGCCTCGAAGGGTGTTGACCTAATGACTCAGCCTTGCACGAAAGCGAGTGCAACCGAAGAACCGGATGCGGGAAAGCCGCACGTCCGGGACTGTGCAGGGGGCGCCGGGTAACCGGCGTTCCTACTGCGAGACTGGACACACCCATAATCGCAATAGCCGTGGCTATATTGATCTCGGCATCGCCTGATGATCTCAGACTCATTGCAACGATCGCAGTAGCTAGAATAGCGATGGATGTTTCCTGCACCAGTGCTACCGTATTCGGTACGACGCTGCGAAGTGCAACGACCAGTGAGAGAAACGCACCACCCAATAGCCACTCCGACGCCAAGACCCATCCCGGACGCTAGCGGACCCGTAAATAACAATGCACCCATAGCGAGTGCAGCTGTAATGTTATCGATCCCGGCAATTACACCAATCATTGAAGCGGGCAGCAACTGACGAATCCATCCCGTTTTCGTCAGATTGCCAATTGTTTCTCTCATATATTATTTTTACTTTGGCGCGAACAAACAAAATGAGAATATCAGAATATGCGCGAATGTTATTCGAATTTTAAATTCCGAATCTGGTTCGATTGTTTTCAAAATTGTTGCATGGCATGCTAGCAGCTTAAATTGATTCATTAGACTTTAACAATAACTGTTGGCCTGATCACTTGACCAGCAAAAAAAATGCCGAGGAAACCATTCATGAGTCAAAGTCGTGAGAACCACCGGGAGAATGTTGCGGGCCGGGCCAATGTTGAGGACACGCCAGAGCTTCTGGCCTATTACGATGAACTGGAGCAGTTTGAGGCTGGGGCGCTTTGGACCGTGGCAAACAAAATAGAACCCTGGGAGCCACGCAGCGAATCAGTGCCGGTCCTATGGCGCTATAACGACCTGCGGCAGCATGTTCTACGATCGAGGGAACTGGTTACACCGGAAAAAGCCGGACGTCGGGTAATTTATTTAAACAATCCGGGGCGTCGCGACGTTTCAGCTGCAGTGGGTTGGATATATGCCGGTCTGCAGGTAATGAATCCGGGAGAAGTAGCAACTGCCCACCGCCATTCGGCCTCAGCCATCCGATTCATCATGGAAGGTGAGGGCGCTTATACCGTGGTAGACGGACACAAGATGACACTTGGTCGTAACGACTTCGTCCTGACACCAAACGGTACCTGGCATGAGCATGCCGTGGAAGCAACGGGTACACCGTGCATTTGGCAGGATGGGCTGGATATTCCATTGGTGAATGCACTCGAAGCGAATTTTTTCGAGGTGCATCCAGATTTAAGTGAACCGGTTGCTTTTCCTGTCGACGACATGACTAAGACCTGGGGTAATCCCGGTCTAACACCTGGCGGAGGGAACTGGAACAAGGGCTATAGCCCGCTGTTTAAGTATGAGTGGGAGCCAACCTATGAGGCACTGTCAAAGTATGCTGAAGCGACCGATGGCTCGCCCTATGATGGAATTCTGATGGATTATGTTAACCCGGCCACCAACGGGCCAGTGATGAAAACCATGGGCGCATCGATGCAGATGCTGCGACCGTGCGAACATACCAAAGCCCATCGACATACCGGAAGCTATCTTTATAATGTTGCAAAGGGCTCAGGTTATTCTGTTATCAATGGACAACGCTTTGATTGGTCCGAAAGAGATATCTTCTGTGTGCCTGCCTGGGCCTGGCACGAACACGCTAACGCATCCGCTAGTGATGATGCCTGTCTATTCTGCCTTAATGATCTGCCGGTAATTCGTGCATTGGGTCTTTATCGGGAACAGGCCTATGCTGAAAACAACGGCAATCAACCAGTTAAATGAGAAAATAAATGAAACTTGTAACTTATCGCGCTTCTGTTGAAACTTCAGCCCGTCTCGGTGTGGTGCTAGATGATCTGGTAATCGATGTTGAAGCACTTGGAGTGGCAGTGGGTGAAGATATGCCCGACAGCATGTTAGGTCTGATTGATACCGGACGAACTGGTCTCGCCACTTTGAAAAACCTTATAGAAGAAATTGACGGTGCACCACCAATAAATACATCTGTAGCACTGTCAAATGCCATTATTTGTGCGCCAATACCTCGACCACGAAAAAATATCTGGGGCATTGGTCTTAACTACACAGAACACGTTGCGGAAAGCGCCCGTTCTCTGGATACCGACAGCGCGCTGCCTCAACAACCTGTTTTATTCACTAAGCCGCCAACAGCAGTAATTGGCCCCGGCGAACCCATTCAACACGATAGCAATATGACCCAACAACTGGATTGGGAGGTTGAGTTAGCCGTGATTATGGGCAGTGGTGGTAAACATATCGATGCCAAACATGCGATGGAACATGTTTTTGGCTACTCAGTAATGATTGATGTTTCTGCGCGGGATAATCGTCGAGCTGGTCAATGGATTTTTGCTAAAGGACAGGATAGTTACGCGCCTTTCGGCCCCTGCATAATTACTGCAGATGATTTGCCCGACCCGCAGAATCTGGATTTATGGTTGACCAAAAATGGTCAGGAAAAACAACGCTCCAATACAAAGTTCATGTTGTTCGACATCCCCACTCTGATTGCTGATATTTCAACCGGCATGACAATAGAAGGTGGTGATATTATTGCCACGGGTACACCGGCCGGTGTTGGTGCTGGACGGGATCCTCAGGAATGGATGTGGCCGGGGGATACCATTGTCGCTTGTGTTGAAGGCATTGGTTGCCTACGCCATCCGATTGTTAATGCAACTGTGGACTAGCATAAGAGGCCTATAATAACGATTCGATGTATCTGTTTTTGGGATAGTCTCTAGAAGATGGCTAAGAATTTAAACGTTTTATTTATCATGTGTGATCAATTGAGAGCAGATTATCTCAGTTGTTATGGTCATCCCCATCTTCACACGCCCAATATCGACAACCTTGCCAGGCAAGGTGTACGTTTTAATCAGGCCTACGTGCAGTCCACCATTTGTGGTCCTTCGCGAATGTGTACTTATACCGGACGGTACGCGCGCAGCCATGGTTCAACACAGAACGGAATGCCGCTCAAAATAGGCGAGCAGACTCTTGGAGATCATCTTAAAAAGCTTGATGTACACTCGGTTCTGGTAGGTAAGACTCATATGGCAGCGGATCTGGAGGGTATGCAACGCCTGGGTATTGATCCGAGCTCGACCATTGGGGTGCACCTGTCGGAATGTGGATTCGAACCCTTTGAGCGTGACGATGGTATACACCCGAACCATGATGGTGCTGACACGCATTATAACGACTATCTAAAAAAGCAGGGGTTTGACGGGAAAAACCCATGGATGGACTGGGCGAACTCGGTCGAAGATACGGAAGGGAAGCTCAGAAGCGGCTGGTTCCTGGAAAATGCCGGCAAGCCTGCCAGAGTCCCAGAGCAACATTCCGAAACCGCCTACATGACGCAGAAAGCGATGCAGTTCATGGCCGAGGCGAAAACTGGCAAGCAGCCCTGGTGCTTGCATTTATCCTATATCAAACCCCATTGGCCCTATATTGTGCCGGCGCCATACCACAATATGTTCAGTGTGGATCAGTTGGTAGAGCCTATTCGAGATAAGACTGAATTGAATGATCCTCACCCACTACTCGATGCATTTCAGAATGAACACTATTCCAGAGTCTTTTGCAGGCCGGGTGTACGAGAAAAGGTGATACCTGCCTATATGGGGCTGATCAAACAGATCGATGATCAACTGGGCAGACTGTTTGAGTTTATGCGCCGGGAAAATTTGTTAGATGAAACATTGATCGTGTTTACCTCGGATCACGGCGATTATCTGGGAGATCACTGGTTAGGAGAGAAACAGTTGTTTCACGATATGTCCGTTCGTGTACCGCTAATTGTTGTTGATCCTTCAAAAGCGGCTGATGTCACTCGCGGCACGGTCAGCGAGACATTAGTGGAGGCGATTGATCTTGTACCGACTTTTGTAGATTATTTTGGTGGCGATGAACAACCGCATATACTGGAGGGGCGCTCACTATTGCCCTTGCTAAGAGGTCAGCAAACAGAATGGCGTTCTCATGTGATCAGCGAGTATGACTATGCCTTTGATCTGGCGCGTATTAATCTTAAAGTAAGTGTGCCGAATGCGCGAATGTACATGGTTTTTGATGGGCGCTGGAAATATATTCATGCCGACGGCTTCAGACCCATGTTGTATGACCTGCATTCTGACCCGGAGGAGATCCATGACCTTGGCGATCAATCGGAGTGCGAGGAAATTCGTTCACAGTTATACGAAGTTCTGGCGCATTGGAGTCGGACCACCAGAACTCAGACCACACTTTCCGATCAGTATATAACTGCCCGTGACGAAGATTGGCCGCATTACGATATTCATTTGGATTCAGGAGTAATGGTTGGTTACTGGGATGAATCAGAGCTGGAAGCTGAGCTGGTAAAAAAAGATCAGTTATTAGAAAGTAGATCAGGAACGGAATAGCTGGGTTGTCGTGTGTCTATTTATTGTATCTTTGATGTCAATTGGATAAGATAAGTCGAATGTCGCCACCTACTTTAGTGAGTTTATTAGAAGTGTGTTTTATTTTTTGGGCTATGGAAACTAGATGGTTCGCCTGATCGACGTTCCAGAGCCAGAACGAACTGTCATTGCAGAACTTGATTGCCCAAGCTTTTCATCCTCACCATGGATTTTAGCCGCTGACCCTGATCAGCGTCATGTTGCTATTGTATCGACAGCCGGATTTATAGTGAGAGGTGAACGGCCATTGCTGTCGAGAGATTCAGGGTATCGATCTATTGATGCTTCAGTGAGTGACAAGGATATCCTGTGTAGTCATGTGTCAACAAATTTTGATCGTAGCGGATTCCAGCAAGATTTGAATGTAATGTTGCCACGTGATCGATTGATTGACCTTGAACAAGAGGGCTGTATTGGAAAAGCTGCTAGTCTTCATTATGCCTTTATGGGCGCCACGGATGTTGAGAACTTAGAAGATCAGGCACGAGTTCTCGGTCAATCCATGCTGGCACTGGGTGTTAATACTGTAGTTCTTGCCCCGGTCTGACCTGCCTGTACGCGCGCCGTGAGCGGGCTTGCCCATTACTTAGAAGATGAAGGTCTTAGCACCGTCATTGTTGCTTTGGTGCGTGAGCATGTTGAATCGATGCGACCACCTCGCGCCCTATGGGTGCCCTTTGAACTGGGGCGGCCATTCGGAGCACCCAATGAACCTGAATTGCAGCTTCGAGTTTTACGCGCTGCGTTGAATTTGTTTGACGGTCACAGTTCTGGCCCGGTAATTGAAGATTTTCTTGAAGAGGCGCCTTATCCGCAAGGTAACCCTAATTGGCTGCCACCCGATGTATCGAAAGCACGAGATCTATGTGCAGAAGTGAGTATTGTTCGTGCTAGCTGGGAATTGGCTAAACAAAACCGGCAGGGGTCGACTTACGGAATTAGTCATTTGTCCCCAGAGCAAGCAGTTGAATACGTTGCCAGCTATTTCTCTGACAGCCCGATGGAAAATCCTAAAGGTATGGCTCGAATCAGCCGAGCCAGATTTGCCATAGACGACATCAAGGTCTTTTATTTTGAAGCCGCGATTGCGGGTGGTGGGTATCTATCGACACAGCAGTTAAACGACTGGTTCTGGGAAAAAACACTTGTTGGTGTAATGATTCGTGAGTTTCAAGAGGCCGTATTAAACAGTGATGACAGTAACTTGAGGCTAATTTCCGGATCGCTCGTGCCGGCTGAACGTACCAACAGATATCGTTAACTCAGGGAGTACAATGCAATTTATTCCGCTCCCTTGCGCCCCTAGTTAAAAGTTATTCTGTGTAATACTCATAAATCGTTAACAATTCGTTGGAACCATCATTCTTTTTGTCATACGATTATGGGATGCTTGTGCTAGCCTGTAGACTTTACTTGCCTCGACTAGAGTAGGGTGACCGTTTGACCACACGGCCTTACCGTTTACAATTACCTGGGCCACGGATTTGGAACCACAGTTGTAGACTAGTGACTGGATTGGGTCCGAGTAGGGCTGGGCCTCTGGCAGGTCGGTAGATCGAATAACCAGATCGGCGAACTTACCTACTTCAATTGAACCAATCTCTTCTGCCATTCCTACAGCCTTCGCGCCCCGAATAGTGCTCAGCTCTAATACGTCATAGGCCGATATGATCGAACGATCCTCTGCTCTTGAACGCGAAGAAAGCAGCGCCAGCAGCCCTTGTAGTCCGATGTCGTAACGGCAACCAGATGAAACACCGTCACTAGCGAGTGAGATATTGACCCCCATTCTTAACATCTCCAAATGGCGGGCATGGCGCGCTGCGCTGGTACCCAGATTCATTGAAGTTGCCGGGCACCACACGGCCGACATGCCAGCACGATGCGCAGCCACAACTTCATCACACGATAGGTCGTTCATATGGCTAAACGTGCAATTCTCGCCAATAATGCCGTGGTCAGCATAATGGCATAGGGCGCGCGCTCCCAGGCGAGCTGCATCCGCTTCAGCATCGCTGTAGTCATATGACTGATGTTGGGTGAAAATAACACTATGCGAGTCAGCCATATTTTTAGCAGCCTTCATTAACTCGACAGAGGCGCTCCCAAGCCCAAACAGAGCGATACAACCTCTTATCAAAGGTTCACCCTTATTTCTCTTAAGCTGTCCGCCTAATAATTGCAGACTACGGTCAAGGTTCCGAGGTACGCGTGGCATCGAAAAGGTGTCTGGCGATGCGGGAAGATCCCAAAGAAACGGATCACCTATGAATCCACGAATACCCACGCTCTCGGCGGCATCGGCGGACGCATCAGGGTATTGCAGGGTCCCCGCTTCAAGGAAACAGGTCGTACCATTGGATAGCATTTCAAGACAGTTCAGGTACGTTGCTGCTCGCTCGTCCTCCTCTTGAGTCGCATCCCACCAACGACGAAGAGAATTCATCATATCGCTAGTCGGCAGCGTATCCGGAAACGCACCCCGAGCTGTATTCATGAAGTGGACATGTGTGTCTATAAAACCAGGGTGGACAATGCCTCCTCTGGCATCAATGACCTGTGCAGCATCAAATCGTCTAGATAACTCATCGTCTGTACCAACGGCGGCAATTTTGTTCCCAATAACTGCAATTGCTCCGTGCTCGAAGCAGTCGCCTGCTTCGTTCATAGTGATGACATAACAATTCTTAATGAGCAGTTCAGCTTGTATAGTACTCATGTTCTGGTCAACCTCTTGCGGGATCGAGGAAAAAACCCATTAGTTGAACGAGCATCAATCGGCATATTCCCCAGCGTATATTAGTGGAAAACCCTTCCGGCAAACTCGACGATATGCTGTGAAATAACAGGCTGTAGTGATAATGGGTGATTGTGTCCCGCACCCTCGAGAATAACCAGTTCTGCGCCCGGTATTCTATCGGCAATATCTTTACCGTGGGGGAGACTAAAAATAGGATCTTCATCGCCATGAAGTACCAGAGTTGGGCACGCGATGTTGCTGACGTTCTGGAAAAAAGGGGCTGTGGCAAAACGTGATAACACAATCCTGGCGGTTCCTTCTGGGTAATACGTTCTGTCCACGGACGTGCGAGCACTATGCATCGCTTCGTCATCGTCAAGAAAGTGAATAGAACCATTAGTTGCCTTCCTAAGATTGAATATCGCGCGTACTTGTTCCTCATATGTTTCGTATTCAAAGGTCGCTCCTAGCATAGCTTTTTCGACCTCCGGAGTGCGGGCCGGCAATGTTGGGTTGTAGTTGCTGCCTTGCAAACAGACCAGTCCACTGACTTTATCTGGTGCTTGCAGTGAGAGAAGTTGGGCAACCATTGACCCATAGGAATATCCCACTACGCAGGCCGACCTGATATTCAGGTAATCCATTAGTAGTTTCGCGTCTTCGGTAACTTCATGAACGGTGTAAGGCGCTTCTGGAAGAATACCTTGTTCAACTGACGATTTTGCTGCTACTAAGTCAGCTTTACCGGCTTGTTCAAATTTACTGGAAAGACCCATATCCCGCAGTTCATAGCGAACGACACAAAATCCTGCATCCACAAGCGGTTGATACAGACCTGCTGGCCAATCAGTAATGTTGTCGGTAATTCCGAGAATGATAAATATCACTGGATTCTTGGGATCCCCAAAGGTTTCGTATTCGAGTTCAACACCGTTGTGTAGTTTTGCGCGGGCCATAAATTATTTCTCGCTATCTTCTAGTCGATTAAGGATCAGATTGTTCATGGTGTAATGCATAGCATCCCAAAACGGTGAGTAAAATTGACTATTCACCGCAGGTGAATGTCGGGCACGTTGTATCGATTCGCATATTCGATTGTCTTCTCTTCTGGCGATGATGCCTTTTCGTTCAGATTGTAGTCGATCTTCTAAAAGCTCAGGGTCGTGTGCACCGTCCCGGTCGAAAAACGTGCCTACCATCTGTGTACCACATTCGGGCCCTTGCGGTAGAAAAATTGAAATTCGAGCCGCGTCCCCAAGTACCGTGGTCACCCAATTAGGATACACATTAGAGATGGTATTTATACTGTTGTTACTGCCATTTTTGTTTCGAATCTTTGGCAGGCGTGTTGTACCATAAAGCGAATCGCCAATTTTGTTATCATAACAAAGTCCCAAAAACCCACATTGAGTATTGATTTCGGTATAGGTTTTGTTGGTTTGTTCGTCTACCCTGGGGCTGAAAGGCGACTTCCGGTACATCGCATGGACGAAACTTTCGTGGTAAACATTTGGGGAATAATTTTCGTAGACAGTTTTCCAGTTTGATTTGATAGAAAGTGTCTGCACCATCGCTTCGTTTTTATCACTCGAACCAATTTCCAATCTTTCCAGATCTACGTCGTCAAAGTGATCGAGCACCGCGCGATATTGATCTTCAAACGCGACAGGGTATTTGCCGACGTAAACAAACAATGTTTGCAACCATTCATGACACGGGATGGGAATTAGATCGGCATTTAGAGTTTTAAGATCGACATCTGCAGCTTTTGGGGTGCCGTCCCAGAAGTTAGCCTCAACTAGTTTTCCAGTCAGATCATATTTCCAGCCGTGGTAGGGTGCGATGATTTCGTTGACGCCTTTTTGTGGGCGTATAGACACTTCACAACTGTCGTAAGGGCAAACATTATGAAATGCTCGAGCAACGCCATCTTGTCCGCGGACAAGCAATATGGGTAGGCCTAAAATGGCTGTCGGGTATAGATCCCCTGGTTCAGAAATACTCGTTTGGAAATCAATCGCTAGCCAGGACTCAGATAACGCGTGTTGAACTTCAAATTGAAAAAAGTCGTCGTCTATAAAAGCGCGCCGCGGAAAAGTTCGAGCAGACTCTATAGGGGAGCTAATGGCTGCACGTTCCTCACGGGTGAGTAACTCAGATAAACTTTTCATGATTTCT
>JBLHGU010000192.1:0-9957 GCA_047615875.1 Parasphingorhabdus sp.
TGTAAACCGCGTCACGTAACCGTTTGCGGATTGGATAGGCACCAAAAGGTATACACCGGGTTAAATTAATGCAGATTAGATCGTGTTTAGGATCTATCCAAAATACAGTTTCTGTATATCCGCCCCAGCCATAGTCCCCATTCGATCTCGCCACCCGCGATTGCTCTTCATTTACTTTTACAGCCACGCCTAGTCCGTAGCCTGGACGTTGACGAATTGCATCCGATTTATCTCACGATCGTGTAAATTCGACCAACTCTTCCAGCCAATTGACTGCTTATTTCCTTACTAGTAAGCTAAATAGATATGATGAAAAATCACGCAGATGACTTAGGTAGCAACTTCAATAAAGTTTACTTCATCAGCTTCTTTAATAAAATCTTTGCTGTTCTCATCTTTACTGGGCTTACGCTACCTATTACGGCACTAGCAAGTGACTATCAACCTGCTAGATTCAATCAGATTTATGAGCCATCAGCCTTCAACCACTTGGGCCTGCATCACCGGCGCAATACGATTTAGACTTTTTCATCGACACTCTCCTCCGACCCCCCTCGACGTTTACACGGGAAGAAAACTTATAGCGCGTCCGAAGACACACTTATCGCCGTGTCATCCAGGGACTCAAGAAGGTCCGCTTGCCCGTATATTTTAGGCAGTTCACGACGAAAGAAAAATTGGCATGCGGCCAGTTTCCCAGCGTAAAACGCCGTGTCGTCGCCTTGCGCCTGAGAAGCAGCCTCGTTGGCCACAATGGCCTGTTTAAGCCATATCCAGGCGAGAACAATGTGACCCAACGTGTCCAGATATAAAGTTGCGTCGGCAAGGGCCAGGCGTATGTTCTCTTTTCTCGCGGCAACCAGCGTTTCAGTCATCGACTTAACTCGATTAAGAGCCGCGTCTAACGCATCTCCATAGCCTCGCAATGGGCCTTCAGCTGAGGATGCGGTTGCGTGTATTTCTGTCTCAAGAACCTTAAGCGCCGCACCATTCTCCATCACCACCTTCCGGCCCAGCAAGTCTAGCCCGTGAATACCGTGGGTCCCTTCGTGAATTGGATTGAGGCGGTTATCTCGATAGAGACGTTCCACAGGATAGTCACGCGTATATCCGTAACCACCCAGAACCTGGATGGCGTGCTTATTGGCCTCTAGACAAAACTCAGAGGGCCAGGATTTAGCAATAGGTGTCAAGATATCGAGCAAGAGCGTTAAGCGCTTTTTCTCAGCCTCATTGGTTGCCGTCTTTTGCGCGTCGACGAGGCCAGCGCAATACAAAACCAATCCTAACCCGCCCTCAACCGCTGCTTTCTGCGAGAACAGAAGACGCCTAACGTCAGCGTGTTCAACAATTGAGACAGGAGAACTTGCTGGATCTTTGGAGTCTGGATGCCTGCCCTGGGGACGTTCCTTCGCATAGGCCAGGCTTGCCCGATAGCCAGCGTACCCCAGCGCCACCGCGCCCAGGCCTACGCCAATACGCGCCTCATTCATCATGTGGAACATATAACTCAACCCCCTGTGGGGTTCACCCACAAGGTATCCATGGGTCTCACCGGACTCGCCGAAATTTAAGAGAGTATTGACGGTACCACGGTATCCCATTTTGTGATTAAGACCCGCCAGGGCCACGTTATTAATTGCTCCAATGGAGCCATCCTCGTTGATGCGATGCTTAGGAACCACAAACAAAGAAATGCCCTTCACCCCCAGTGGACCACCTGGTATTTTTGCCAACACCATGTGAATAATATTCTCTGACAATTCGTGATCACCAGCTGAGATCCACATCTTGGACCCTTTGATATTGTAGTGACCTTCTGCCGTTAGCTCAGCCTGCGTTGTGATGTCCGTGAGTGATGAACCCGCCTGAGGTTCCGACAGGCACATCGTGCCAAAGAACCGACCCTCGACCATTGGCTTAAGAAATTGCGTTCGCTGCCATTCGGAGCCAAAAGTCGCGAGCATATTGCCGGCGCCGATGGTTAGGAATGGGTAAGCCGTGGTTGATATGTTTGCCGCGGAAAAAAACGCCTGGCATGCCTGTCCAACAACCACGGGCAGTTGCATTCCGCCAACATTGTCATCGAACGTCGCCCCCATCAGTCCAGCATCGACATACGCAGTTAATGCTCTCTCAACCTCGGGAATAATATGCACCTGCGTGCCATCAAATGTGGGCTCAGCCTCATCAACCTTCGCTGCGTGGGGGTAGAAATGATCTCTCGCGATTGATGACGCCGTCTCAAGCACAGCGTCAAAGATTGTCTTGTCATGGTCACTATAGCGCGGTGTTTCAGACAGCGCTTCAACGTCAAGGACTTCGTATAAAAGAAAAGCCATATCACGGCTTGGGATTGAGATGTCGGGCATAGCTAGAGTTGATCCGTTTGAATGGGCCTGCAATCGTTCGGGCTATAGATCGTCAGATTCCGCGAAAAATACGAAACAGCGGGTTTCAATGCTCTCTCTTGAGGCGGCATCGGAGCTCGCAGTGGGATCATCGAAAGCGGTGTGAGGTGTGAATCGTGCTCGACCATCATCCCTTGAATCAAATGTTTTGAATAGCAAGACTTCGTGCTGATCCATATGCGGAAAATAAACCCATCGATGTCCCACCCCTGAAGATACAAATTGAATTTCACCGATCCTTTCCTTTGAAACCCGAGGTACCGAAATCAAATCCTCAAGCGGTATAGAACTCGCATCACACATCGCCAGCGGGAAGTTTTCAATGCGACCCTTAATGGATCGCCATACATTGATAATGGCGAAACCCCGTCCGCTAAGATCAGCCTTGCGATGTGGATGTTGAGCGAGATAGTCGTCCAGCCGACTCAGGCCTGAATTTGCGGTATAGTCGTTGTGAATGGTGGACGCGTGCTCGCGCAGGGTTTTTTCTCGCCGTACCTTATCTGAACTTGAACGACGCGTATGATCAAAAATCTCCACATCACAGGCACCAGTTAGCTCTAGGACAAGTTTTCGAATTTCTGTTGTATAACAATCAGCTATTTCCTCGTCATCGTAAAAATCCGCAACCCTGGATAAATGCTTTCCGAGTACAAAGCCTTCGCGATCCAACGATAGCTGATCAGTTTCCACACGACCGTCGTGCATAGTGACTCGCCGAGTCACATAATTACCCTGATGTTCGGCGGGATCTCCTCCGGCGACGGAAGCAATATAGTCAGCCAGATTCTGGTCATTGGCCAGATACTGAACTTCTGCGCTAACATTTTTAGTCGCGATCGACATAGTTGATCCAGATATGATGGTGCTTTAGAGTTTAATCCAGATTTCGGTCCGATGTCGCGGCAAGTGGGCCATGTGGCGGTTTCCGTTACCTGGAGTCAGACTTAATCCATCATTTTATGCAACCCTAGCCATTGCATCTCTCCTAGAGGCAAGTTCTTTAAAATATTCTGTTGTTGGTCTTGTTGAAGCCGTCTTTGATGATTCTCGTCTGCGATGTTGATTCGACGATTTGCGTGGCATTTCTCCAGATAGCTTCGAATCGTGCCGGGAATCTTTTTAACCAAACGCCGCAAGATAAACTGAAGCGACTTTGTGATACTGGGTGTTTCGTTAAGATAATTCGCTGCGTGAGTTTTCATTTTCGTACCCTTATATTGGAGCTGGTTGGTGTAATAAAGAGTCTGTAACACCACCAAAAAACCTACTTGACGATTCTCTGACTTTGGTTTGACGATTCCCTGACCTTGGCCTGATGATTTATTGTGGATATCATCGGCACAGTCCGAATATATTCAACCTGCCAGATTTCAAAACAAACCAGCTATGATTTATCAATTTTGCGGATTCACTGTAGATACCGACCGATTCGTATTGAATTGCGGTGAGTCGTCGGTTTCCATAGAACCCCTCGCTTTCAATTTGCTGATCTATCTGATTGAAGCTCGACAGCGCGTTGTTAGCCGTGATGAACTCTTTGAAGAGTTATGGCGTGGCAAGGTCGTTTCAGACGCCGCCCTCGCGGCCAGGCTCAAAGATGCTCGCAAGGCAATTGGCGACAGCGGCTCCCGACAGGAAATAATAAAAACTGTGCATGGTCGTGGCTATCAATTTGTAGCAACGTTGTCCAATGAAGAAGTTCCTAAGACCTCAGGTATTGCAACTAGCGTGGAGCAGCTGATTGATTTATCTATTCCCGGTGACCCATCAATCGCGGTGTTACCGTTCACCGTGATGAGTTCCGACCCGGAGCAGTCGTTTTTTGCGGACGGCGTAGTCGACGACATCATCACCGCACTGTCGAAAATCAAACGATTACTGGTGGTATCGCGCAATTCGACCTTCACTTACAAAGGGCGTGCAGTTGATGTGCGACAAGTTAGTCAGGAACAGGGTGTGCGTTATGTGCTTGAGGGCAGCGTGCGAAAAGCGGGTGATCGGGTGCGAGTCTCCGCTCAGCTTATCGACGCCACGACTGGACTGCATGTTTGGGCAGACCGTTATGATCGCGACCTGAAAGATATTTTCGCAGTCCAGGATGAAATTATGCGGGAAATCGTTACCGCCCTGGATGTGAATCTTCGCGAGGGTGAGCAGCAGCAAGTCTGGTCCAGTGGTACACGTAACCTTGAGGCCTGGGAATGCGTACGTATGGCTACTGCTGGAGCACTTGGTGGTGAGGATGACACCCGGCCACAAACCACAAAATTGCTCGAACAAGCGCTGAAGCTCGATCCAGGCTATGCAATAGCGTGGGTTATGCGCGGATGGGTTTATTTTAACGAGGCTGATGTTGCTGGTGGAATTGGCAGCCCGGATGATCGCAGTGCCGCATTAAAGGCGTGCTTTGACTGCTGTCACAAATCAATTGAGCTAGATCCAGCTTGCTCGGATGGTTACGGGCTTCTCGCCATGGCGAATCTGGAGAGCGGGCATTTTGATAAAGCCGTTGAGTTAAGCGAAAAAGCCATAGCATTGGCGCCGAATAATGCCGAAATTCATATAAACTTTGGCTCAATGATTGCCAAATCGGGCAATACCGATCGCGGCATTGAACTCATCAAACGTGCTATGCGACTTTCGCCCTTCTATCGCCCCGGCTTTTTGCGAGCACTCGGCATTGCCTTACGCTTGGCCGGTGATCTGGAATTAGCCGTACAATGCTTTCGTGAATCTCTTAAGCGTGAAACCGGTTTCTTCGCACCCTATGTAAACTTGGCATCAACGCTAGGAGAACTTGGCTGTCTGGACCAGGCGAAGATAGCGGGCCTGGATGTACTGCGAAAAAAACCGGACTTTTCGATAACCGATTATACCGATGGACTAGCCTATCGAAGAGCGGTAGATCTTGAGCGATTCGCCAATGGCCTGCGTAATGCCGGACTGCCAGAGTGACAACTTTACAGAGACTAATGAAATATGAATACTCAAACATGTTGAGCATCCGATCCTGGAAGTACTTACCAGCTATACTGGTACTTCTTGCAAGCTTTCATCCTTCCGTACAAGCCCAGGAAGGCTTGATTCCACATGCCAAGGTAGTTCAAGGTAGTCACAATATTGTGAAAGTCTGGCTTTCAGGTTCAACCACCCGGTATGGTCACAGCATTCTAGGGGATTCCGTGGAGGCTACAACACTATCAATCGAACTAAAAGATGGTAGTGTTTTGACTGCTCATGCAGAAGACAATTCAGTATTCGAAGATCTCACGCCTCGCCTGATCGATATTGATCAGGATGGGCAAGACGAGGTAGTTACTATTCAGTCGGACGCCAGTTCTGGCGCACGCGTTGTGCTGTTCAAAGTAGTTGATGGCGAACTAAAGCTAACGCTATCAACACAGCCAATCGGAATCGGATATCGTTGGCTTAACCCGATTGGTGCCGCAGACATCACCGGCGACAACAATATTGAAATTGTTTATGTTGAAACACCACACATCGGTGGAATCGTAACCGTGGTAAAACCCTATGGGAACAAACTCATTCCTGTCGCGGAAAAACGCGGCTATTCCAACCATGCTATAGGCTCGACATTACAAAACTTAAGTCTTGTGTCTGATCTGGATAGCGATGGTATTTCAGAAATCATTGTTCCTGATCAATCTCGCACAGCATTTGCCATTCTGTACTTTATTGATGGCAAACTCATTGAGTTTTGGAAGAGCAAACAAGGCCCTCGCATTGGCGGAAATGTTGAATTAATATCATCAGAAAAAATGCTGACTTATTTAACAACCACGAACGAGGTCCACTCGATTGAATTACCAACATTCAATCGGTGAACATACTCACACGATCCCACTAAAAGTCTTCATCGTCTGACTAAGAAGCAGAAAATATGATTTTGATACGAAACATCGGCACTATTGTAAGTATGGATGAGAAGCGGAGTTTGCTCACCGATCATTCGGTTTTAATTCGCGACGGCAAAATTGCAGCCATTGAGCCGACACACCAATTAGATGAATTGGCAAAGCAACAGTATGGAACAGATCTAACCATCATCGAAGGTGCTAATGCCGTATTGTTACCGGCATTCATCAATACCCATGTACACACTGTCGAGCATTTAAGCCGCGGGCTTATCCCGGACGATTTACCCACCTTCCAGTGGGTTAGCGAATATGCCAGTCCTTTTTGTGCCTCTTTGACTGAAGAGGAGGCCTATTGTAGTGCTCGACTCGCCTGCCTCGAAATGCTGGGCAATGGCACGGGTAGTTTTGTGGATGTGAATATTCTTGGTTCTTTGGGCCATGTCGATGCTATATCCCAGGCCGTTGAGGACAGTGGAATGCGCGCCATTCTGGGTAGGGGAGTAACTGATCTCTGGCCAGATGATATGCCTTATATGGAGCCTGATTTAAAAGCGGCACTATGGCACCCAGAAACATCCCAGGCGTTGGGTGAGATCGAAGCGTTACTGTCGCGAGGCAAAAGCCATGCTAATGGTCGGGTGCAGCTTTGGGCTTCCATTTATGGATTAACTTTCTTTAGCTCTGACGAATTATTGCGAGGTATTCGACGCTGTGCAGATAGGCATCAGTCGCCCCTGGCATTCCATATGGCATCGTCCAGAGAAGAAGCTGCTCTAAGTCTGCGCCAACACGGTGTTTGGCCCATGAGCCGACTGGAAAACTTGTCGGTGCTCGGACCTGATGTTTTGTTGACCCATTGCACCCTGGTGAATGATGAGGAGGTTGCGATCATGGCAGAGCGCGACGTGAAAGTGGCCTTTTGTCCGGGGGCTGCACTAAGACTGGCTAAGGGCACCACTCAGGTTGGCAAGATACCAGAAATGCTCGAAGCTGGTGTATGTGTGTCGTTAGGCTCTGATGGCACGTCATCTAACGGCATATTTGATCCACTGCGATTAGCCAACCTTACCGCCGGGTTGTATAAAGATGCACGATTTGACCCCAGCCTGGTTCCGGCGGAAACCGCCCTGGAGCTAATCACGCGTCAGGGCGCGCGAGCGATTCAGGCAGAATCTACACTAGGCTCTATTGAAGTTGGAAAACTCGCAGATGTAGTGCTGTATGACAGCAGCGGTCCAGAATGGGCACCAGGCCACGATATACCTCGCACTATGATCTACTCAGTGGACGGTCGCAGTGTTACAACTGTGATAATTGATGGCAACATTGTTTTCCAGAACGGCCAGTGTACGAGTATGAATAGTCACGATGTGATCGATGAAGCCCGGGAAACCGGCGCGCGCATTGCACATAGACTGGGCCTTGATCCGCGTCCTCGCTGGCCGCTAAGTTAATACGGGTAACGGTTGTTTGTCCGAAACTGTCTTAGCTCGTCTGTGGTTTTATCTGCAATAACATCACTGCTATTACCACGACTAACGCACCACCCATCTGCAACAGACTAAGACTTTCTGCCAGTATCAGGTAACCAAATAAGATCGCCCATACTGGAGCGGTATTATCAATAATCGCCATTCGCAACGGACCTATCAAACTAACCGCACTGAACAAGGCAAAAGTAGCAGAAACATAAAAGAAGGTGCTGCCGGTAAAACCCAGCCAGCCGATAAAACCTGTTGGCCAGGCCAACTCCACCAGAAAAAATGAAATGCTTAGCATGATGACCGATACCATGCTTAACACATGGAAAAGCACTACCGTGTTGTCGTAGGCGTTAAGGCTTGCTTCACTGCTTATTAGCATAACAGCCATGGTAATAGCTGCACAGATGGAGAATATGACCCCCGCAAGTGCAGGCGTTACTGCCGCATTGAGCAATACAAATATCAAACCACCAAAAGCCAGAGTCATTAGTGCCATTGCTCGAAAGGTAAACGGCTCAACACCCTTTATCCACCGATACATCGCAATCAGAATTGGATAGCTGAAGAATATCAATACAGCTAATGCCACAGGTATGCTTTTCACTGCGGCCAACAGCACATACATCTCTATAGAGAGCAGAATACCCACTCCATAGCAAGTCAGCAGGACTTTGAAGGGCAGTCGAACCGACTTCCTTTTTATAAGGTTGACACCCACCAGACAAAGTAAAAAGCCAACACCACGAGCCAAATTCAGAGAATGTATATTTGCGCCAGCACCATAGCTAAAACTAGCCAGCACCATATTCAGTGCAAATGATCCTGCGGAAAGGAACGCAAAACAGTTACCAATAAACTGTGAACGAGAATCAGATGTGGTATTCATCAAAAAGCCAGAGTTGCCTGTTAGTCAAAAGAGGGCGAAACTAGCACAGACAAGTTGATAATAGATACTCTAGCGGGGTCTTCTGTCGCGTTTGAAGCATCACAATATCATAAACAACATCAATGGGTAGCGATCCATATGAACACCACCAAATTAGACAACTGGAGAGAACCAGAAAATAGTCAATATTCATTCCAGAATATGCAGGACCTTATTGCTTGCGCAAACATTTCAGACCCACTACCAAGTGCTTCTGGCAAGAAAGCCAACAATCTGGCGGCTGCACCTGACATGCAGGCTACGGACGGTAATCAGGTATCATTTGAAACCTGGCTGGAGTCCTCCCATACTGATGGCATGCTGGTTTTATTACGCGGTGAGCCTGTGCTACGTTGGCATGCACCGCACTATAACCCCGCCAATCCTCATGTTGTGTTTTCTGTGAGCAAATCAATTACCGCAGTTTTAGCTGGCATTTTGCAAGATGTGGGCAAATTAGATCTAGAAGCACCTGTTCAGGAATATATAACTGAAATCGCCAGTTCAGGTTATGGCCGTTGCACCGTTCGTCATTTACTGGATATGACTGCTGCGATAGATTTTGATGAATCTTATCTGGATAAAACTGGACAATTTGCTCGCTATCGTTCTTCGACTGGCTGGAACCCTGTCATACCAGGCTTTGAAAACGAAACACTAAGAACTTTTCTAGCCGATATGAAAGCCAGTGGGGACCCTCATGGTGAGGTATTTAAATACCTCTCACCGAATAGTGATCTACTTGGCTGGGTCTGTGAAAATGCCGCAGGCATGTCGTATAACGAAGCACTGGCAAAATACTTGTGGTGTCCTATGGGCGGAACAGAACGCGCTATGGTAACCATAGACCAGGCTGGCACTGCCAGAGCCGCGGGTGGGATATGCGCCACACTGGATGACCTGGCCAGAATTGGAGAGTTGTTAAGACTTGATGGGCAGGCTAACAATCGCACGGTTGTCTCTGCTGACTGGGTATCAGACACCCGGCAGGGCGGCGATCGCCAGGCCTGGCTAAAAGGAGATTTTATTGAGTTACTACCGAATGGTAAATACCGAAACAAATGGTATCAGGTTGGTAATGATAGCGAGGCATTCGCAGCTATTGGCATTCATGGGCAATGGATTTATGTAGACCCACTACATGAAATGACTCTGGTAAAACTGTCATCTCAACCAAAGCCCTTAATGATGGAACTGGATCTTAACCAACTTGTGGGTTTTGACCGGCTTGGGGAAAGCCTGACAGATAGTTAAGG
>JBLHGU010000193.1:0-9867 GCA_047615875.1 Parasphingorhabdus sp.
AGGATTGCGCTTCTATATAGCGGATGTTGTGCGACCGGACCAAAGTGACTGGTGAATTCGATCTGCTGCGCTGGCGTCAGCTCCTGATCGGGAAACACCAGAACACTATGTTCATCCAGAGCGGCACGCACCGCGGCGGCTTGATCTGGACTAAGATTACCAATATCTAGACCTTCGATAACCACACCAAGCGCACCACTGCCAGGACGAGTCTGCAACAATTCAAGAGTATTTTTTGACTGAGCTTTCATAAGTACCTTACCCGAGAAATCTATACTTCAAAATTAGTTTTGAAATCGATTGTTTCATGAGCCGTGTGCCAAGGTTTTATATCATAACCTGATAATTTCAAATTTGAAGTTACTATTATTGTTAGTTCCATCGAGTGTACTAGTCTGCATAGTCTGGTTCTTTAGTGTCCAGGATGGCCTTTATTTCTGCAAAGTGTCGTTCGGCACTATCCTTGAGATTTGCGAACTGAGCGGCTCCTGCAGTTGCCACATCGGTGGGAATAATGGCAGGTTCGCCGATTGACGCTGCCAACACCTGCATCTGGCAAGCACGTTCAAGATAATAAAGATCGTCGAAGGCTTGTGCGATTGAATCAGCCACCACAATGACACCATGATGGCGCAGAAAAAGAATCCGTTTATCGCCCATCATTCGAGCCATACGTGAACCTTCATCCATATCTAAAGCTAGCCCAGAAAAAGTTTCGTCATAGGCACATTGATTGAAGAAACGCAGCGAATTTTGATGTACAGGCAGCAATCGAGCACCTTTGGTACAAGCAATCGCTGTTGCGTAGGTCATGTGGGTATGAAACACCACCTGGGCGTTGGGATGTTCAAGATGAATGCGGGTATGGATAGTTGGACCAGTGCGTAGTGGTAATCCATCGCCTTCAATTGTATTGCCTTTCTCATCGATGACTAACAAGTTGCTAGCGGTGATTCTTCCCCAGTGACGGTCACGCCGATTGATTAAAAATCGATCCCGGCGACCGGGTAGCATGACACTCAGGTGATTGCAGATTCCTTCGTGCATATCAAGACGGGTCGCCATCCGGTAGGCAGCGGAGAGATCAACTCGTAGTAAGTCGATCTCTGGTTGAGCATTCAGATGCAGTGAGGTGGAGGCAGCTTGGCTTGTCATTGGGCTCTCTCAGTCAATGTGATTACCGTATCATAGACCGAGTTTCAGGGATTAGAAAGTAAAAATAGCCTTGATATATGCCTGGTTAACGTTTTCTGGGCAGATGAGGGTCATCAGGAATATCAGGAGCGGGTAACTCTTCGTGAAGCAATGCTCCAATTAATATAGGTTTAGCCGGTTGGCGTGAGCGGGGCATAGCGACTTCATTTGAGGAAAGTGTTTGTTGTCCTGTGATAATTTTCGCCAGGCTTGCCAGGCAATTGCGTCCCTGGCAGCGTCCCATCCCAATTCGTGTTGCCGCCTTTAGTTGAAACGAACTAGTATTGTCACCGGCTATTGCCTGTTCCAGTTGCCCCAAAGTAATGTCTTCGCAACGGCAAATGATGGTGTCGGAAGTTAACAGTTGTTGCCATTTGGCCGGGGTTTTAAAGAACCTTTCGAGTCCCGCACGGAATTGGCATAGGCGTCGAAAAGTACCTAAATTTTTAGATAACCTGGTTTGAGCAATCTTCTTTGAGATTATTCCAGCATGAAGACAAGCATTAATTCCAGCAATGCGTCCCTCGACAAGAGAAAGTGCTGCACCACCGATTGCAGCCCCATCACCGGCCGCAAATACTCCAGCGACATTGGTCATTAGCGTTTCACTGCGCACTATGGTACTACCGCCACGCAAAGGTAGAAAGGCTTCTTGCGCACCCAATAATCGCGCTAGCTCCAAAGACGGGGTTAAGCCAAATCCGGTTATCAAAGTCTGAACGTCGTAATGCAGGCTTTTGCGACGATTAATATTACCATCGGCATCGATAGCAGCAATTTCTACGCCATGTAAATCAGGGTCGCCGTGAGCCGCAACCACCGTATGTCCACGCAAAATCGGCGTACCCGCCTTGAGCAAGGCAAGACGATATTGAGCAGCTAATTTGAGGATTGAAGGCGCCAGTGCCAGGTTGACTATGTCTAGGCTGATTCGCCATGATTGATTCGCTGCTTCCACCACCGCAGCAACCTGCACTCCTGCATTGACCAGGCTGGCCGCAGCTACTAATAGAAGGGGACCATTGCCTGCGACTACTACTGGACCCGGTGGTGCAATATGCATGCCCTTGATTAAATTTTGTAGCCCACCGGCCGTCATCACTCCAGGCAAGGTCCAGCCAGGGAAGGCAACTACATTGTCACGGGCGCCGGTTGCAATAATAATAGATTTTGCCATCACTCGACCCGATCGCTCAGCATCGGCTATCGCTAATGTCAAAGGATCAACAAAATCCCATACGGTTGCATTGGGACGATAAGAAAGCAATGGCGAATCTAGCACTTTACGTAACGCACTGAATTGGCGTTTAGCCTTATTTTGTGCCGCACTTGTAGCGGTCTCGAAAGTTTGCGGTAGTTGACGAAAATATTGTCCTCCAGGCTGGGAGTTGTCATCGATCAGTACAACGCGCGCTCCTGATGTAACCGCTTCTGTTGCTGCCGATAACCCGGCGGCACCAGCACCGACTATTGCGACGTCGTAATTTGCAACTGTCATTGCTTGTCGAATAACGTCGCAGTTTGCACCACCATGTCAGCCTCGACAATTTGCATGCAAGCACGTTGATTGGGTTTACCATCTACATTAACAAGACATTCCCAACAGACACCCATGCCGCAAAAATATCCGCGTGGCATACCGCTACGACTCCGCCTGGTAGCAGAATGCCCCGCCGCGATGAGTGCTGCTGCGACGGTCTCCCCAGCATAAGCAGGCACATCCAGATCATCGAATCGGAAACTGACTAATTCTCCTCGATTGATTTCATCGCTTAAGTTAGCATCGATCCTATGTCCGGCTTTTCTTGTCACTGAATAAACCTTAAGGGTGAAAATTGCGGGTCTATTGTCGCAGTGTCAGGGGAAAGAATCATGTTGCTTAACATCAGACCTAATGCAGGCCCTTGACTATAACCACCTCTGGCACAAGCAAGTACCCAGGCATTATCGTGACCGGGTAAAGCGCCGATTACGGGCAGTGCATCTGGCGCCACGGCTTCGAATCCAGACCATGTGCGTGTGATTCTTAAGTGGGATAGTGCGGGAATGACCGAAGCCGCGACCCGCATATTATGAATAAATCTCTCGTAATGAATGTCTCGCTTGCCTGATTCAACCGAGCCGCTACCTTGCCATCCTCCGCCAATTAGACAGGTACCATTTGGATATTGCTTGACAGAGAGGATGCCCCCAGCATGGGTGACCACGCGGTCAAAGATTGGTGGCGCAGCCTCGGTCACAGTCAGCATATTCACATCTACCTGCACTGGTATTCGGCAATCTATCATTGCCGCTATATCTCCTGCCCATGCCCCGGCGGCGTTTATAATGTGATCTGAATAGATATCACCATTAGACGTCTTTATCTGATACGCATTGCTGCTGGTGTTTTTAGGTTGGTGAATTGCAGTGACTTTTGTATGGCTTTCTATTCGCACCCCCAGATTACGGGCCCCTGCAACCATAGCATTACCGGCTATCAGAGGGCTTGAATAACTATCTTGTTTACAAAAGCTTGCCGTTTTCACCTGGCTGCCAAGCCAGGGTGCCATGGTTTTTGTTTCGCTTATGGAAAGCAGTTCAACTTCAATACCTTCTTGCCTCTGCTCGATCACGGCCTCTTCTAGCCGTTGGACTTCGATATCATTGGTTGCCACTCTTAGCCCGCCAGGTTGGCCGAATCCAACATCGATACCGTAATCATCCTGCATCGATTGCCATAATCCGATGGCGTCCCGGGTAATCTTTAAAACTTCACGACGTTTAACCTGTACTGATAGCGTGCCTGCGTTGGCACCCGATGCATCAGACCATGGTTCACCTTTATCCACTATCACGACATTACAACCCGCCTTCGCCAGTGGTAACGCCGTTGCTAGCCCGGATATTCCGGCACCGATAATGACAACGTCAGCGTTCCTTGGCAGGCTCATTTCGATTCTATGAGTTGCCGGAATCCACTAGGTTTAACCGCGCTAGAATACCTTTGAGTTTTTCACGATCTTGCTCGTTCAGTGGTAAATGCGGCAAGCGGGGGAATCCCGCATGACGCCCCATTAAATTCATGCATTCTTTAATAATTACATAGGGTGAGTTACCGCCCAGATAAAATGCTTCGTATACTTCATCAATAACACGCTCAAGCGCAATGGCTTGATCCTGTGGTCCCTTCAGAGCCAACTGGTAGAACTTAACTGCATCGTTGCCCATGAAATTTGTACACATGGAAACAATACCCACTGCACCTCTATCAATCGCAGCGCGAGCATAGGGTTCCAGACCAGCAAAAACAGCGAGTTCGTCGCCTACCTCTCTGAGAACTGCGGCTAGCGCATAGAGATCCTTGGTCGAATCTTTTAGGGAAACTACAGAAGGAAGCTGTGCGAGTTTGCCTGCAATGGCCGGCGTCAAGGTGACTTGAGTGCGACCTGGGTTGTTATAAATCATGATCGGCAAGCCAACTTCGGACACTGCGGCGAAGTGACCCAGTAATTCGCGCTCATTTGGCAAGGCATAGGGTGGCGCTAACACCATGGCACCGTCACAGCCAATAGATTTCGCCTGAGCGGTCAGCTCTACAGTTTCCCGCGTCCCCATTGCGGAAGTGCCGGCGAGTAACTGAACTGATTTTGGGATCACACTACGGGCAAGTGCAAACAATGCGATCCGTTCGCTATCGCTCATGGTATACCACTCTCCTGTGGAGCCCGCGATAATGATGCCCTGGACACCATCTGCGACGAATGTTTGCATGAGATTGGTGAACGCTGGTTCATCCAAAGTCCCATCACGTAAATAAGGCGTTACCGATACAACAAAGACGCCTTGCCAATTTGTTTTGCGCGATGTATTCGCATTCATGACATATGTTCCAATGCTTTTTTTGCTGGGGTATCAAGTGTACGGAGCAATGCCCATGACAGCAAGCCTTGCATCACAGTACCCAAATGCCATATTGTAGTCTTGAACTTCATTAGGAGCATACCACCTGTGATCCGATATCTTTCACGTAACAACGTTGAGCACCTTGGTGTCAACGGTTCAATGCTGGCTAATCGCATCGAGCAGACCATTGTAGCGTCTGCCAACGGCGCAGTAGAGAACTTGCCAAAATCTGCTGTTCAGCTTGAGGATGGGCGCTTATTTCAGTCTATCATGGCGGTTGGAAAATCTTCGCCTGCGCCACCCTATGCAGCGACAAAGGTTGTTGGGTTGTCGCCTGATAATCACCAAAAAGGCCTTCCGCATATTGGCAGTGTGATCGTATTGCTGGACAGGTCTACAGGACTGCCACTTTGTATTATGGACGGCTCCTGGATTACAGAAACCCGTACCGCGGCTTTAAGCCTGATCGTTGCGCGTCGTTTCGCGAGACCTGATGCGCAGTGTATTGGCTTTGTCGCGTGTGGCGCTCAGGCGCGTTCACATCTTGCGGTGTTGAAGAAAGAGTTTCCATTGACCAAAGTGACTGCATTCAGTCGCAATGTAAAAACAGCTGAAAGTTTTGCCACCTGGGTTCGTGAGCAAGGTCTTGAGGCAATAGTCACAGAAGATCCGATGAAGGCCGTCGCGGCGCAAGATATTGTCGTGAGTAGTGTGCCTCAGGGTTCTGCACCGATGGGTTTTTTGCAAGCACAATGGCTTGAGCCAGGAGCGTTTGCGACATTAGTTGATCTTGGTAGATCCTGGAGCGAGGACGGATTTTTGGCGATTGAAAGTAAAATAGTAGACAATCGATTGCTTGCGGAGAAGGCGCAAAAAACCAGACCGTTCACGCCATCAGGTCCTTATACGCAGGATCTTGAGGAGCTAATTACCAAATCTGGTTCTGGAAATCATTCATCCAATCAGCGTGCTGTGTTTGTTTTTCAAGGTATCGCTCTCGCCGATCTCGCCGCTGCCGCTTTGGTTTTTGAAAAAGCAGTCGAAGCGAATGCTGGAACCCAATTAGAAAGCTAGAATCTGCTGCGCTACGAGAATCTCGGTGCAACATTTTCTGAGAACTTAGACATGCTAGCCATGATTTTCTGAAATGGTATGCCAGGAAATTGGTGTACCAGCATAAGATGTTGCATGTTCAATTCTTCCTGATACTTTGCAATTTTTTCTGCAACATAGCTCGCTGTGCCAACCCAGATCACCTCGTGAGTCATGAGGAAATCAAACCAGTCACAGTTCATTTCTTCATCGGTGAGGACTTGGCCTTTCTCCAGATAGGCCTGACGCATTCCATTACCGCTGGTTCTTGCGCCAGACAGAAACTGGTAATATAAGTTAATGGCGGGGCGAATATCTTTGGCGGCTTGTTCCATAGTGTCTGCGACATAGATAGTTACGCATAAGCCAACACCTTGCCCACGTGTAAGTGTTTTATTAAGGCTTTTCTTAGTCGTAGCTTTATAGGCATCCCAGCAAGCTAAAATATTATTTTTGGATGTCATCACCGCAATAACTCCATAGCCATTTCGCGCGGCGAACTCGTAGGAGAATGGTGCATTGGACATCAGCCATACTGGCGGGTGTGGTTGCTGATAGGGTCTTGGGTGAACATACATGCCAATATATTCGCCATCTTCGGCGTGGTAACGTTTATCTAAAGGTTCAAACATGCGATTGGTTTCATGCCAGCCAGGAACCGGAAACGTGTAAAAATCGCCTTTGTAGCTGAATGGGTCTTCAGTCCATGCTCGGGTAATGATATCAAGAGATTCTCTAAACAAGGCGTAACTTTTTTTATCATCGCGTTTATCAGCATCAATATTAAATTGTACGCATGTTCGTTCATTGGTGCCTCGAGCCACACCGAAATCGACCCGTCCCTCGGTCATGTTGTCGAGCAGTGCGATATCTTCAGCTACCCTCAACGGATGCCAGTCTGGTAATACCACGGGAGCCTGGCCTAATCGAATTTTGCTGAAACGTGCACCTAAATCTGCGCACATTAGAATTGGATTTGGTGTTGCGTTGAGATAACCATTGTGTGCGAAATGATGCTCGGTTAGCCACACCGTAGTGAATCCCGCTTGTTCACCAAGTTTAGTTTGCTCTCGCATCATGTCTACAGTTTGATTCCATGGAATATTTTCACCTGGATGAAAAAATGGAACGAAATCTATGCGCACTGGTTTTCTCCGTAATTGGAATCGGTTAGCTAGAACCGGCTGGCGCGATAGGGGGACAGATCGACTGATGAAGAACCATCCACAATCAAGCTGCTAATAAACTCTCCAGTTTGTGGTGCCATGCCCAATCCATAGTGGTTATGACCAAAGGCAAGAAACAAATTCTGTTGCCCTGGCATTTTGTCGATACAAGGCAGACTATCCGGGAACGATGGGCGAATGCCCATCCATTGATTCCCTGAATCAGTATTCAAATCTGGCAACATGGCTTTGGTCATTGGCTTCAACATTTCTGCCCGTTTGTAGTTTGGTGCCCGGTCTAATCGGTCGAACTCCGCAGTTCCCGCACTGCGAATACCACCCTCCATGGAACTGGTCACAAAATGATGGGTAACATCCACTATAGAATTGTTCAACGAAACTCCAGGGTCAGAAAATTCCAGGTGATAACCGCGCTCAAAAGCCAGTGGAGTCTTTAACCCGAGAGGCTCGAGTAAAGTAGGTGACCATGCGCCCGCTGCAACTACCACTGAATTCGCATTGATCGTGCCCTCGCTTGTTTCTAGTTGCCATTTATCGTTCTCTTGAGGTATTAACTTATTTACTGAAGCGATGGATAATCTGGCGCCACGTTGCTGTGCTTTGTCAGCAAGTGTGATCGCTAACCTGCCAGGTGATACTGTTCGGCTTTGATCCTTGATAACTACGGCTGCTTGATAATCAGTGGACAGGGCTGGCTCCAATTGTCGTAATGCTAGTGCGTCAATCCTTTCTACTGTCGCACCAATTTTGGTGCGTAATCCCACACTAATGTGATTGAGATCAATGTTATCTGGATTTCGGTAGGCAGCAATCATATACGAATCGCGCAATAACGCCTCCTGGCCAGTGCCAGACAAATGCTGGCGATAAAGCGCAATATTATCTCGCATTAATTGAGCCATTGCGGTTGAACTTGATTCAACGTTTCGAACACGACCATTTAGCAGGAAGCGTATGAACCACGGCAACATAGCCGGAAAATATCCAGCTCTAATACTGATTGGACCTAGTGGGTCTAATAACCATTTGATAGCGCTCGACCACATGCCTGGCATTGCTTGTGGCACAACGGACCAGGGAGATATAACACCGGCATTGCCATAGGATGTTTTTTCTGCAACTCCTACTGCATCTATTAGATGTACAGTTTTACCACGTTCGATAAGAGACAGTGCACAGCAGACTCCAACGATTCCCGCGCCAATGATAGTAACATCGTATTGTTCGGACTGATTAGGCTGGCTCAATTGTTGTCTCTCGGATAGGTGGTTAATAGACGACTAATGTCATGGCGTACCGATGGGCACCTGGGCTACCGTAATACAATCATCAATCGACTTTGGCAATAGTTCCTTGCGGATTCTTTGGGTTCCCGTAAGGGGAAACTGATCAATGACGGCAAGATGATGGGGTATTTGAAATGCCGGTAGTTGTTCTGCACACCAGTTACAAATTTGTGAAATGGACTTCTCAGGATTGGCCTCATCGGTTAGCTTCACAAATAATTTAATCTCTTCATCGCCTAGTTCATCAGGCACGCCAATCGCAGCCGCTTGTTCCACAGCAGCCAGTCGCTCGACCACCCGTTCAATTTCCCAGGCTGAAATATTTTCACCTCGGCGGCGAATGCTTTCTTTAACCCTACCTGCATAATACAGATAGTTGTTTTCGTCCAGGCAACCAAGGTCGCCGGTATACAGCCAGCCATTACGAATTGTGTTGCGTGTAGCTTCTGCATTATTGAAATAACCTGGTGTGATTAATCCGTCTTCTAATTGACGTACAACTATCTCGCCGTGTATTCCTGCAGCAACCCGCTTATCATCTCCGCTCATGATTTTGACTTCAAAGTACGGTGCTACGTTTCCCACTGAGCCTTTATGCCCATCGCTATTGATACTGGTCAAGCTGGATGCCTCTGTCATGCCATAGTTTTCTCTAACCTGGATATTAAACCTGGTTTCAAACTCTACGGTTATGGTTGCCGGTGCGCCACCACCCCAGGCGATGCGACAATGATGATGCTTATCTAATGGATCGACAGGCTGTCTGAGTAAGATTTGTAAAATACCGCCCAGAAAATGTATTTGAGTTGCCCGAATTTCGCGTACCTTTTGCCAAAATGTGGAAGCGCTGAAGGCACCGATAAAGTGTAGCTCAGCGCCAACTTCTAATGCGAGAGGTAACAGTTGAGCCGCGCCAATATGATAGAGGGGCTCCCATACCGGAAATATATCTCCCGCCTTTGCATCTGAGGTTGATGTCGCGGCATAGGCCGAGGCTCGTAGCATCTTATCGGTAACGAGTACGCCCTTGGGTGGCCCGGTCGTACCAGAGGTATACATGATAAAAAGAATATCATCAGCGGTTCCGTCAACTGGATCAGCAGGGAAAATGGCCAGGTTCAGGTTGTTGCAGTTATTCAGTTTCCACGGTGACTTGTCGCCAGACTTTCTATGAATGACATCGATGCCAGGCTCTATACAATTTGCTTTCTCGAGGTCGTACA
>JBLHGU010000194.1:0-9866 GCA_047615875.1 Parasphingorhabdus sp.
CTGCTTGCATACGCTGCAGTTGTTTTAATTCATGCGCAAAATAATTCTTGAAATCGATAGACCAACGTCGTTCCAGGGAACTTATATCCAGTCTACAAAAACAAATTAATTGCTGGATAATGTCGCGCCTAAAGATATCTTTGGGCTCAGTCTTGTAACCCCGATATTTCGGTAGTTTGCTAACCGAAAGTTGATCATCGTAACTTATAATGTCTGTTGTATTCTGGCTGTAATGATCTCCAATTTTACTAATCGCAGAAACACCCATTGCAACTGAATTGCATTCTGAATGGGTAGAGTAACCCTGAAAGCTTCGATGTAATCTGCCACTGTTTTGCGCTGTTTTCAGTTTGTCGTTGGGCTTGGCGAAATGATCCATACCAATGTAGATGTATCTTGCCTGGACTAAACGATCGATGGAATATTGCAGTATAGCGAGTTTAGTTTTTGGATCGGGCAGCGCGGTTTCATTGATACGACGCTGGGGCGGAAAACGAGCTGGCAGATGTGCGTAATTATACAATGCGATGCGGATTCAGCTCAATTACGATTTCGAGGGTGACTGAAAAACTATCAACAGTTTGCAGGGGCAAACCGTAAATCAAGTCAATTTTAATGGACTTGTATCGATTGATGCGCGCAGACTCCAGGAGTGAACGGGTTTGTTCAAGCGATTGTATTCTGTTTACGGCACGTTTTACTTCGTGATTAAAATCCCGTGCGCCGATACTAATTCTATTAAACCCTAAATTTCGCCATTAGAGGACAGGCCGGGGATAAATCTGTTGGTGCGACGAGTTGTCAAACCTTTCATCGTAAACACGTTGGGGAAGTCAATGTCAAAGCATAGTCTGCCGACTGAGCTCGCAGGCTTCAGATTTTTTCTGAACTTCTACTCGACAATCCTTTGTGCAGTGTGATCCGGCTTTTAAATCTAGCCCGTATTTATCATCGTCTCGCTATGAACGATGGTGAGAAATACGGGCTTGTTGAGATAACATTAATTGATATGCTGATGATCCGAATTTAAGACCCAACCCATTGATGTCGCTGGGTTTCGGGCTGGGCTATGTCAACTGATCAATTTACAACAAGACATGGATTTGAGTCATAGCGATAGCCGGCTTAAAGAGCTGGGCTAAGTGACCGATGGTGTAGGTAGCGCGAGTCATGCTGCCGGTTATGGTAACCATTCAATGGGACATGAGAATGCGGCCCACCAGCATTGGGCTGAAATTTTTGCTGACCGGCTTAGCTGTGAACTTGATAAGACCCGAACGTGTAATGATCTGCTCAGGAAATATTTGATCGCTGCGCCCAGGTTTCCTGGGTTGTTGCGTGGCAGTCTAAGTAGCCAGTGCAACGCATTACTGGTCGCTGAGATCAACAAAGACCTGGTTATCCATAACATTAAAGCCATCCGTTCTCATTTGCCGACGCATTTGTGAGTTTCCCTGACTAACGGCCCTTTGCAGGATTTAAAAATTTTAAAAATACTTCTGGTCAAATTCGATATAAATATAAGTACCAAAGGAATTTATTTAAAGGTTTTCTGGCAATGTATAAATTTCAATGAATTAAAATCCTGGTGTCTTAATGCCAATATCGAAGGTACAGGCAGCATCAAAGAAAGACTGGAAAATGGCTTTGTACGGGAATGCCAAGGAGGTCTTCATCTCGGAAATATAGCGCTTATCAAAAATGGTCCAAATAATTTTAACTGCCGGTTTTACCTTCATCATTGATGACAGTTTCCTCAAACTGAAATATCGCGATTAATTTAAACAATTGGCCTGGCAAAATCAAATCCCGCATATTGTAATTAGCTGCGAAGCGCCCCACGGCGTTCTGCTAGAACGCATCATTCAGCGGCAAGCAGCAGGACAAGATCCATCGGAAGCTAGCCTGAATGTATCTGGACAACAATTACAGTCTAGTGAACCTTTAAACGAAGAAGAACTAATCGATTCCTTCGCGTTAATTAGCACTGGGAAAGCATTAAACCAAATGCAACTTCAGGCGTTAAAGCAACAAATTAATACTGTCACTTCCGACTAATTTGACAGTAATTTTCCCCAGAGCGAGCCTGTTCACAAATAGCTATCTTCAAACGGCTGGCTTTACCCAGAGGCAATTTGCGCGCTCCCATGGCACTCGACTAACGCTCTATGATAACGCCTGCCATGGCATAAAATCCCGAGATGATTCAGTCTAGTAAATCTTTTTTCTCCGACTTTTAAGTCTTATTCCTCGAGGGAAAGTAGTTGAACGATACGGTTGACGATAAATTCACTAATAAATGGCTTTTCGATAACATCGTTCGCACCAAACTTAATAGCCCATTGTCGAATTTCCGCAGTTGCTATATTGGTCATTATGATGATTGGCGAATTGAAATACTCTTCATGCAATTGCCGCATTAGCGACAATCCACTTGTGCCTGGCAAGTTCGCCTCGACCAACAATAGGCTAGCCACTTTCGCCTTATCTTCATTCCACGCTTCGAGAAAACTCTCCGCACTCACAAAAGTGCGTGTACGAATACCATAGGTATAGAGCAACAATGTCAACGCCTCGCCGATAGCTACGTCCGGATCTATGACTATGACTGTGGGATCAAACTGCATTTAGGGCCAAATACTTACTTATTGATGATAAGCAAAGTATGGCTTTATAACCGCGAACAGGAAATTGTGTATTTCCACAGAAAATTGTGGTTATGCGCCGTTGTCTGTGAGTCCTATATTTCGTTTAGCCGTAAATCTGTCGATCTAGAGGAGTTCCACCTCAACCTTGATCCTCACTAGTTGTGCGAGTGTCCGTACACCGAGTTTCTTCATTATTTGCGCGCGATGCACTTCGACGGTTCGCTCGCTAATACTGAGATCTGCAGCAATTACTTTATTCATGTCGCCCTCGGTGACAGCTTCGAACACTGCCCGCTCGCGTTGGGATAGCAATTCAATTTTCTCAGCGAGTTCGTGTCTATCGTCCGACTTCTGCCGATTCTTAGTATCAAGTGCTAACGCCTCGTTGATATTATCAAGTAAATCCTGCTCTCGAAATGGCTTACGGATGAAACCGAGCGCACCGCACCGCATGGCTTCCACTGCCATTGGTACATCGCCATGGCCAGTGATAAATATTATGGGCAAGGTAGATTTCTGCACATTAAGTTTTTCCTGCAACTGCAGACCGCTCATTTCCGGCATACGGATATCGAGCACCAGGCAGCCATTCATGTTTTGATTGAACTGCTCAAGAAATTCAAGCGCTGAGCTGAAGATTTGACAGGCTTGCCCAACGGTGCTCAGTAGCAAGCTGAGGCCTTCACGAATACCTTCATCGTCATCGATAATAAATACCGTTCGTTCGTTACCCATCTAACTCTCCATGCTCTGCTACTGGCAGGATAAAAAAGAATGTCGCACCCTCAGTGGCGTTATCGCGGAATTCCAGCTGACCGCCGTGCGCCGTAATAATCGCTTGAGAAATCGATAGCCCCATTCCCATACCCGTTTTTTTGGATGATGAAAATGAGGTAAACAGTGTATTGGCAGCGTCTTTAGAGACGCCGCATCCTCTGTCGATGACGGCAATTTCTACGTCCCCATTTTCGCAAAGGCTGGTTTGCAGTTGAATTGAATTGCCATAACGGCAGTTAACCGAGCGCATCGCTTCCATACCATTACGCAGAAGGTTTAACATCACTTGTTGAATCTGGATCGGATCGACGGCTACTGGCGATATTTCAGTATCGACGTCGACCTCGATACTAATGTTTCTGAGCAACGCATCCGATTCGGCAAGTTTGGCAACCTCTTCCATAAGTGCATTGCAATCAGTTATTTCCTTTGTGCTTTTGTGTTGTCGGCTCATCGCCTGTACGCGCTCAATAACCGCTCCGGCTCGTTGTGCGTGCTGGCTTAGCTTGTCACAGGTATCTGGTAATCTCTCGTAGTTGGCCGTTTCAACCAGTCGCTTCGCTGCTTGCGCGAACAGCGAAATAGCCGTGAGTGGCTGATTGATCTCGTGAGCGATACCAGTCGCCATTTCGCCGAGCATGTTGAGTCGATCCATGTGAGCGAGTTGTTCTCGGTGTTGCCGTGCCTCGAGTTCCGCGTCGCGCTGACGTGAGATATCGCGAATCAGTCCAACAAATCGACGCTTTGACGAGTGGGCCATTTCTCCCACCGATATATGAATAGGGAATGCCGTGCCATCTTTGCGTTGCGCGCTGGCATCGCGACTATTCCCAATAGCGCCTTGTTCATTCGTCGTTAGGTAGTAAGAGATATACTCATCATGCGCTGAGTGGTCTGGCTGGGGTATCAGTACGCGCAAGTTTTCACCACGAATTTCTTTTAGCGAGTAGCCAAACATCTGCTGCGCCGCGGTATTTAAGGTCTCAATCGCACCATTGGAATCGAAGGAGATGATCGCCTCAACCGCTGTTTCGACCACTGCCTCAGCGTAGGTATGTTGTTCGGACAAGGCTAGTTCGGTATTTTTACGTTCGGTAATGTCCACGATAAACCCTTCAAGACAAGCTTCGTCGGTAGGGCTTCGCACACCGAGATCGATCACCCAGCGTAATCCCGTCGCCTTCGTCTTGATACGGTATTCAACGGCGTAGTTGTCCTGGTTAGAAACGGCTTGCTGAATCTGACTCCAGGCTGCTTCACGATCGTCTTCGTGGATCAATTTATCCCACAGAGTCAGGCTCGTTTCCAGCTCGTTGCGCGAAAAGCCACACAGCACTTTGCAGCCTTCACTGACGAACTCCAATGGGCGTTCGGGTTGGTTGAGGCACTGATAGACCATACCCGGTAAGTGGTGGATCATATCCAACAATGCATCTCTAAAACAAGAGAACAGTTAATACTAATAACACCCCCCGGTCAAAGCATGCCTCCCTAAAGGCCTGAAAAGATGCGAACCTGGTCTGGGGATTGGTAATCTTCAGTAATTGTTAAACAGGCACAGTGGACTTGTCCGGCTCAGCTCAATCGTATCTGGGGTTACAACGATGGTGTCGACAGATTCATCATCTACCCCCAGGCTCACTACGGACATCCACAGATCCTAACGGGAAACCCCCAATATGTTGATATAGATCAAGTGGCTAAACTAGTTACCAACTTAACCATCGACCTAATCAACTAATTAAAAAGTAATGTTCCGGGAGAAGTCCATGCTAAATGCGATTAAATTTAAACCTACCCAGTTTTCGTGCAGTCATTGTGGTTTATCCGAACTGTGTGTAACTCACGGTTTGACCGAAAAGGAATTTAATCAATTCGACGATACCATTGATCACAGGCAACAATATAATCGAAGTGATTATCTGTATCACGGAGGTGACACGATGCAATCCGTTTACGCGGTACGCACAGGATCGTTCAAGGTAACCACATCAGACTCTGAGGGTACCGAGCAAGTTCTCGGGTTTTATTTCCCCGGTGATCTGATCGGACTGGAAGGGTTTGCCGACCAGCAACACCACTGTGATGTCACTGCGTTGGAGAGCGCTTCTGTTTGCCAACTGTCCTGCACCGACCTCGAAGTATTAAGTGGTCAATTCCCCAGCTTACGTCGCGAAGTAATGATGTTGTTTGGACGCGAAATTACCAACAGTCATCGCAAACTACTGGTGTTAGGCAAGATGAATGCAGAAGAGCGGATTGCCGCATTCTTGACCAAAATATCGGGTGATTTTTCCAGACGCGGATTTTCATCGACTGAATTTAATATGAGTATGTCACGACAAGACATCGCCAATTATATGGGACTCGCCTCTGAAACGGTCAGTCGAGTATTTTCGCAGATGCAGGAAGACAGCTTGATCGTAGTAAATCGCCGCAACGTGCACATACTCGATATCGACTCATTGTGCGAGCTGGCTCACGAAACACCGGTCATGCTGGATTACCTGCCACGTCAGCAAGTCAGCCGACATGCGGCCTTTAGTAGGGCTGGATAAATCAACAGCGAGGCAAAAGAAATGTTTGTCCGCTAAGAAATTCAAAAATACAGAATACAGAGGATCCTTTGGGTAATTGTGCCTACCCAGTGACAATCGGGGTCAGGGAAATTAACCAGGATCGAATGAATTTCTCTCTCGGTTAACAGTGGTTTCGTCTGGGATGTTCGAATCCCAGCAATAATATCTTGAAACGATAAAATTCACACTAACTCTAGACCTGCCATAACAATATTATGATCGGCAGTGTTTTTTTGAAATAAACGGGGCCATATATTAATGACTAAGACCCCGTTTAAATGCCCGATCTATTCAGGCTTTAAGCGCCTTTGTAAAATTCTGGATAGGCCTCCATTCCACATTCGGCGAGATCGACACCATTATATTCCTCTTCTTCGGTGACTCGAATCCCCATGGTTTTCTTGAGCGCAAACCAGACTATAAAGCTGCTGCCAAAGACCCAGACGAAGATAGTTGCTGCTCCGACTATTTGGCCGACAAAGCTGGCTGAATCGTTGGTTAATGGCACTGCCATCAGTCCCCAGAATCCAACAACACCATGAACTGAGATCGCACCGACTGGATCATCAATCCTCAGTTTATCGAGTCCAATAATCGCAAAGACCACAATGACTCCGCCGATCGCGCCGATAACCGTGGACATTAATACACTCGGAGTCGATGGTTCGGCTGTTATTGCAACCAGTCCCGCGAGGGCACCATTCAGCGCCATCGTAAGGTCGGCCTTGCCGAATAAAATCCTTGCCAGTACGACGGCAGCAATAACGCCCCCGGTTGCAGCAGCATTGGTATTGACGAATACCATAGCGACGGAGTTGGCACTGGCTACGTCGGCCAGTTTCAATACTGAACCACCGTTAAATCCAAACCAGCCCAACCATAGGATAAAGGTACCTAGCGTTGCCAGAGGGAGATTTGCGCCGGGAATCGGGTTGATCTGTCCGTTCTTACCGTATTTACCCTTTCTGGCGCCTAGCAGTAAAACACCTGATAATGCTGCTGCTGCGCCGGCCATATGAACAATTCCGGAGCCTGCAAAATCTGAAAATCCAAAATCATCGCCAAGACTAAAGAGTCCAAAAACTTCACCGCCACCCCAGGTCCAGTAACCCTCTACCGGATAGATGACGCCGGTCAATACGACCGCAAACAATACAAAGGCCCAGAGTTTCATGCGTTCTGCCACGGCACCGGAGACGATAGACATTGCAGTTGCCACGAAGACTACCTGAAAGAAAAAGTCTGATGCTCCGGAATAAACAGAATCACCTTCGAAGCCATTTTCTTCTGACGAAGCGAGTGCGTCTGCCAATAGTGTGTCACCGCCGGCAAGACCTGAGAGAAACCAGTCTCCGCCATACATGATGTGATAACCCGACACCATGTACATGATGCAGGCGACGGCGAACAGAATAACGTTTTTGGTCAGAATCTCGGTTGTGTTCTTGGCTCGAACAAGTCCGGCTTCGAGCATGGAGAAACCAGCTGCCATCCACATGACAAGGGCGCCGCACATTAGAAAATAAAAGGTATCGAGTGCGTATTGTAATTGAAATAGGTTACTTTCCATTGTTAACTCCTAAAGTGCTGTTGAGCCGGCTTCGCCGGTTCGTATGCGGACAACCTGTTCGAGGTTTGTGACGAATATTTTTCCATCTCCAATTTTCCCAGTGTTGGCATTCTGGATGATGGCTTCGATGGTTTGATCGAGAAGGTCATCATCGATCGCAATTTCCAATTTGATCTTGGGCAGAAAATCGACAACATACTCGGCACCTCTGTACAATTCGGTATGTCCTTTCTGACGTCCGAACCCTTTAACTTCGGATACGGTTAAACCTTGAATGCCGATATCTGCGAGACCCTGGCGGATATCGTCCAATTTGAAAGGTTTAATGATTGCGGTCACTATTTTCATGAAATGCTCCAGATTTAAAGATGACTATATTTTGCTGATGACTGGGCAAGGCACCTAATTATCGATAAAATTGGTCATGGCCAGGTAATATTTGCACTAAAATATTGCAAAAAATATTTTTAAACGCACCATAATGGAACGACCATGATCAATAATCAGGACTTGAATCGACTTTCAGAGAAAATTAATCAGTTAATACCTGCGGGTATGCAATCTATAAAATCTGATTTTGAAGCGAAATTGAAATTGTTATTACAGCAACAATTGAGTGAACTTGAATTTGTCAGTCGTGAAGAATTTGATATACAAAGTCGTGTTCTGCAGAGGACGCGAACCCGCCTTGAGGCGCTCGAAAGCCGAATAAATCAATTGGAAGAGCGTGTCAGTCAATAAACTTAACCTCCTGACGGAATGGAATCCATGTCACTCAAACAACTATTTACTCGTGCCCAGGTAGGAATTGACGCTCCGCGAGTGAGTGTCGAAGTCCATATTTCCAATGGTCTGCCAGCCTTTACGATGGTTGGATTGCCTGAAACGGCGGTCCGTGAATCACGTGATCGAGTCCGTTCGGCCATTATTAACTCGGGATTTGAATTTCCTGCTCGAAGAATTACGGTCAACCTCGCGCCAGCCGACCTACCCAAAGAGGGGGGTCGTTACGATCTTGCCATAGCGCTTGGCATTTTGGCGGCCTCTGATCAAACGGATATATCGACAATTTCTGAATTCGATTGCTACGGAGAGTTAGCCCTGGGTGGAGAATGTCGTCCGGTTAGAGGACTGTTGCCCGCATTGGTCGCGGCTAAAGGGCTGGGGCATAAGGCTCTCATACCCATCGGGAATCAATCAGAAGCGATGTTGGTTAAGGGCTGTGAGATATTAACGACATCTAGTCTTGCCGAGGTCTGCAGCAGCTTAAGTGGCGGGTGTGCGTTACCAAAAGTTGTTTCAGCGCTTCCTCAACCGATTACGACTCATTATTTAGATCTTGCCGATGTTTATGGCCAGTTACAGGCAAAACGGGCGCTCGAAATAGCCGCCAGTGGCGGACATCATCTACTAATGATGGGACCTCCGGGAACCGGTAAATCGATGCTTGCCATGCGACTGACCGGCATCCTGCCGCCAATGACCGAGCCCGAAGCGATGAGCACTGCCAGTATTCGATCAATCAGTCATAAAGCGGTCACGCCCGCGAACTGGCTCGAAAGACCCTTTCAGTCGCCCCACCACACAGTCTCCGGAGTGGCGCTGGTCGGAGGGGGTAGTAATCCGGCGCCGGGCGAAATTTCTCTGGCCCATAACGGTGTTTTATTTCTCGATGAATTGACAGAATTTGATCGTAAATCGATTGAGGTCCTGCGAGAACCGCTTGAAACAGGGCAGATTCATATTTCACGGGCTGCACGTCGTGCTGAATTCCCTGCAAGGTTTCAATTAGTCGCAGCCATGAATCCCTGCCCGGGAGGTTGTGAGTCAATGCGAAGCTGTCAGTGTAGTGCGGAACAGTTGAATCGGTATCGAAATAAAATATCGTCGCCGCTACTGGATCGTATTGATATACAGATTGAGTTACCTCGGCTAGAAAATCATGAACTACTGTCGCGGCGAGAGAAAACAGGAGAATCCAGCGAAATCGTACGCGCCAGAGTAACCCGAGCGCATAGTCTTCAATTAGAACGGCAGGGCAAGTTGAATGCGGTATTGAATAATCAGCAAATTGAGAAATTTTGCCAGGTTGGAACTGAAGCAGAAAATTTGCTGATGAACGCCATCGATAAGCTGAGGTTGACTGCTCGCAGTTATCACAAGATTTTGAAGTTGGCTCGAACCATTGCCGATATTGATACTGCTGTACACATAAATACAAATCATATCAGTGAGGCGATTCGGTATCGCCAGGCCGACCGAAAAAGACCACAGGCATAAAAAAGCGGAGTA
>JBLHGU010000195.1:0-9729 GCA_047615875.1 Parasphingorhabdus sp.
ATCTATTTCTCCAGCGTCCTACTTTGTTCGACGGTATATTGAGCTGTTGTGCGATATCTTTGTTTTCTATCCCCTCTGCCGCCAATAAGATGATTTTTGAACGCTCGTATAAACGGAGTGAAACCGAATATGCCACCAGCTGAGGTTAATTTGCATAACTTAGTTTGCACGGAGGGTGCAATATCGACCTTAAGAACAGAATTTGATCTTAGGTGTGAGGTTTGGGAGGAAAATCAGGAAATCACAGGTGAGCTCACATATAATTCCATGTTGTTTGCTCAACAAACTGGAGATCGACTAAAGGCTTATTACACGTCCGCACTAAGTTCTATTGTTGAGAAAGAAAATTCCCTGGTAAAGGAAGTTTCCCTTACCAATCTACAAGGAACTCCAACGTCTATGGCTGTATGGCATGGGGATGCCAAAACTTACTTCAGGAAACCCCTTCATAGTTTATTTGAAACTCAGGTGAAATGCTCACCGGATGCAACAGCATTAATCGAAGATAAGCTTGCCTCTCGTACGATTAGTTACTCAGACTTAAATAATCAGGCTAACCTGGTTGGTCGATATTTACAACATTATGGAGTTCAAAAAGGGCAGACTATCGGCATCTCTATGCAACGATCAATAGAACAAGTTGTTTGTCTGTTGGCGATCATTAAAGCAGGTTGTGCCTATGTGCCCATTGAGCCTGGTGCTCCAAAGGAGCGTGTAGAATTTATACTTAAAGACGCCATGGTTGGGGTGACGTTTACAGATCAGGCTGATAACAATCTGCCTGATTCAGCGCAAGTTATCAATATTCAGGATCAGTGGCAGAATATTTCCAAACAGCCCGCTTCCAATATTGATGTAACAGTCAACTCAAATGAGCTTTTTCAAGTGATATACACTTCGGGTTCTACAGGGTTTCCAAAGGGTATTCGAAATGCTCATAAGGGTGCGGTGAATTGTATAGACTGGCTACAGAACACTTATCCTTTTGCCGAGCAAGAGGTTTGCTGTCATAAGACATCCATTGCCTTCGTTGATTCAGTGATGGAAATTTTCGCCCCGCTTGTTTATGGCAAACCGTTGGTTTTAATCACCGATGAAGTTGTCCGTGATTCAGTTGCTTTTATTCATGCGCTTGAAGCTCATTAGATCACACGAATCATCCTGGTTCCTACGCTCTTGAAAATGCTGCAAACTATCTGACCGACAAAAGCCTGGAGAAACTGACACTATGGATATGTGGTGGCGAGACATTACCGCTGGACGTGGTTAAACTATTCCATAAAACATTTATCCATCGAAGGTTGGTTAACTTGTATGGATCAACTGAGGTCTCTGCTAACTTGACCTGGCATCAAACTTCAACAAACGACTTAAATGTACCTATCGGAATGCCGTTGCAAAATTGCCGACTTTATCTACTTGACTCGAACAGACAACCTGTCCCTGACGGCGCCATAGGCATGATTTACGCTGCAGGTGATGGACTTGCTCTGGGCTACACTCATCCCGAAGAGCTTCCGAATGATTTTTTCTATGACTCAGCTATTGGTGAGCGCCTATATAAAACTGGAGACTTAGGTCGATACAATTATGAAGGCAAAATAGAACTCCGCGGTAGGCTTGATGAGCAGATTAATATTCGCGGATTTCGGGTCGAACTCGAAGAAATTGAAATGGCAATGGGACGTTGTTTCGAAGTACATGGTGCTGCGGTTATCCACGATAACGAAACAAGTCGATTGGTTGGGTTTCTGGTAGGTCCCAATGAATTTGTACGAGAGGAGCTAAAGGAGAAATTGCCTGCCTATATGATCCCCTCTCTGTTGATCGAAATGGATGTCTTGCCGACTTTAGCCAGCGGAAAAATAGATAAAGTTGCCTTGCAAAACTATGTTATACCAAAACGTGGTAGTAAGATTAAGCCTGAAAATAAAACAGAAAAAAGTATGCTGAAAATTTGGGAAGATGTTCTTAAGGTTTCTCCGATTAGTACTAATGACGATTTCTTCGATTTAGGTGGCCACTCACTGTTGTCAGTTTTACTATTCGCAGAGATTGAAAAGTGGTTTGGTGTTTACCTTTCTACGGCAACATTATTTCAGGCGCCAACCATCTCGCAACTTAGTAAGTTTGTTATTACGGCTTCTCCTGGCACTAACTAAATCAATTGGACAATGAGAAAAATTTATTTAGCAAGTCTTAGTGGTGATGATTGACATGAGTAACGGAACGCCAGAGGTGTTAATCCACACTTTTCACCAAGTGCAGGGGCCAACCTTAATAGGACTGCACGGGGCAGGTAGCATGTTGTTCTTTAGAAACCTTGCTCAACGTCTTTCGAAAAGTAACTCATTTCATGTTTTGCAAGGGAAAAATATGGATCGCCTGGATGGGAAACATAATTTTCACACAATCCATGGGTTATCCTCTTCTATCGCTGACCGCATTCAGTTAATCGATCGACAAGGCCCTCTATTTTTATGCGGTTGTTATGGAGTGATTATTTTAGAAACGGCGCAACGACTGTTAGACCGTGGTGTTAAGGTAGATGCCTTGCTAATCTTTGACTCTACTGGCCCACCTAAGTCAGAGACACCCTCTAACACGAGTAAAGTGTTAAGTGAGTTAGTTCGCCCAATACGACAATGGTTTAGTATTCCAAGCTCAAGTAGTATGTATGATTGGTTAAAGCATCTGATACAGAAGCCCAAGGCCCACAAAGCGCGGAAAAATTCCTTTAATAAAATAAACAGAAGTCTTTTAGAGCATTATCAGCCTGCTCACTACAATGGAAGAATTGTACTAATTCGAAGTGAACAATTTTCGAAAAAAGAGTCAAAACGCAAACATTTGACCAGGTGGAGTGCCATTACTAATGACTTTGAGCACTATACAATATCCGGAACACATTGGACTATGTTTCGTCCACCCCACATCAGCGAACTTTGTCGCTTAATAGAGAACATCATTGACTGAATACCAACATAAATCGAGTTTCGAAAGTCAGCTTAGTATATATCCAGTCCACATTGAAACGAAGTTGCTCGATAACTTGCTCTCACTTGCAGAAAGAGAAGGAGTGTCTCTCAGAGCAATGGTTTTGATGTCCTTTCAGGTGGTATTAGGTAAGAGCAGCAATGTAATAGAATCTCAATTAGATGTGTATTGCAGAAAGTCCGATCTGTCTTTTGCATTGAACGGGCATATTAGTTGTTGCATTGACTTGACTGTATTGTGGAAAGAGTTGTTAGCCAATACGCATTCTGTGCTGTTGAAAATAGACGCGGTAAATAGTCATTCAACGATTACACGAGATCGTTCAAGGAGAGCACTGCAAGGGCTGCGAGGCACGAGGTCTATTACAACACCGGTTTTTAATCCTGGTGTAGTCTTAACCGATGATGCGGAGCTTACAGGGCTGGAGTCAGATTTTGGCGACTTTGAAGTTGATCTAGGATTATTAGTATGTATTACAGACCTTGAGAATGTCGATGTCGATCTAGTGTTTCGAAAAAAAATTGTTTGGGTTAGATACAGTTGAGCGTTTTGTTACCCAGATGAAAGTTCTATTAGGTAATATGGTCATTGCACCTAATAAGCCAACTGCCTTGCTGTCTATCATGACTGACAAAGAGCGCAACACAATTTTGTACGATTGGAATATGACCGAAGCCCCTTGGCCTAAAGAAAAGTGTATTCATGAACTCTTTGAAGCCCAGGCCGGCGTTGTTCCTTCGCATATTGCGTTAATAAGCGGTGAGAATCGCATTACCTACGCGGAGCTTTTTATTGAGGTAAGCAGGGTCGCCTCTCTATTAGCATCTGTAGGTGTAACCACAAATACACCAGTAGCTTTATTACTTGAGCGTAGTATAGAAACCGTAGTAGCAATTTATGCTGTGTTAAGAGCGGGGGGGGTTCTATGTGCCAGTAGACTTACATTGGCCAGATGATCGAACAAACTATGTTTTAGATGATGCTTCTCCACCGGTTATTATCGCGTCTACCAAGCACATAAGCAAAGTGCCAAAAAGTTACACCGGCCAAATCTATTGCATGGATGATCTGCCCCCGCAGGGGAAGCACGACTTTCAACCAATGTCCTTGCAAGATGCCACATCGGGTGTTTATTGTCTTTACACTTCGGGTACCACGGGATACCCGAAGGGAGTTGTTATCGAACATCGTGCATTGGTAAAACGAATCCAGTGGCTTCAAGATAACTATTCACTAGCTGCAAATGATCGGGTTATAAACAAAACACCTTATGGATTAGGCATTTCAGAGTGGGAGTATTTTTGGGCATTACCTCGCGGTGCTACTTTGGTTCTCACCAAACCGGAGGGGCACATGGACACGGCGTATCTTTATTCTGTTCTTGTGCAAGAACAGATTAGAACTGGATTTTTTGTACCATCCGAACTCAACTTGCTTCTGGACTATATGCATGCCAAAAATCTTGAATATACCACTAACATTAGTTACTTATTTACATGTGGCGAGGGCTTAAAGCCTGAGACGTGTGAGCAGTTCTCATTCAAATTCGATGCCAGGCTTATAAATCTTTATGGGCCGACCGAAAGCGACATGACGTATTGGGAGTATCCAAATAATTCCATGGAGAAGCGAATAACTAAAGTTCCTATTGGTAAACCGATAAGCAACACTAAAGTTTATATTCTGGATGAGTGGATGCAACCGGTACCGATCGGCGTCCCTGGGCAAATATGTTTTGGTACTGATTTTGCAGCACGAGGTTATCTAAACAATCCTGAATTGACAGCAACTCACTATGTGTAAAATACATTTGCTGAGGGGATCTTATACAAAACTGGTGATTTGGCTCAGTGGTTGCCAGATGGCACTACAGAGTTCTTGGGTCGAATTGACAATCAGATCAATTGGAATGGACTACGAATCGAACCCTCGGAAATTGAGGTCTACTTAAATCAATTGCCGGATGTAAAAGATAGTGTAGTAGTCATACAGGAATACGATTCGAATCAGAAACAGTTAGTTGCCTACATTGTCTCTAAAGAGGAAGAAGGTTTATCACGAGCAGAATATCAAGAGTATCTTAGTGAGAAATTACCTGTATACATGATTCCGTCGGTTTACATTGGCATTCCAATAATTCCATTGACCCGGAATGGGAAAATAGACCGAATAAAACTTCCCAGGCCGTCAAGAATTGAACATAGACAAGCTAATGCTTTTGAAATTCCTAATAATGCGATTGGAAAAGTAGTTAGTGAGATTTGGGTTGAAGTGTTAAAAATAGATAAGATAGGCATACACGATTGTTTCCTGGATCTAGGTGGAAATTCCCTGAATGCTATCCAGATTACCTCACGGCTACGTGATGTTTTTGATATCGAGATACCAATAAGAGCTTTACTGGAGTCTTCCCAAACAATATCCGAAATTACTCGTTATGTGGAAATGATATTGCAACTTCAACAACCTTTTGGTGCGCATGAAGAAGAACAAAAGAATAGGGAGGAATTGATTTTTTAGTTTTTCTCTGAGCTTAGTTGTTCGCTACTGAGAAGATATTGACCTGGCGCAAGATTCCTCAGCGAAACGACCCTCTGCAGGTAGTCAGCAGACGTTTATTCAGGGAGACTGAGAGTATTTGAAATGGCCCTGTTATGGCTGAACTGGAGGCGATTGATCAAAATCATCTGTACAAACTCAAACGCACCAAACGGGTTAAAGAGTTGATAACTAAGGTGCATTCAGTGTGAGTTAACTTGTTTCAACAGCGGATGCGAGATGAAGGAATGCACACTTCAACTACAGGGTTGGCAAGGTGGATAGTTGTCATCCTGTGTCGACTAGCAAAATGCATTCTGATCGGATTTGAATGTCAACTGATATTGTGCTTAAGGGATACCAATCCATTTCGCCGCACCGGCAGATTGAATCTGGTTCGATGTAACAGAATGTCGTAAAAGCCGCCCCATTGTCCAAAACTGAGCAAAATGTCACAGACTCGGCCTAGTAAACAGTCGTAGAATATATGTTTTCTTACAGATCATTTAAAATAATGTCTGCCTTAGATCGATTTATACCTGTGCCAGGAGTGTCGCATAATGATTAGGAACACAATAATTGCATTAACCTTGGGGTTGGCTCTGACCTCAGCCCACTCTGATGAACTACTAACCGGTGGTACGTCTGGAGCTTACTACAATGATATTGGGCCAAAGGTACACAAAGTTCTGAATGCCGCCCTGTTTCGCTATCCCTTGAAGCCGGGTAAGGGTTCTGTAGGAAACTTCAATGCGATTGTCGATAATCCGCTGATAGTTGCGCTGGGACAAGCTGATGTGTTCGCTCTGATGAACATCGAAATGCCAGGCAAGGTTATCAGTATACCGACTGGGGTGAGGGAATGCCTGTTTGCGGTTACTAACAATGCGGGAATTTCTGGTGAGCGCGAGGGTGATGGCTGGGGCAATATGTTGAGTCTGGCCAAGCGTTTGCGTGTAGCATTACCCGGAGATGGTTCCGGCTCTGCTAAGACCTTTCAATTTATTCAGTCCATTAATCCCAAATTGGCTAAAGCGAAAAATATTAAGCACTATGGATCTTCTGATGATGCCATCAACGCGGTGGTCTTTGACCAGGCAGACATCGCATTTTTTGTGCAAATGCCGGATACCCGCAATCCTTTATTTAAGAGAATAAAGGATAAGAAACTGCAATGGATTGGAGTGGGTGATCGTATGATGTTGAAGCAGAACGTCGGTGGCAATAAAATCTACGCCATTGATACAGTGCCAGTGGAAGAGACCTGGGGTGGGTTTGGGACGCCCAAGTCTCTGACTACAACCTGCACTCAGGTTTTTGTCATGACCGGGGATCTTGCCCGTGGTGACGTCAGCGATGTTGAAACCCTGAAAGACCAGGTAGAGCTTTTAGTTGATAAGCAAGCCGAATTCGAACCGGATGCGGATTGGTATGTCAAAATGGTTGGTAAGATCCAAACCGTTAGCTCCAGCGCATCGGAAAGCTTGTTAATCGCTGTGGATAAAGCTGCGGATGCGGTAAATAACTCTCTGAATTAGCCTGTGAAAGGATATTGTATTATTGTCAGGCTGGTAGTCTGAAATTTGTAGAAGTAGCAGATAACAGCCGCCTATACGCTGTATTGATATCAACCAGGTGTACTATATAGATTCAACCTGAGTCAATGAGATGTTGAGGAGCTGTTCGCAAAGATGACACTCGCTTGAGTAACGAAGCTATTCAGTTGTAGTGCGTTCAAACTGTGTGAGTTAACTTGGCGATCCCTGTCATTTTGTCAGCCAGCCGTGTTCAGTACAGCTCTCGACATAAATGTTGATCTATAAAAAAATTTGAGGGCTTCCGTCTGACCCTAGATTTATTATATTACTGCCGTCTCCTTATCTCTACCAATTGAAAAAAGTCAGTGTTAAGGTTTGCCCTAAATTAGGATAATAATACTCAGGCCAACAACGTGTTACTGGACCATCAGAAAAACCTTCAAATCGAGCAAATACGCGCTATCGAGCAAAGCAGCAAGGCCTACCCAAACTATCACTTTAGTGCATTAGATATTGAGGCATACCTGGACGCTCGAGCAGAACACCTGAAACAAAACTACCAGTTAGACAAGTCCCTTACCGCGGCGGCGACATGGTATAGCCGCCTTCTAACCATCATCATGGTCATTGCGTTTATTGCTGGAGCATCCACTGTATTAAACGCGGTTGAAAATGATAACAATACCCTAAATATTTTTTGGATTCTTATTGTTCTCCTGGGCTTTAATACCGCATCACTGTTTATTTGGCTGGTGCTATCAGTGTGGTCACACTCCCGAGTAACGAGCTCAAACGGTAAGCTGTTTCAACATATATTAACGTGGCTAGTGTCTTCATCTCACACTGGAGGACCCTCTCTAGCAGCGAGTAAAACCTGGCTTGAGTGGCAACTCGGTTCTCGATCTGGGCGTTGGCTGCTTGGTTCTAGTGTGCACCTATTTTGGCTGTGTTATTTGCTAGGCGGGCTGGCAATGCTGAGCATCGCTCTTTCAACGCACCAGTATGATTTTGTTTGGGGCTCTACAATCTTAAAAACCAACGTCTTTTCCGCTATAACCGGTGCATTGTCGACCCCAATGGATTGGCTAAACTTGCCCAGACCTTCAACAGCCGATTTGCTAGCCAGTCAAGTAGGTTTTAACTCCTCTGCGCAAACACTCAGTAGCACCGCTGACGCTATTGAAACACGAGCTGTATGGGGTTATTTCTTAATTGGCTGCCTGGCTTTCTATGGCATCATCCCCCGTATAATCGCCTGGCTTGTATGCGTAGCAATAAGAGGAATGATCTTAAAGAAACAAACCTTGGATTTAACCTCACCTTATTACTTGCACTTAAAAAAACGCTGGCGCGATTTGTCTGCAAGCAGCGAAATTATTGATGAAGAAACACCCCACATACAAAGCCAGGTGTTACAACAACATCACTTTTCGTCAAAAACGCTGCCACTTGAGGCCCTCTGGTTGGGTTTAGAATTGTCTCAAACAGTTCGAGCATATATTAGTCAGCACGAACTATTAAATATTGTTGATAAAGCAACAACTCAGCAGGCCATGGTTGCTTTGGTCAAAACACAAGTGCCAACAATACTTCTAGTTAATGGACAAAAGGCCCCTGATAGAGGCATGACTCGTCTGTTGAAAGATTTGGTTAAAACTAACCCAAAAGTCTCATGTTGGATGGTTTGCGTCCTATCTAAACCAACCACTCAAATAACCCCAGACACAACCGACGCAGATCAAAAGTATTTGATTGCTTGGCAAGGTGTCGCTAATTTATTGGCAATCCATACAGAGCACTGTGCAATACTGGAAATAGCTAATTTTGAGAACAAAGATTCAGGACAAGGCTTAGATCAAGACGTAAAAGAAAATTTAGATTTAAAAGTAAATGACGGAAGATAGTCAGTTGTCAAAAGCACTCACGCTTTGTGTCGTCGGCCATGCAAATACGGGTAAAACATCTCTTGTGCGCACTTTGTTGCGCGAAACAGATTTTGGTAAAGTTGATAATACTTCGGGTACCACTCGGCACGTAGAGTCGGTAACAATTACATGCGCAGGTGAAGTGACAATTGAGCTGCGCGATACCCCTGGACTGGAAGACTCCAATGCACTATTCGATGCTATAAATCCCCTAAACATCGGCATTGCTTCTGGTAGAGAAGCCCTAAGTCAATTCATACAGGAATCGAAGTACGCCGAAGAATTTGAACAGGAACTAAAAGTTCTTAAGCAAATACTTATCTGTGATGCGATGCTGTATGTCATTGACTGTCGCGAAGCTGTGCTAGAGAAGTATTTATTCGAGCTAAAGTGTTTAAGTCTTGCTGCACACCCTATTATTCCAGTTCTAAATTTTATTAACGCAAATGATAACAAGAAAACTCAGTGGCGCGAGACCCTCGCCAACCTAAACCTGCATGCAATAATCGAGTTTGACACTGTAGCCTTTAGTTTTGAAGCCGAAAAACGCCTGTATCAAAAACTCCAAACCGTATTAGAACACCATCACGGAAAGCTGGAAATCTTAATTAACGAACGCACATTACAATGGCGAACCTTAAAAAACGCGTGCTATAAAGTTACCGCAATAAGTTTAGTGCAAGTAGCTCGTACTGTTGTTACTGTCAAAAAAGGCGAATCAGTACAAACTG
>JBLHGU010000196.1:0-9697 GCA_047615875.1 Parasphingorhabdus sp.
AGTTCAGTTTACCCTGAGCGCGATCTTCAGCACTGAATGCCATATTATCGCGCAAGTAGTCAAAGCCGTATTCGTTATTAGTTCCATAAACGATATCGCTTTTATACGCTTCACGTTTCGATACTGGGTCCTGGCCAGAAACAATGACGCCAACGCTTAGTCCCAGGAAGTTAAATATTTTGCCCATCCATTCGGCATCGCGGGAGGCGAGATAATCATTCACTGTCACTATGTGTACATTTCGCCCCATCACCGCATTGTGATATGCCGCCAGGGTAGCCATTAATGTCTTCCCCTCACCGGTGCGCATTTCGGAGATCTTGCCGCTATTAAGAACCATCGCACCAATCAGCTGCACGTCAAAATGACGCAAGCCCAGAGATCGTTTAGATGCTTCCCGCACAGTGGCAAAGGTTTCAATCAGCATCTCATCTTCATTAACAGATTCGACACTGGAACGCTCACGAAACTCCTCAGTTCTGGCCTGCAATGCCTCATCACTTAACGCTTCCAACTCCGCTTCAAGTCCATTAATAAGGCCGATAGTTTTGCCCATGCTTTTGACCAGGCGGTCGTTGCGGCTACCGAAAACCTTTGTAAGTACATTTCCAAACATAAATGTTTAACTCGTGTGAAATTAATCTTATCTTTACCCAAATCATATTCGGGCAATTTACTTCTATCCGAAATCTGGACCATCTAAAAGTCCAAAAGTTTCCCCATGGCCCGGATAATCAAGCTGGTGATCTGGCGAAACAAATTCAAGCCCGACCAGCATGGCCAGGATATATAACTTAAATGGACTCAACGTGCGGCTTGCAGAAATTTCTTTGGGTTGACTCGACGACTGTCCTTTAGCACTTCAAAATGAAGATGCGGACCAGTAGACCGTCCGGTGCTACCAACGGTTGCTACGGGTTGCCCTTTTATCACTTTTTCACCTAACTTTACCAGTACAGATGCAGCATGAGCGTAAAGAGTTGTATAACCATTCGCATGTTTTATTTTAACCGAGTTTCCGTAGCCTGAACGCTTACCCGACTGAACCACTATTCCGGAAGCCGCAGCCTGAATCAATGAGCCGCTACTTCCAGCGATATCAACGCCAGCGTGAAATGCTTTTTTACCGCTAAAAGGATCATTTCTATAGCCAAATAAAGAGGAAATCCAACCACCCTTAACTGGCCAGGCATCAGGGAACATGGTTTGATTGTTTTTCTGGTCCATCAGTAGTGACTCAAGCACAGACAGACCGTTCTCATCAAATTGCAACTTGAGCTGCAATTGATCCAACATGGCAAGGAACTCGGGATACTCATAGCTTTCCTGTGGCGATCCGTCTGGATTTACGCCACCCACTCCGGGAGCCTGGTGGAAATTGAATTCAGTGGGGTCTACGTCTGCAAGCTGAGTGAGTCTTTGACCCATGGCTTCGAGGCGAAAAGTTTGTGCTTGCAGCTGCCCAAACTTAAGTCCAAGAGAATTTAGGCGGTCTCGAATTTCTTCACGAGTACGTGCAATTTCCTCTTTTCGATCGACAAGATCCCAATGACGTTCTTTAAGCTCTTCTCGTAACTCGACGATACGTACGTCGTCCAGGACGGATTGCATGTCCTTTGAAAGGAAAGAATTAATTCGATCGGCCATCAAACCAATGGCAGAACTCAGTAAAATAGTTAAAAATAGTGTAAACACAGCGACGCCTGCGCCAAGGCGAACTCCACGCCCATTGCTACCATCATCTGCTAAAAGTACTATTCGCATATCACATCATGTTAGGCCGCCGCGCAGCCTATTTTTATACTCAACCGAGCATTATACAACGGTTCTTTTTCGATGAGGCAATTAAGAGGCTACTTAGCCTATTGTGGACTAGATCAACAGTTGGAAAAGCTGGCAGATGAAGAGCATTGGGATCTTTGCGAGGAGAAGCTGCTAGAAGCAATTAATCCTGATATGCGTGATTGCCACCAGATTGTACTATTTCGAAATGGTGAACTGATTATTATGGTAGATCAACCACACTGGGCGGCATGGCTTCGAGCCCGGCAGACTCGCATATTAAACGAACTTAAAGAATCTGGTGCCCGTGTTAGAAGCCTACGGATTGCAACTACTCCCAGCCTGATAAAACCCGGTAAACGACCCATTAGCAAACTCACCCCTCCTCCAACCAATGCGGCCGATATAGTGGATAACGCCGCTGAATCAATTGCTGACCCAGACTTAAAACTCTCACTACAAAGACTAGGCAAAAAACTACGGGAGAAAAGCTGAGGAAATTCAGCTTCACACAGGGCTGCGTCAATGCAACCCAATTATCTACGACCAGACTCTTGTTGACCATCTTCATCAGCGGCGTCTGAATTTCCAAATACTTTTTGTAACCAACCACCCAGTTTCGATGCTTTTGGTTTCAATGTTCTTAGCGTGCTGGACAGGGATGATTTGTCATTGCAACGACCTGAAGGTGTTGGCATGGTTGCGCTGAGAAAAGGCAGTCGAATGGACTTGGAGCAGGGTTTTGCTGTTATCGCACCACTTGCAGATTGCCAGTAAGCCCGGGAAATCGTATTCGGTTGTGAAAATTCAGATCGTCTATTGGGAAGATTGCGCATAATCTGCTGCCAAATTTGTAACGCTCCAGAAGCACCGCTCAATCCCATGGGCTGATTATCATCTCGACCGATCCAGACCACGGTCAGAAAGTTACCAGAATAGCCCGCAAACCAGCTATCTCTATAGTTATTAGTGGTACCGGTTTTACCGGCTAAGCCAAGTTTCTCAGTCCAGTCCCCAAGAGAACTCGAAGCGGTCCCCCTTTTCACTACGCCTTTTAGGGCAAAATCGACCAGGTAATGTTGCTCGGGTTGAATGAGCTGATGTGTTACGGCCAGATTTTTTATTCGTGTTCTGCCTTGCGGATCGGTTGCGATAACGAATGCACGCAGATTAAAACCGAGTCCCCCGCTGGCAAAGGGCAGGTACAATTTGGCAACCTCAAGCGGACTCATCTCAATAGCACCTAGTAGTGTAGAAGGATAAGCGTCTACCGGTTTGTCATAACCAAGTCGACCAAGCACATCGACGAAATTACCCACTCCTGTAGCTACGCCCAATCTCGCTGACGCTATGTTGTAGGAATTCTCCAGCAAAGCCAGCAGGGATACATCACCGTGGCTTTGCTTATCGTAGTTTTCTGGCTGCCAAAGCGAGCCATTGGCTAGCTTAAGACTGAATGGTTCATCGCTAACCGGACTTGCAAGGTGCAAATCCTTGTCATTTTCTAATGCGGAAAGCAATAACATGGGCTTTAACAATGAACCTACCGGTCTTCTTGCATCCAAAGCACGATTAAATCCTGCATAACCCGATCGTCTGTCGCCAACTAAACCAAGGACCTGGCCATTCTCTGCACGCAGTACAACAACAGCACCCTGGAGTGTACCGGACTTCATACTGCGACTTTTCTCAAGCTTTTTCAATCCGTTTGTAAGTGCAGACTGGGCAGCATTTTGAACCTGCATCTCCATGGTCGACCATAGTGTTAAGGTCACATCATCATCGATCTGTCTACTACTGTCACCTAACTGTCGTCGAACCAAATCAAGATACGCAATATGCGCTTTACCCGGTGTTGACGATCCTTGCGCAACACCCAAAGGTTTGTCTTTCAACATTTGATATCGTGTTTCATCAATCTGGTCACTATCTCTCAAAACTTTTAAGACTAGATTTCGACGCTGGGTAGCTTGTTGAGGATGGCGATGCGGGTTGTAGCTGCTTGGGGCCTTAACCATACCCACGAGCAGTGCAAATTCCTGAGTCTCAAGCTCCCCTAAGGGACGGGCAAAAAAATGTTCGCTGGCAAGAGCAAAGCCATGTACTGCACGGTTTCCCGACTGAGCTAGAAACACCTCATTGACATAGGCCTCGAGAATTTCATGTTTTTCGAAATGAAATTCAAGTATCAACGAATAAAAAAGTTCCTTGAATTTTCGCTTAAAAGTACGTTCTGAAGTCAGGTATAAATTTTTGACTAATTGCTGGGTAAGAGTACTGCCACCCTGATGCATTCTACCCAAACGAAAATTTGCCCACATGGCTCTGGCTATTGCCCAGGGATCGACACCGAAATGAGTGGAAAAGTGTCTGTCTTCCACTAATAATAAAGTCGTCAATAATTCATCAGGGACATCGTGCAGTTTTAGCAACCGTCTGTCCTGATGGGATCTCGGCTGAATTGTGCCGATTTCAACAGGATCAAATAAAACCACTGGCAGAGCACTTCGATCCGGCAACCTCTCTATTTTATGAATAGATCGAGCCTTAAAGTGAACCCTCACAGTAGTTGGTTTTTGAATGCCTTCCGCATAGCGAAATGATCGAATGTGAACATCAAAATACCCCTGGCCTACGAAATAGTTTCCAGGCTGCACCACATTAACGGCTTTTCGATAGCCTAGAGACTCTAGTTGTCGCAAACTGTCACTCAACCCCATCCTCGTCCCTGGAAACCATTCTAGTGGTCTGGAATAAACCTGCGCAGGACTTACCTGATGACGATCATGAAATTTTTGTATTGCCCAGTAGTCAAGCCAGATCAGCCAGGCTAATAGTCCCAATAAAACTAATGACAACAAACCAAACAAATACCGTCGGACTTTTCTGAATTTGGATTTCTTGTTATTAGGTTTTCGTTTGCGGCCAGGCCTTTTTGCCACAATAACTAACCGCCGCCATTGTAAATGGCAGTATTGCACTGCCAGCAGAAGTCAAAATTCCCAGGGTTTTGTTCGCCACATTCTTTGCAAAGTCTATCGACTTGGGCTAATGAATTTCGTTGCACTTCGTAATTATTCATTAGTTTAGTAGCAAATTCCACATGCAGTTCTTCGTGAATCCAGATCTCCGGCCAAACTTCAGTTGCGGGAATTTCCCCCATAGCACCTGAGCTGTGCTGATTGAAAACTTCCGCTGCAATACCTGAATCACGCAACATATCACGCAACATAAAGGCATCAGGCAGGTTTGACGCAGTGTAAATTCTTTTCACACGTTCGATGACATTGACGCTTTCATTAATCTGTCATGGGATACATATGCTCTCTTGTCCAGGGAATAGAATTGTCTCTGGCTCGCGAGAACACAACTTGAAACAGTTGCAGTGATCCTGAAAGGAATGCAGCTATGGAACCAGCCAGATAAAGCCGCCATAAACGATTGAATGATGCGTCAAACATTTGCTCAACTTCGTTTTCAACCTTTTCAAATCTTTGCAACCAGTTCTCAAGAGTGCGAGCATAGTGTAGGCGTAAATTCTCGACATCGAGAACAGAAAAATCACTGTCTTGAAATATCGCCATCATCTCTGCCAGTGATGGCGGATAGGCACCAGGGAAAATACGCTTCTCTGTCCACGAATTCATTAACCGAGGCTTATTCCGGCCAATCGTGTGAATTAAACCACGGCCGGTTTCGGTCAAGTGGGCAGTTAAAATACTTCCCAATTCGGGAAATGCACCAATGCCAATATGTTCCAACATACCTACAGAAACAAAAACATCGTACTGCCCGGAAATATTTCTATAGTCATCCTCAACATACTCAACGCGATCTTTATAACCTTCCCTGATCGCGCGCTCCCTGGCGTAGGCAATCTGTTGATCAGAAATATTATATGCCGTTACCTGAGCACCGTAGTAGAGAGCCATATGACGAGCAAGCCCACCCCAGCCACAGCCCGCCTCAACCACACGATCACCTGGTTTGAGTTGCAGCTTTCGACAAATATGATCCATCTTGGCCAGCTGGGCATCTTCCAGAGTGTAGTTATCACGTGCGAAATAGGCGCAAGTATATTGCATCTCGTGATCTAACCACAGGCGATAAAAGTTGTTATTGATATCGTAGTGATGATGAATGTTTTCTCTTGAACCACGCAAACTATTAGCACGCGGCCTTTTTGAAACCACTTTTTGAACAACACCCATCAGTCCGCCAGATGATGCTGCCTGACGAAAGCATTCCACCAGAACGTCTATTAAATCACCATCGATTTCTACCGACCCAGCACTGAATTCATCACCGAAACCAATCCACACGTTAGTGACGATGCGCTTTAATGCAACGCGGGTTTTTATTCGCACGGTACCAACCAACTTTATATCGGGCTGGCCATCGACACCAAAGCCATCCCATAATTCGATGCGCACAGCGGGATTACCTAACAATCGTAATATTTGGCGAATAGCGTATTTTTCATACGGTCGAGACTCATCTCGATCCATTACAAATTCTCGACCAGGTTCGATCCCATGAGTTATGGAAAACCCTTCAGCGTTGGCGGATTGTCTTGATTGTTTTGATTCAGAATTCATGCTTGGCCCGGCGTTAAACTAGGTTACATAATTTTCCACAACAATCACCTTTTGATCAAGCCCATCGGACAAATTTATTCAGTCGGAGGTTAATCTGATCGAAATGTTTGGGTATTTGGCCAGGCTGAGAGGACTGCTTGAACTAGAGTGGCCAACGGAATTGCAAAAAACACGCCCCAAACACCCCAGATACCGCCAAATATTAATACTGCCACGATGATAGCCACAGGATGCAGATTTACTACTTCTGAAAACAATATTGGCACCAGCAAATTACCATCCAGTGCTTGAATAATGAGATATGCCACGGCAAGGTACATAAATTCCGGTGTCCAACCCCACTGAAACCAAGCGATCAGATAAACCGGAATAGTAACAACCGCGGCACCAACGAAGGGCACCAGCACAGATAGACCTACTAGCAAACCTAGCAACATCGCGTATTGTAAACCGAAGTAGGAGAATGTAAAAAAACAAACCGCCCAAACAACTAATATTTCCCAGAATTTTCCACGAATATAGTTAGCAATTTGCCGGTCCACATCTTGCCATACCCGTTGTGCAAGTTTGTAATCGCTGGGCAGGTAACTCAATAACCAATCAATAATTTTCTTTTTATCTTTAAGAAAAAAGAACACTAAAATTGGCATTAATACCATATACAGAACTATAGTAATCAACCCTGCTACCGACGACAACGACAAAGTTACCACCTGTTGACCCCAGGAAGTGATTTCGTTACGTAGCAGGCTAAGCATTTCGTGTACCTGCTCTACGGAAAAGAGTTCCGGATAGCGGTTAGGCAACTGTAGTACAGCCTCCTGTCCACGAGCAAATATATTAGGTATCTGTGCAACCAATTCGGTTAACTGATTTGACAATAACGGCATAAGACCAAAGATTGTTATGGTCATGGCCAATATGAACAGTACAAACACAACAATTACAGACAACAAACGCGGCACATGATTTCGCTCCATAACTTTGACCACGCCTTCCAGTAAATAGGCTATCACAATACTTGCTAATACCGGCGCAAGGATATCTCCCATCCACACCACGATAACAAACAGGCTAAGGAGTGAGAATGCCAGGAAAACCACCTCCGGATTAGAGAGATGTTGTCGGAACCAGTCCGTAACGCGATTCATTGACTACTCAATAATCTCAAAATCGTGACTTATATCTACCACTTTACCCAGCATCAATGACGCAGAACAATATTTTTCCGCAGACAATTTTACCGCACGCTCAACCTTCGCGGGGATAAGATCATTACCAGAAACCATAAACTGCATATGTATGCGGGTAAAAACCTTCGGCACCACGTCGGCGCGTTCCGCTTCAATTTCGACAACGCAATCTGTCACGTCCTGTCGCGATTTTCGCAAAATCAGAACAACATCAAATGCGCTACAACCACCGAGTCCCATTAAAATTAACTCCATGGGTCGGGACCCTGCATTTTTACCGCCATTTTCTGAAGCACCATCAAGAATGACCTTGTGACCACTTCCAGCACTCGCTTCGAAACTGACCCCGTCAAGCAGCTTTACAGTTGCATGCATTAATTATTTCCAACTATTGTTTAATCGATACCGAAAAAGAGTGTTTCCAACTGCTTACCCGGCAAAGGCGCTCGCATCAATGATTCGCCCACTAAAAAGCAGTTTACTCCATTTTGCTGCATCAATTTCACATCATCTTGGCTGTGGATACCACTTTCTGTTACGACCAGTTTATTCTCGGGGATCTTATCTAGTAACTGTATTGTTGTGTCCAGGCTTGTAGTAAATGTGCGCAAATCGCGATTATTTATCCCCAGCAGACAACCTTCAATGCACAGCGCACGCGCCAACTCCTGCTCGTCATGAACCTCGATTAGCACATCCAGGCCAATTTCAGTTGCGATTCCCGCAAGCTCCTGTAACTGCACATCGTCCAATGCGGCCACAATCAATAGAATACAGTCAGCGTCAATGGCTCTGGCTTCGTAAACCTGATAAGGGTCAATAGTAAAGTCCTTGCGTAACACTGGTATTGACACAGCAGCCCGACAACTTTGCAAATACTCATCATGACCCTGAAAAAAATCCCTGTCTGTCAGAATAGACAAGCAAGCTGCACCACCTTCGGCATAATCCATCGCGATACGGATAGGCTCAAAATCCTGCCGAATGATTCCTTTACTGGGTGATGCCTTCTTAATTTCAGCAATAACCGCCGCCACACCAAGGTCGAGCTTGTTACCCATTGCCTGAATAAAACCCCTGGGCGGAGTCGCATCGGCAGCTCGGGCCTTAACCTCATCGAGGCCCACAAGACTTTTTAGTTCTGCAATCTCTTCAGCTTTGCGGGCAAGTATTTGCAGTAGAATATCCGGTAATTGTTGATTCATTGACTAACTCCTAGAAAATTGCCCAGCAACTGATGCCCATGCTGGGTCAAAATCGATTCAGGGTGAAACTGCACCCCATGAATATCAAACTCCTGATGCTGGACTGCCATAATTTCCTGTTCTGTTGTCCAGGCAGTAATCTCGAAACAATCGGGTAGAGATTCACGCTCCGCCACTAAAGAATGGTAGCGGGTGGCCTGAAAAGGCATGCTTAGATTGTTAAAAATACCCTTTGAATCATGTTGGATCATAGAGGTTTTACCATGCATTAGCCGATCAGCACGGATTATTCGGCCGCCAAATGCTTGCACGATGCTCTGGTGTCCCAGGCACACACCCAGAATGGGTATCCGACCCTTAAAATAATCAACTACCGCCATGGATATCCCGGCCTCGTTGGGGGTGCAGGGTCCCGGAGAAATAACGATATGGGAAATATCCATTTCCTCAAGATCTGAAATTTCAATCTGATCGTTTCTATAAACAGCGACAGATTGCTCCAACTCACCTAGATACTGGACCAGGTTGTAGGTAAAGGAGTCATAATTATCGATCATTAAAATCATAGCGTTTGTATGTCTTTGTTTTATTTTAGATACGATGTCATTAACCGAAGAAAGTACCCGCAAAGATACCCGCTTTATATTTTCCTTATTGCCAGGAGGTGGATGCAGAAAACATGAATTAGACAACAGCGAATGCAGAAATTATACGCAATATTTTCCCCGTGTGAACGACTCAGTTGATAATTGGTGTTTGAATGGCAGATCAGAAGTAAAGAGCTGATGAGGGAACATCTTGCCCAACTGTTTCCTAGATCGCCAGCTCGATCTAAAAAAGTACTATGGTGGGAAAGCGGAAAATAGAAAATGATGACGGAGCTATTTGCCGAGACAACGCGGGTTAACAACTAATCTCA
>JBLHGU010000197.1:0-9552 GCA_047615875.1 Parasphingorhabdus sp.
TGGTGTAATGTAATAAGAAAAAGCATTACCACAATCAATTTTTAAGAGGAGAATATTATGGGAATCACTCGAAGAAAGTTTGTTCAGACATCGGCTGCAAGCGCCCTCGCTCTCGGCTCTGGCGGATCCCCCTTGTTATTTGCGGCAGGGGATAAAACTGTAAAAGTTGGTATGAATATACCGATGACTGGTGATTATGCCCCCTGGGGTTTACCTGGACTCTATGGCTGCCAGATCGTAGCTGACAACATCAATGCTGCTGGTGGAGTGGATATTGGTGGCGAGAAACATAAAATTGAAATCGTCTCATACGATCACGGTTATGATATAGAAAAAGCCGTTCAGGGTTACAAAAAGATGGTAGCCGGTGACGAAGTTGATATGGTGATGATGCTTGGCGGTGCAACCGTCGGCGCGGTCAGCCCGTGGGGTGAACGTAAAAAAGTTTTTACTACCACATTGTTATCCAGTGATATAACCCCTGATACTAAACATTTGCTTGCATCCTGTGAATCACATCCGCTTTACGTTGTCACTGGCGTTGAATGGCTAGCCAAAAATTACCCGAATGCTAAAAAGGCAGTTATTGTCACTAATAATGACGTTGAGTATGGCTTGCAAGCTGCGGCTACTTACCAGGCAGCATTTGAAGTAGCCGGTATTGATGTAGTTGATATGAACCTACATGGTTTTGATGTCACGGATTTTGCACCCATTGTTAGTTCCGTGTTGGCGAAGAATCCCGATATCTTTTGTATGGCAACCAGCTTTTATACCACCCCGCTGATGGAACAGCTTTATCATCAAGGATACAAAGGTAAGGTTATTTCCACCACACTAGATTATCACGAAGAAGTTATTGCCAAAACAAGTCAGGAATTCGTCGACGGTACGATCCATCAGTTCCCCTCATTTGACGATCCGAAATTAACCGAGAAGGGTATCAATTTTCCAGACCCAGGTGGTTTCGACAAAGAATACCGAAAGCGTCATCCAAATGACTGGTCTGCTGTATCCTGGGAATATCCGGCTATTATGCTGAACTGGCTCGAGGGGGCGAAAGCCGCTGGTTCAACCGATTCGGCTAAAGTCCTAAACGCGCTGCAAAGTAATCCGAACCCTAATTTCGTGTTCGGTGGCGGTAAATGGTGGGGTAAGGAACTTTGGGGTCGCGACAATATTGTGGTTGGGCGTTGGCCGGTTGTTGTAATAGAAGGTGGTAAAACCCATATTAAGGAGTTTGCCAGTGTTTCGGACTGGCTAGACAAACACTCTGATGTACTGATTAAGTACATGAAGTCTCATGGTCTTAGGACCGTTAGTTAGCAGTAACTAACATCGCTCAGACCAGGCTACTTTAAGTATACGGTCTGAGCGATTTCCATTTTAGTGCTGTACTACCATGGATGTGACGATTCAATTTCTCTAGCAACCTGGATTTTTTCTACTTGAGAATTTCCCCGCTTGAATAAAAATTTATAAAGAATCTTGAGAGCTGTCTTCGGATAATAGCGGGATATCTATCACCGCTAACAATAATGGCTGCTGACGATTTAATAACTGACATCTAGCATAATCAATAATTGAGTGAAAAATAAGATATAAAAGATGGAGCTATTTCTCCAATCAATCGCGTTCGGGGTTATTCAGGGTGGTTTTTTCGCCTTGTTTGCCGTCGGGCTTGTGCTCATCTTTGGTGTTATGGGTGTGGTTAATTTTGCTCATGGTGAGCTGGTAATGGTAGGTGCCTTTACCATCTGGTTGTTGCATGCGCAGGTTGGCCTTGGCTATCTTCCTGCAATTGGAGTTGCGATTATTTTGGTAACCGTGATTGGCTTGCTGATGGAGCGACTACTATTTAGACCAACGCGCTCAGATCCGTTAGCCGGGTTGATCTGTTCTATTGGCGTTCTGTTTATTCTGCAAGTTGTTGCCGCGTTAATTGGCGGCGATGGCCCTTCAAAGCAGGTAGCCCCACCCTTCCCAGGTACGATGATTTTATTTGATACTTTGCGAGTGCCGTATCAACGGGTATTTAGCTTGCTAGTTTCGGTGATGGCACTCGCAGCGCTCTGGTACTTTCTCACGCGCAGTAAATTTGGCTGGGCCTTGCGCGCAGTATCAATGGACAGGGAAGCCGCTCAGCTACAGGGCATTAACACCGACAAAATTTCTATGATAGCCATCGGTGTTGGCACGGCTTTGGCAGGATTGGCCGGAGGGCTTATCGCACCATTGACTAATATCAATCCTCACATGGGGCACAATGTCATTGTCACAGCGTTCATTGTTACCATCGTCGGTGGTGTTGGTAGTTTGTCTGGCGCGGTACTGGCGGCTGTTTTATATGCGGTGTTTCACACTCTCATCACGGTCTATTTTGGCGGAACTATCGCCACTATAAGTGGCCTGGTACTGATGGTTATTGTGCTGATTATCAAACCAACAGGTTTGATGGGTGTGAAGGTCAGTGAGTAGTCAGGGTAGCTTTACCAAAAAGAATGTTGGCGTCGGTCTTGCCGCTATGGCAGCACTATTAGCGCTTCCCCATTTTCTGCCTTTTCATCATCAGGATCTGCTGATTTTCTTAACCATCAACGTTCTCGCTGTTTGTAGTTATCGACTGGTGACATTAACAGGTGAATGGTCGTTGATACATGCGGTAATGATGGGTGTTGGTGCCTATACAGTCGCCTTACTGTCTAATCATTTCGAACTGGCTATCTGGTTTACACTGCCATTAGCGGGCATCGCGGCGGGACTGGTGGCCGCATTATTGTGTTTTCCTTTACTGCGAATGACACAGTTTTATTTTCTGATAGGTTCGTTTGCCGCAGGAGAAGCAATTCGCCTCAATTGGGTAGAGTTTGTTGGTGTGTTTGGCGGAACCAGCGGGCTCCGAGGCGTTGAAACACCTATTGTTTGGGGCATCGATTTTCTCGATCCAATCCCTTACTTTTACCTGACAGTAAGTGTTGTCAGTGTTTGTCTAGTTATTCTATATCGTATCGAGAACTCCAGAATTGGACTCACCTTACATGCCATTCACTGGAAAGCTTCGCTGGCGGAATCCGTTGGCGTTGATGCCTGGCGCTACCGTGCCCTGGCTTTTACTTTAGGTTCATTTTTTGTCGGAATTGCAGGTGGGTTGAAGGTGCACTACCTCGGTAGTGTGACGCCTAATCAGTTCACTATCGGGTTTATGGTTTTTATTCTGATCTGGGTAATTGTTGGCGGCTACAACCGATTTTATGGGCCCATTATTGGTGTTGTCGTGCTCACAGTTTTCGATGAAGCGATTAGAAATTTTGAAGTACTACGACCGGCTATTTACGGTCTCATGCTGATTCTCTCGATACTTTTTCTTCCGATGGGCCTGGAAAGTGTGCCGGGCAAAATTAAATCCTGGTTTGGTATTCGTTCTCGACCACCCGAACCACCTCTGTCTGGCCAATAGGTATTTTTTAGAAACGTTTATGGCTATTCTAGAAATAAAAAATGTAAGCAAACAATTTGGCGGGCTGACAGCACTGGACAATGTCAGTTTTGAAGTGAGAGAAGGTGAAATCCATGGATTGATTGGTCCTAATGGTGCTGGAAAAAGCACTATGTTTAAAAACATCGCCGGTTTTCAGGTGCCGACATCTGGCAATATCAACTTCAACGGCCGCAGTATAGAAGGAAGGAAAACGCATATTATTGCTGAAATGGGCATCGTTCGTACCTTCCAGGAAACAACCCTGTTTCAGGAACTCAGTGTTTTTGAAAATGCGATGGTTGGGTCTCATATGCAAGGACGAGTCAATGTTTTTTCCGCGATTCTCGGACTGGATAAGCAAAAACAGAAAGACTGCGAAGAACGTGTCTTTGAAGTGCTGGAATTCATGGGATTAGTTGACCGCAAGGATCAACTGGCATCTGAGCTACCACTTGGTTCACAAAGGGCACTAGCATTGTCGATTGCTCTGGTTTCTAAACCCAAAGTCATGCTAATGGATGAACCATTTGCTGGAATGAATGGCGAAGAAACCAGACACATGATGGACCTGACTCGAAAAATTCAGGAATCGGGTATTACTATAGTTTTGGTCGAACACGACATGAAGGCGGTGATGGGGCTTTGTCATTACTTGACCGTATTGAACTTTGGCCAATTACTGGCGCAGGGCACACCGGAAGATGTTCGCCATAATGAAAAAGTAATCGAAGCCTATTTGAGCGGAGTAAAATAGAGTGCTGCTGCAGGTTAAAGACATTCATGTTCATTATGGTCCAGTGGCAGCCCTAAAGGGCGTCTCGCTGGAGGCAGGAGAGGCTGATTTCATAACTTTGATAGGCTCAAACGGTGCAGGTAAAAGTACAACTCTGCGTACTATTTCGGGACTAAATCACCCCAGTTCAGGTGAAATTATTTTTGAAGGGCAACGTATCGATCAGCTCTCTGCAGATAAAATATTGAAAATGGGTATTGCTCAGGTACCTGAAGGACGCCGGATATTTAAAGATTTATCAGTAACAGAAAACCTCCTGTTGGGTGCCTTTACACGAGATGACAAGGCAGGCATCAGCAAAGACCTCGATGATATTTTTGAACGATTCCCAAGATTAAACGAACGCGAAAATCAAACTGCCGGAACCATGAGCGGTGGTGAGCAACAAATGTTATCTATTGGTCGAGCTTTAATGTCAAAACCTCGCATCCTGTTGCTTGACGAACCCTCACTTGGTCTGGCCCCGAATATTGTTCGCGAAATTGCGCAATTGCTCACCGAGATAAACAATCAAGGCGTTACTATTATATTGGTTGAACAAAATGCGGAGCTGGCACTGGAACTATCGCGCCATGGTTATGTATTAGAGACAGGCATTGTCGTATTAGAAGGCGAAGCCAGTAGCTTGATGAATAATGATCACGTGCGCAAAGCTTATCTAGGCATTTAGTCAGCTGGTTAAGCTGCTTTTAAATCACCCTGGTGAGCCTGTTTCGACGCACTTAAGCTTGGGAAGTTTAACCTGATTGATCGTCTAATTTTCTTCCACCATCCTCATAAAACCAATCATCTGGATAGGGATACCACCAATCATGGATTTGCGGGTGATGGTCGAGAATTACCATCTTTTGCCGTCGAAACGCGTCTAGACCTTGTCTGCCAAGTTCTCGTCCGAGACCGGACATTTTCCATCCGCCAAACGGTAGCGCGTCATTATCAATCAGTGGATTGTTGATCCAAACAAGGCCCGATTGTAACTGCTCAGCGGCATCCATAGCTTCTGCCAGGTCAGCGGTGAAAACAGCTGCACCCAAACCGAACTCTGAATCATTTGCGCGTTCAAGGGCTTCCTCAAAATTCACAACTCGACAAATGGAAGCGACTGGGCCGAAACATTCTTCATGCATTATCGACATATCCGGGGTTATTCCCGTCAAAATGGTTGGTTCATAAAACCAGCCAGTATCAAGTCCTACTGGTCGCTGACCGCCGCAAACCAGAGTCGCCCCCGCAGCTATAGTCTCGTTTACCAGACGTTCAACCTTGTCACGCGCCGCTTTGCTGACCAGTGGGCCGATTTCTGATTTACCCATTCCATTGCCAACTCGCAGTTTTCGCGTCATTACTGCAAACTTGTCGACAAATTCGTCGTGCACTGCATCAACCACAAAAAAGCGTTCACTAGAAGTGCAGACTTGCCCGCTCAAATGAAATGCAGCAGTTACCGAACCTGCCACAGCCACATCAATGGGCGCGTGACGTGAGATAATCATTGGGTCGTTGCCACCATTTTCGATCACGCAAGGCTTCATTAATCTTGCGCACGTCGCACCGACCTCACAACCGGCTGCAACGCTTCCGGTAAATGCTACAGCGTGGGTCGCTTTTGACTGAATTAATGTTTGTGCTACCTGCACATCGCCGGGCAGACATGACAATAAACCGGCGGGTAAATGGTTAAAGTGCTGCATGAATTCAAGCGTACACATAGAGGTCGCCTCGGCAGGTTTGACAATACAAGCGTTACCCGCAGCCAACGACGCAGCGACAGTCCAGCACATCAGCAACACTGGGAAGTTGAACGGCATAATATGCACTGATACGCCCAGAGGATGGTAGCGACTGTATTGGAATGAGCCTGCCTGAGTGGTACCTGCGATCTTGCCACCATCATCACGCGCCATTTCAGCGTAGTAGCGAAATATCGCCGCACAGTTTGCAATTTCGCCAACTGATTCAGGATAGGGTTTGCCCATTTCCCGAGTCATTAACACGGCGACATCACGTGGACCGGCGCGTTCGATTCGATCAGCTATTCGGTGCAATACACTGGCACGCGTCTTCGAGTCAATTTTTGCCCAGCTAGACTGTGCGATGTTTGCACGCGCGATAACAGCTTGAATGGTAGCGTTATCAGTGACCAGGCGTTGACCAACTACTTCGAGCGTCGCCGGATTAATTACTTTGACAATTTGCCCCACCGGGGTAGTTTCAAACCCTGGCGTGACGAAGTAGCGAGCCTGAGTCATGCCTGATTGATTCATAGTTTTTCCCTTCTCGGTTCGACGGACTATTAGCGAATCATGTAGAGCTTGCGCACGGTCTCGTGGACGGTACATACACCTTTCCAATCTTCAGGAAAAAATGCTGCAGTATCAGGCATAATTTCGATGACCTCACCAGATTCATGCACATAGGTACATCGGCCTTCAACGAAATGACAGAACTCGTCACGGGTGACATGGCAGTTCCAAATGCCCGGAGTACAAACCCACAAACCGCATTCCGACTGACCACCGGGGCCTTTATGGATTAACAAGCCGCTGGTATGTGACGTACCCTCGATCATGTCGGGAATTATGCCCCAGTCGACAAGCTCAGTTTGTACGCTGGATTGTGGCAGCGAAGGAGCCGACCTGGTCAGTATTCTGCTCATAATCTATCCCAACATCTTGCTAATAATATTCGCAGCTTTTTCAGTGCCGATGCGTGATTGCATGTGTGCACTGGTCGCTTCAAGTCGAGCCTGCATGTCTGTATTTGTCAGGCAGTGTTCGATCTTTGCTGCCAGTTCATCATCAGTCCAAATGTAGCGGTCCTGCCTGAAGCCATGGCCGGTTTCCTGCACGCGAGTCGCGTTGTCGTGGCCATCCCAGACATACGGCATGATGATAGCGGGCTTACCGAAATATAGGCATTCGGTAAAACTATTATTACCGCCATGATGAATAACGCAATCAACCTGCGGGATTACAGATGGTTGCGGATACCACCCGGCAATTCTGACATTGTCTGGAAGATTGGAATAGCTAGTTTCGTAGTCACCCACGTTCACCAATGCTCTATATGGCAGGTTACTAACTGCGTCGATAATACGTTGCAATAATTCGGTGTCTCCTGCACCCAAACTGCCAAAGCTGATGTAAAGTAATGGCTTATCATCATTCACCTTGAAAGTTGGCACCTGATAGGCTTCCTCTTCACGCACACAACCTTCGAGGTATTGGAATTGTGCAGGATCGAGCTGTTTTGAGCGCTGGTACTTAATTGGTTCAGGGTATAGCAGAAAGTTCATATAAGGAGATGCTTCGAAGAATTGTCCAATCGGATACTCAGCCTCGTTACATCCAGCAAGAAACGCATTGTAGTCATCGTGAATTGGTTTAATCACCTCGTTAAAATGCGCCCGATATCGTTCGTGGCAAGCCAGATCGTGTTCACCACATCCTGATAGATGTGGAGGAATAGCATCATCTTCAATTTCATTCTCTGAGCACGAGATAATGCGTAGCCAGGGTTTACCAAACTGTTTAATCGCTGGAAACATAACCACATTATCCACGCAAATCATGTCTGGGTTAATACCCGCGAGCACAGCCGGCAAATCCTTCTCCGCCCACTTGGCGCTATCGACAATATTCTCCCAGCACTCCTTCACATAGTTGTCGATCTGGTTATACGGGGATTGACTGAAGTTTGGAATGTGGCCATTGATAAAGTTTTCCCAGAATTTGGCCATTTCTTCTTCCGACATCGGTTCGGATAAGTTGACAGGATGGGCTTCAAATCCATAACCCCGGTAAATCTCCAGAAAACCTGGATCAGAAAGAAATATCGCCCGATGGCCAAGTTTTTCACAGGCCTGTGCGATACCGACAGAATTTAATGCCGGACCGAAAGCCGCTTCGGGAAAGAATGCGATAGTTTTTTGTGTCATGTTGATTAACTCCTCCGGAATTTAATAAGATAGTTTCGTCCTGCACAGTCGGAAAGATTTAGCGCTTGTTTCAATATAACATCCTTGTTTGGTCACGGTAGGAACACCGGTCACCCGGTGCCCCCCGTACAGATCCGTACGTGCGCTACTAACGCATACGGCTCCTACTTCGAGTATTTGGCGCAAAATCGCATTTCCGGATAAGGATGAACAATACGCACCTTGGGAAGATGGCGTCTGATCCAGACACCAAACCGAGCCCAAGTGATTCGATGACGCTGGCTGCGTCGGCGTAGCATTTTGAACCAGCGTTTGACTATTTCGGCATGAAATAATGAAACGCATTGGCTGTTACCCGGAACACAATAGTAGTTCATGTGGCCGGTTATCACTGATCTTAGCCATTTCATGGTAAGACCAATTGACTCATGCATACGCCTGCGCAACTCGCGCTGTACGGCTTTAACCAGGTCGTCACTCAGGGTGGGTGTACGGGAACGTTTCTTGCGTTGGTGTGCCGGAACCGTGGTGGTGTCGTCCGCCGGATCCGGGTCCGTTTGATCCGCATCCGTTCGGTCGACGATCATCTCGGCTTCGTTGAACAACTCGCGTTGCAGGCCAAGGGCTTTTTCTGAGCTGGACCCGAAACGGTGGATCTGGCTCAGTTTCATCTGTCGCTTGAGCCACTGGTTTCGGCTGCTTAAATGTTCGTTCTCAACTTGTAGTGTGGTGATCTCTTGTTCTTGAGTTGAAATCGTATCGTCGCGTTGATCCAGACTCGTTTTAAGACCGACTACCTGGTGGTGTGATGTCTTAACAGTTGCCGCGTCAGAATCGGAATGTGGGGGTAAATTCATGACCGGAATTATACCATATCACCTTCCAACAATAACGCTGTTATCGTAATAATATCAATAGGATATCCTCACACTAGCATCTCATATCGGCGCTCAGGATGGGGCTTCATCAGAGCGATATTGTAGCCATCGAGTAACCAGTTCAACTGCTCACCGGTCAGTTGCATAGACCCCGCTTTCGGTCGCGGCCAGTGAAGCCGATCCTGTTGCAGTTGCTTCTGCCATAGACAGAACCCGTTACGCTGCCAATACAGTATCTTGATCTTATCGCGCCCCCGGTTGCGAAACACAAACAACTGCCCGCTCATCGATTCTTGTCTCAACACACTTTCTACCAGAATCGATAGCGTTCGAATACCTTTTCTGAAATCCACTGGCTCCAGGCACAGATAGATCGTACTCAGTGTCCCCTCGGCACGAAACATCAGGTGGATACCACCCGGTACAAGGCTTGCACAAACTGTGGAATAGAATCTACTTCGCTCAC
>JBLHGU010000198.1:0-9524 GCA_047615875.1 Parasphingorhabdus sp.
GTTGGTTCCAGTCTGGATGGTTTATCGCATGGAAGGTGAAACACATGAGAAATAAATTTTTGTGAAAAACAATTTTGGGGATATTTCAGGCCTACTGAAAAGTCGTTGGCGGGTGTTGATTCACGACACTATTATGATTCCAGTGGCCTGGTTTGGAGCCTATTGGTTAAGGTTTAATCTGGATACTATCCCGGACAATTTTTTTCGTGAAGCCATCGAACTTGTACCACTAGTTATTGGTATCCATTTTCTGACTTTCCTGATGTTTGGTGTACATCGAGGTTTATGGCGTTTTATTTCTATTCCCGATCTCACCAGGCTTATTAAATCTGTGGTGATCGGTACTGCTGTTGTCGCTATCACGATCTTTTTTGTAACTAGACTTGAAGCGGTGCCCCGTTCTGTTTTCCTGTTACATGGATTACTTTTGTTGACCATGGTGACGGGCCCGCGTCTGATTTACCGGCTGATGAAAGATCGGCATATCAATACCAACGCGCAGCAGAAGGTGTTGGTGGTCGGTGCTGGCGTGACCGGTGAATTGATGGTTCGGGATTTGCATCGGACTCGACCCAGGGTTTATGAACCGGTTGCTTTTGTCGATGACGATGCAACTAGGAAAGGCAAGGATATACAGGGAGTTCGAGTATTGGGTAATTCAACCACCATTCCGCTACTGGTTGAGCGAATGGGAATTAGACTGATAATTATCGCAGTGCCCACAGCTACTGCTCAGCAAATGCAATACATAGTTAGCTGGTGCGAAAAATCTGGCGTGCCATTTAGAACGTTGCCCAATCTGCGTGATATGGTAAGTAAAAATGTTAGTACCAGTGATTTACGCAAAGTTGAGATTGATGATTTGCTGGGTCGCGAACAAGTTACTCTGGATTGGCAACATATCAGCGCAGGGCTAACCGGTAAACGAATCTTGGTGACCGGTGGTGGTGGTTCTATTGGTAGTGAATTGTGCCGACAACTAGCTGGCCTGAATCCAGCTCATCTCATCATTCTCGATCAAAGTGAATTTAACTTATATACCATTGCCCATGAGTTAAATCGCTCGTTCCCGGACCTTGTGCTCTCACCTATTCTGGCAGATGTAGTGGATCGCGATGGGTTGAATAATCATTTTCAAAACTTTGAGCCTGAAGTGATTTTTCACGCAGCCGCTTATAAACATGTGCCGTTATTACAGGCTCAAATCCGCGAGACGGTGAGAAATAATATTGTCGGTACGCGCAATGTTGCCGATGCCGCACGCGAGGCAAAGTGCGAAACCTTTGTACTGATTTCAACCGATAAAGCAGTTAATCCGACGAGTATGATGGGTGCCAGCAAACGTGTTGCCGAGATTTATTGCCAATCTCTAAACCGACAATGTGATGTGCGTTTCATTACAGTGCGATTTGGTAACGTATTAGGTTCAGCTGGTAGTGTTGTTCCACTGTTCAAAAAACAAATTGAGGAGGGTGGGCCGGTAACGGTAACTCACCCCGATGTGGTTCGATACTTCATGAGTATCAAAGAAGCCAGTCAATTAATTTTGCAAGCGAGCTTGCTCGGTGAGGGTGGAGAGATTTATGTGCTAGACATGGGTGAACCGATAAACATTGCCTATTTAGCTCGGCAAATGATCGTACTGTCGGGCAAGGAGCCCGATGTAGATATTCAGCTTGAATTCATTGGTTTACGTGATGGCGAAAAAATGAATGAAGAACTGTTTCACAGTGAAGAGGTTATGAGTGATACAGATCATCACAAGATTCTTTTGGCTCGATCACGCACTTTTGATTTTGCTACTGTAGGTCGTGTTTGTGACCGACTGAAGCTGGGTTCGGATAGCTTCGATATTGCCAGCATGGAACAGCTAGTGGTTCAATTAGTGCCTGAATTTAGTCCTTCAACCCCGGAAAATGAGGAAATCGCTTGATTACTCCGGTAGTGCTTTGCGGGGGTTCTGGCACCAGACTCTGGCCCCTTTCGCGTCTAAAACACCCTAAACAGTTTCATCCAGTATTTGGTGACAGTAGTTTGCTTGAAGACACTGTCAATCGTTTGCAGCAACTGGAAAATAGTGGTTTGTTAGCAATTTGCAATGATGAATACAGGTTTATTGCCGCGGAACAGATTCGTAATACAGGTACGAATCTTGACGCAATGATTCTGGAACCTGAAGGGCGCAACACGGCTCCGGCCATCGCGGTTGCAGCCCAACATGTCTTGGCAAATAAGCTGCCGCCAGTGATGTTGGTTTTGCCGTCTGATCATTTGATTCACAATACAGTGGCTTTCACGGAAGCGGTAAATCTAGGTTCTGAGTTAGCTTTACATCAACCGATAACATTTGGCGTCATGCCGGACCGACCAGAAACCGGCTATGGGTATATCCAGACTGGCGAGTCGATTAAAGATGGTGTAAAGCAAGTCTCCCGATTTGTTGAAAAACCGGATATTGAAAAAGCCAAAGAGTTTTTAGAAAGTGGTGATTTTTTATGGAACAGCGGTATGTTTATGTTCCACGCCGGGCAGTATCTGGAACTTCTGGCGGAATACGAAAGTGACGTTTTTCAACGATCCTCTGAGGCCTATGATAAAAGCCGCAGGGATGGCGCATTTATATTCCTTGATGCCGAGGCTTTTAATCACTGCCCTTCAACTAGCATTGATTACGCGGTTATGGAGCGGGTAAATCGTAGCGCAGTGGTAACTCTGGACGCAGATTGGTTTGATGTGGGCTCCTGGAAAGGTGTTCTGGATGCCGCAGATTGTGATAACAACGGTAATTCGATCACGGGTAATGTGCGAAGTTATAACTCTTCCCATAGCGTTTTACGAAGTGACGGCCGTTTGCTAGTTGTGAACGACCTGCATAATATGGTCGTTGTAGACACCGAGGATGCGACATTTATCTCCTCATTGGATAAAAGTCAGGATGTAAAAGAGATCGTTGCTGATCTGGTAGAAAATAAGCTTGGGGAAGTCGAGTATCATCGACGTGTGCTAAGACCATGGGGTGCCTTTGAAGGGGTCGATAAGGGTCCCGGATTTCAGGTTAAACGCCTGAGTATTCACCCACATAGTGAAATTTCATTGCAGTACCATCATCATCGGGCTGAGCACTGGGTAGTTGTGCGGGGTATCGCGACCGTTCAGAAGGATGAGGATATCTTGCGGTTAAACCCCAGTGAGTCAATTTATATTCCTCAGGGGACAATCCACAAATTGTCTAATCTGCAAGATGAATTATTGGAGATTATTGAGGTTCAGACGGGTGACTATCTTGGCGAAGACGACATTGTTCGTCTCGAAGATCGCTATGGTCGAGAGCTTGAAGTAGTTTCATGATTGGATTGATCGGCGGAAGTGGGGCTGGACAATTTAATGAACTTGAGCATGCGAAATCCTTAAAGATAGAGACGCCCTATGGAACTCCGTCAGCGGATATTCTGGAAGGTATTTTATATGGGCAGCCAGTGTGTTTTCTTTCTAGACACGGTCCTGGTCATAAAATTCCACCGCATAAAGTAAATTACCGTGCGAACATCTGGGCACTGAATCAGGCGGGGGCGAAACGACTGGTTGCCCTGAATGCTGTTGGTTCTATTAGCGCTGGGATGAAACCTACGGATCTGGCAATGCCGGACCAAATCATTGACTACACCTGGGGTCGTGAACATAGTTTTTTTGATGGCGGTGAGAACGGTGTTGATCACGTCGACTTTAGTGTTCCTTACGATAATCAAATACGCCGGAATTTGGTCGAAGCCGCCAGACAAGTTGAAGTGACCTGCCATTCACCCTGTGTCTATGGAGCGACCCAGGGTCCACGGCTGGAAAGTGCGGCGGAGATTGTCCGCATGGAGCGCGATGGATCCGATGTGGTTGGTATGACGGGTATGCCCGAAGCAGGACTCGCCCGAGAAATTGGCTTGCCTTATGCGTCTATTTGTATTGTTGCTAACCTCGCAGCCGGTAAGGCTGATGGCGCACTATCAATAGATGAAATATTCAAGCAATTGGAGCAAGGAGTTGAAAACGCGAGAAAAGTATTTAGGAAATTTGTAGAAAACAACAAAATTAACTCAAACTGATCGGTCCGATTGGTAAGACTTGCGGGTTAAATTATTCTTCAACATCAATCGGCCAAACAGTTATTATTGCCCCAATTTGCGGGTGATCAAGATAGTGAAATTCTTTCAATCTAACTCTGCGTTTTTCCAATAAAAACAGGGCTGGATTTATTTCAGACCCGGCAGAATCTTCCGGCCCCGTATTTGACTGTTGATCCAATGGATCGATAAAGGGTGTGTATTTTAAAAATACATCTACGTATAACAAGGGACTTTGGTAAAACCGTACTAGCCCTCGTAGTCCTGACTCTTCGCCAATATTTAATGCCGATACATCAACATAAGGTGACTTGGAAATACTCACCACATCCTGACGCCAGGTTGTGTGTTGTACTACCACGTAATCTGGGTCATTATTTAGTTTCTCCACCACTTCTGACAATTGCCCAATAGTTACCGGTATGCCAACAATTGAACCGGTTTTTTCGTTCAGCCTGTTTAACTCGCGTTCGTTGCGGGACTGAATTTCCGTATTGGCTGACTGCAATTCGGTGGAATGGCTCGCCGTATTCAAGAAAATCACCATTTCCACATCATACTCGGTGGCGTTCGCCGACTGTGACAGGAGAAGCAGAGAAAACCACAGAGCATAATTCAGCAGAGAAAATCGGCCGCGACTGGTGAAGGTCCAGATAGTTGGGTGTTTTACATTCAGCATTTAATGAGTTATCAAGGCAACATTGCTTTTGGAATGGATGATTCTATCAAACCACTCGACAGTTTCGTGATTTCATTGTTTGATAGATTATTAACTCGACGCCAGTTTACTCAAAATAGTATCGCAACGCTCGACTCTGGATTCGAAATCTCCCATACCCATTCGAATTTGCAAAACATAGGGACCGCTCATTTTATAGGTTCCGGGATTGCTTTGTAAAAGCTGAATTATTTTCTCAGGTTGAACATTATTTTTCTGTGCGAAATTCATTTGTCCGCCACTTTCACCCATATTAATTTTTTCGACACCTAACAATCCAGCTCGGTGGCTCAGCAGGGTTATGGTAAATAATCGTTTGGATGGGGCAGGTAATGGGCCAAAGCGGTCTACTGTTTCAACCTTAAGCTCATTGAGCTCCTCAACTGAAGTTGTACCCGCCAGGCGTTTATATAAAACCAGGCGTGTATGTACATCCGGCACATAGTCTTCAGGAAACAGAGCACTAACACCAATACTAATTTCCGCAGCGCGAAGTGGTTCGTCAATAATATCTTCGCGATTGGACTTGGCGGCAGAGAGTTCTTTTACTGCTCGATTCAGGTATTCAGTAAATAATGTAAAACCTACCGTATCAACCGCGCCGCTCTGGGATTCACCGAGTAGTTCTCCGGCTCCCCGAATTTCGAGATCATGAGAGGCCAGGGTAAAGCCTGCACCGAGTTCTTCTAGAGCGTCGATTGCATCGAGTCGCTTTCGCGCATCTGCCGTCAAAGACTTTAAATCTGGTACCAACATATAGGCATAAGCCTGATGATGAGACCGCCCGACTCTACCGCGCAACTGGTGAAGCTGTGAGAGACCAAACTTATCTGCCCGGTTAATAATTATTGTGTTGGCACTCGGAACATCAATGCCACTTTCGATAATGGTTGAACACAGCAGTAGATTTATTCGTTGATGATAAAAATCCTGCATGATGCGTTCTAATTGCAACTCAGGCATCTGCCCGTGACCGATACCAATACGAGCCTCGGGGACTAATTCAGCCAATTCTTCCTGCATATGCACAATGGTTCGAACTTCATTATGCAGAAAATATACCTGCCCACCGCGATGGATCTCACGCAGAATGGCTTCTCGTATCAGAGCATTGTTAAAGGGCCGCACAAAGGTTTTAACTGATAAGCGATCCGCTGGCGGGGTGGCGATAATTGATATGCCACGTAATCCCGACATTGCCATGTTCAGTGTTCTTGGGATGGGTGTTGCGCTAAGGGTCAGGATGTCGACCTCTTTACGAAGTCGCTTTAACTGCTCCTTTTGCCGAACACCAAATCTTTGCTCTTCATCAATAATGACAAGTCCAAGATTTTTGAACTGGATATCTTTTTGTAAAAGACGGTGCGTGCCAATGACGATATCAGGGTAACCGGTTGTAAGAGATTCAGCCAGCCTATCAATCTCCTTTTTAGATTTGAATCGTGACATTAATGCGACCTGCACAGGCAGGTCGGCAAATCTATCCTGGAACGACTCAAAGTGTTGCTGTGCAAGCAGTGTTGTCGGCACCAACATGGCAACCTGTTTTTGATTATGTACCGCAACAAAAGCAGCCCGCAGGGCAACCTCGGTCTTGCCAAATCCTACATCGCCACAAATCAGGCGATCCATAGGGGCGGCAGAACCCAGGTCTGCAATAACATCATTGATTACCTGCTCCTGGTCCGGAGTTTCTTCATAGGGGAAGCGTTCGCAAAAATCACGGTATTCTTCTTCTGGCAACGGCATCTCAACGCCTGTCCTGGATTTTCTTAATGCCTCAATCTCAAGTAACTCTGCGGCAACATCATAGGCCTTTTCACGAGCCTTCTTTTTCGCTTTATCCCAACTATCACTGCCCAGTCTGTGTAGCGGGGCAGTGGTGCTGTCGCCACCCAGATATCGACTGACTCGATCAAGAGCTAAAACTGGTACATACAGTTTGTCGTCGTTTTGGTACTCCAGCAATAAAAATTCCTGAATGTGTTCGCCAATATCGAGAGTAACCAAACCTTTGAAACGACCAATGCCATGAGTTTCATGCACAATTGGGTCGTCAATATTCAGATCTGCCAATGACTTAATAATGGCTTCGGGATCACGATTTTTCTGACTTCGTCGACGTCTTTGATATACCCGTTCCCCATAAAGCTGACCCTCAGTAATAATGCTGAGATTTGCATCTGGCAGTCGGGTGCCACGCTCCATTACCGCGACTAGTATCCCGATATCAAGATCGCTATTTTTGTAGAACTCTGACCAACTGCCAACCTTGGTTGCCAATAAGTCGTTCTCCAGTAATATGCCTTCTAGAGATTCACGCCGTCCTTGAGTCTCAACCACCAGCAAATAACGGCCCGTGCTGTTTTTAAGTAACTCCAGTAGTAATTTGTAGGGTGACTCTGCCCGTGGGTTTACAGGTAGTTCTTCCGGTGTGGCGGTGCCCAGATTGTCACTGCGTTTACCTTTAACGTCTGCGAATCGAATACATTCAAGATTGGACAGGAAAGATTCTATATCGTGAGGGCTTAAGTAGAGTTTTGACGGTGGCAGTGCACGACGTTCTTTATCAAGGTTGGTGTTTTCAAAACGATCAGATATGTCGGCATAATGTCGAGAAGCCTCTTCATCCAGATCTCTGTCTAAAAACCATAGGCATGAGTCCGGAACGTAATCAAACAGGTTCGCAGTTTGATCAAAAAACAGTGGAAAGAAAAACTCAAGACCGGCAACAGGGTTGCCTTTGCTTACTTCGCTGTAAACAAGATTTTTAGCCGGATCGCCTTCAAACTGCTGGCGAAATTGCTGCCTGAATTTCTTTATGGCCTCTTCACCCATGGGGAATTCACGGGCTGGTAGTAAAGATACCTGTTCTGTCTTTTGGGTTGATAGTTGAGTTTCCGGATTGAAGTAGCGGATAGAATCGATCTCGTCATCAAATAGATCAATCCTGATTGGCGCCTTGGCACCCATTGGGAATAGATCAATCAAACCACCCCGGACCGCATACTCGCCAGGAGCCGCTACCTGGCTGACTGAATAATAAGAGAATGTTTGCAGACCCAAACGAAAATCATCGATCGCCAACCGATCGCCAACCTTTAATGCTAGTGTATAACCTAGAACGTAATCAACAGGTGGCAATAACCGCATTAGATTCGGCAGACTGACGAGAATGATCCCATGTTTCAGACTGCCAAGCAGAGATAGAATTCTCAGTCGCTCAGAAATAATATCCTGATGGGGGGAAAATTGATCATAGGGCAGGCACTCCCAATCAGGCAGGGAGTAAACGGGTATGTCGTTACTGTCTGCTAGAAAAAAGCCTAGCTCCAGTTCCAGCGTATGTTGACGGCGGGCATCACGAGTAATGATGATGCCTGGTCGGTCCGCGTTGCGCACAGCACTGGCGATAGCTAGACTTTCGGCGCAACCGAAAAGTTGACTCCAGGCCACGCGTCGTCGATCCGGACCTGGAATAGTCGGAGTGAATGGAGATGGTGTATTTGAGATTGAACTAGACAAACTTCGGGCCCTGATATCTGGTACGGTTGCGGTCGAATTTTCGGTAATTGCCATTACCGACCCGTAGCGGGGCGGCGATTATACCTTTTTGGTCCTTAAAAATTATAATTTGCATATGATTGGACAAAACAAACTCTGGGGACTCATTCCGGCCGGCGGCGTTGGGCGCCGCATGGATAGTGATATCCCCAAGCAATATTTAACTTTGGCAGGAAAGTCAATTCTGCAACACAGCATGGAGCGACTCCTTTCATTGCCAGATCTGGATGGTCTTTTGGTTGGCATTTCGCCTACTGATGAGCATTGGTCTGACATGAGTTATTGTAATGACAGACTACTAGGTGATTACCTGGCGGGTGAGCAACGAGCGAATACTGTGCTTAATGGCTTGCAGAAACTTCTTGAAATTGGATCAAACGATGACTGGGTATTGGTTCATGACGCCGTGCGGCCATTGCTTGATCCAGATGATCTCGTTTGCCTGGTGAAAATAGCCACCGAAGGCAAACAGGGTGGACTCCTGTCGATACCTATGGCTGACACGGTTAAGCTGGCAGATGAAAATCTGAATGTTGTACAGACCCAGGATCGGCGTCGCCTCTGGCGCGCGGCAACTCCGCAATTATTTCCCCTGGGGTTACTAGAGCGATGTCTACGTCAAGCTCTGGAGCAAGGGGTTGATATTACAGATGAGGCCAGCGCTTTAGAGTGGGCTGATTACCAACCGAGACTGGTGCCGTGCCGAAGTTCTAATATTAAAATAACCACGTCGGAAGATCTAGATCAAGCAACCAGGTTGCTTGAGGATAAAACAATGATACGAATAGGTCATGGCTTTGACGCCCATCGGTTAATTGAAGGCAGAGCGTTGATGCTGGGAGGAATCGAAGTTCCTTACCATCAGGGGCTCGACGGCCACTCAGACGCCGATGTGCTGTTACATGCTATATGTGATGCGATTATTGGTGCAGCCGGTATGGGGGATATTGGCGGTTTATTTCCAGATAGTGACAAGCAGTACCGTAATATTAGTAGCGTGATTTTATTAAGCCGGGTGATGGATTCAGTTCATGCAAAGGGATATGGCTTGGGTAATCTTGATGCAACGGTCATTGCTCAGGCACCAAAGCTTGCAAAGTATTTACCGCAGATGCGTCAGATCATAGCAA
>JBLHGU010000199.1:0-9507 GCA_047615875.1 Parasphingorhabdus sp.
ATTGTTGATGATCTGGGTGCTGTCGCACTCATCGCAATTTTCTATACGGATGCTTTGAGCTATCAGCATTTAGCAATTGCCGGGGTCGTTATGTTGGCGATGTTGGGTTGCAATATGGCTGGCGTACGAAGACCTTTACCATACCTGCTACTGTTGGTATTCATGTGGTTGGCAATGGAAGGTTCTGGCGTTCACGCAACGGTAGCCGGAATTCTTGCCGCAATGACCGTGCCAGCCTATACCCGCTTATCCCCCTCACAACTTAGTGGTGTGTTGCGCGGCCAGTTAGATGAGTTCGATAACCATTATCAGGCAGACCAGAAACTCATGAACAACAAGCAACAGAGCCGTGAGATCTGGCGTTTGCATCATATTCTTGAAGTGGGGATTTCACCATTACAACGATTGGAAACAGCATTGCACGTGCCAGTCAGTTATTTTGTCATTCCACTGTTTGCTCTGGCGAATTCTGCTATTTTGTTAAATTATGAAGTGATTCATTCAGCAGAACATAGCCTGGCCGCCCTGGGAGTTTTAGCCGGCCTGACCGTGGGTAAATTGCTCGGCGTCGTTATTCCCACCTGGATTGCCTGGAAAATTGGTCTGGGACGTATGGGGGATGGTGTAACATTACGTCACCTTATAGGTGCAGGTTTGTTAGCTGGCATTGGTTTCACCATGTCAATATTTATTGCAGAGCTGGCTTATTCGGGTGATCACCAGCAGGTGGTTTATTCAAAAATCGCTATACTTTTCGCCACTGTAATTAGTGGACTTGCTGGGTATCTTTGGCTTCGATTTGTTGCGTTGCCCGTAGAAGAGTAAATTCAGTAAAGTCTGAATAGTTGGGAATTTTAGTGCTCTGTTAGGTCAGGAAGGACTTGCTGGGTGCGTCCTTTAATAAAAATGTTGCGGGGGCTGCAAATGAAAATATCGAGGTTATTCTCTGTTTTTCAGAGTGGGCTGTTTTTTTGCCTAATGTTCCCGGTTTTGTCCGATTCCGTCGAGGCGCAGGAATTATTTCGTTGTGAAACCAGTACAAGACAAGTGCATTATCAGGATCAGCCTTGTGGCGATGGGCTTAAAGAACAGGCTGTACAGCTCGATGAAAGCATAGTGTCTGAGCAAGATTTGCCTGGCTCACGGGGAAATGGCTGGTTATGGCGCGCCGAAAATGCTCGGCGAGTGGTGTATTTAACGGGTTCCATTCACTTTGGCACCGAGGATATGTATCCACTACCAACCTCGGTTATGAATGCATTTAATCTTTCCCAGGTCTTAATGGTTGAAGCAGACGTCCGACAATCTGGCACCCCCGAGAAGATCCAGGAGCTTTTAATGCGAGGTGTTCTCAGTGATGGCACCACATTGCAGGAGCGACTGGAAAGCGAAACCTGGAAGAAATTGCAGGTTACCTTGCTCGAGCTTAATATTCCGGAAACTGTGGTGCTAGGTCAAAAGATATGGCTTGCTGCGCTTACTCTGGGTTCTATAGGAGCTAATGAAGCCGGATTGGATTCGAGGCTAGGCGTTGATCGACACTTTCTTGAGTTGGCTACTGAAAGCACTATGAGCGTGATAGAGCTGGAAGGCCTGAGCGACCAAATAGAAATGCTTGACTCTATGCCGAGCGCTGTCCAAACGGTTTTACTGGAACAAGTTTTGGATGGTGTTCGTGATGGTGGGGCAAAGTATCATGCTATCAGGGACGCCTGGAAGTCTGGCCAGGTAGACATACTTGAGAAACTGGTGGCACAGGAATTTAGTCATGAGTCGAAGGCAGAGCGCCTTACCGAATTATTATTGGCAAAGCGTAACCGGGCAATGGCTCAAACCATTGATGAACAATCAACGGACATTGGAAACTATTTTGTTGTGGTCGGTGCAGCCCATCTTGTCGGCGAGGATAGTCTGCCGCTTATGCTGGCAGAGAGGGGTTTTTATGTTGAACAAATGGGTGCTAGATAACGAGTTGATTGCGATTCTGGCCAGATAAATCCTTGTAGCAATATTAAAGTGTTATAATATAACATTCTCAATTGGACTGAAAATGCTGCTTAAAAACCTAGTGTTTAGGGCTGTAATTGGCTTTTTGTTATTGTTTAGTGCCAAAGCAACCCTGGCTGTACCGCGAGTTGTGGTGAGTATCTTGCCGATTCACGCGATTGTTTCTGCGATAGGTCAGGATGTTTTTGAACCCGAACTATTGTTACCTGCAAATTATTCACCACACCAGTATCAGCTTAAACCATCTGATCTGCGAAAGTTAAAAACATCTGACTTATTGTTCTGGATTGGACCGCAGTTAGAGGAGTTTTTATTAAGACCATTAACTAATCTGAGCGATGGCCCAGAGCTCATATCTATGATGGAACTTGAAGGATTGCAGACTCTCAAACAGAGGTCCAACCAACTTGAAAGTGATCATGGGCATAGCGGTCAAGATCCCCATATCTGGCTATCGATTAACAATGCAATTGTAATGGCTCGCGAAATTAGTACCCAGTTGAGTCGGGTAGACGCAAGTAATTCAGCAATATATGCCAGCAATCTGTCCAGATTTGAAACCCGTCTTGAGAAGATGAGTCGCGCAATAAATGCCGATCTAAGCGAAGTGAAAGGGAAGAGTTTTATTACTTATCATGATGCGTTTCAGTATTTCGAAAAGGAATACGGATTACAATCTTCCGGAGTCGTTATCAGTTCTGAGGACGTTAGCCCAGGTGCATCCACAATCGCAGAATTGCGAAACAAGATAGCCATGGGCACCGTTTCCTGTGTTTTTTACGAACCACAATATTCACGGAAAATAGTAGTTACCCTGGTCGAAGGTAGTTCCGTTGAGGCTGTTCTTATTGATTCTATGGGAGTCGGTGTTTTGCCTGGAGCACAGGCCTATTATCAGTTACTGCAGCAAGTGGCTGCAGGTTTTTCATCGTGTTTAAATAATTCCACAGTCCAATGAGTACCCAGGCTAGCTCCTTTCCACAACCACATCATGATCACGCACAGTGTGTGGAAAAGGCGTTACGCGAAGCACTGTCTATGTGCGATTCAAGGGGCACCAAGCTGACTGTAAACAGGCAGCGTGTATTTGAACTCATCTGGACCAGCCATTGTCCGGTAACAGCCTATGAACTGTTAGAACAATTGCAAGCGTTGGGTCTGCGAGTGCAAGCACCTATGGTGTATCGCTGCCTGGAGTTTTTACTGGAACAGGGGCTTATACATCGTGTTGAATCGCTCAATGCATTTGTTGGTTGCTCAAATCCGTCAACTCCTCATGCCGCTGAATTATTGATTTGTGAAAAGTGCGGTGTTGCAGCAGAAGCGACCAATGCCAAGATTGATCAAAATCTCGAGCAAACAGCTAAAAACTTGAATTTTACCATCCAGAATTGTGTGATTGAGTTAAGTGGATTATGCGGTTTCTGTAGCCCTTCACCTGACAAATAACCTGGTTCGGTATTGCGAATAAATTATGAACACTGGCGAATACCTGTTACAGCTTGATTCGATAACCTATCGGGCGGGTGGACGAGACATATTGTCCAATGTAAGTCTTACTGTATCCAATGACAAAATTCTCACGGTTATTGGGCCTAACGGTGCAGGCAAATCAACCCTTGTCAGAGTTATGTTGGGCTTGTTGAAACCACAATCAGGAAAGGTGCGTCGTAAAAAGGGTCTGCGCATTGGTTATATGCCACAGAGACTGGTAGTGCCGTCGCATATGCCATTAAGTGTGGAGGGTTTTTTGTCCCAGGCTGGCAATGCCGCTGCTCGACCACGGGTCTGTTCCGAAACGGGTACTGAGCATCTGATCAATCAGTCAATGCAGTCGCTGTCCGGCGGTGAACATCAGCGAGTGCTATTAGCCCGAGCGTTATTACGTGAGCCAGATGTGATGGTGCTGGATGAGCCGGTACAGGGCGTTGATGTTGGCGGGCAGGCATCCCTGTACCAATTAATCGCTGATATACAACGCCAACGTCAGTGTGCGGTTGTCATGGTATCGCATGACTTACATCTGGTAATGGCGGCAACCGATGAGGTGGTGTGCCTGAATGGCCACGTTTGTTGTGCCGGACATCCCGAAACAGTGAGTAAGCACAGCGCGTTTCACGAACTATTTGGTCCGGAGGTAGAGCGAAGCATGGCCCTCTATACCCACCACCATGACCATGCCCACGATATTCACGGTGATGTAGTTAAAGAGCCACACAACCATGGATGATTTCCTTTTACGTGCGCTGATCGCCGGTGGATCACTCGCGGTCGTGTGTGGCTTTCTCGGTGTATTTGTTGTTTGGCGTCGCATGGCCTATTTTGGCGATACTGTGGCACACTCGGCTCTGCTGGGTGTGGCTCTGGGTTATCTGTTACAAATAAATACGACGGTAGCTGTGCTATTGGTTGCCTGTTCTATTGCACTGCTACTGAGTTTGCTCGGACGCCAACAAAGTTGGTCTAGTGATACGTTGCTGGGAATGCTTTCCCATTCATCTCTGGCTCTAGGTTTAATTACCCTGTCTCTGATGAGTGTTGTGCCAGTTAGTTTGATGGGATTTTTGTTTGGCGATATTCTGGCGGTTAATGGTGCGGATATACTGTGGATAACAAGTGGCTGTGGGCTGGTTCTGGTATTGTTAATTCCCATGTGGAAACCACTGATTGCCCTTAGTGTTCATCGCGAATTGGCGGCAGTCGAAGGGGCCCCGGTTATTATTCTGGAATTAGCCATGACATTGATGGTGGCCATTGTGATTGCCCTGGCAATGAAAATAGTCGGTATTCTTTTGATCACAGCGTTGTTGATTATTCCAGCTGCCGCGGCCTCTCGTTTTAGTCGCACACCATTTCAGATGGGTTTTATCTCCGCCATTATTGGCGTGCTGTCGGTGGCTGGTGGACTAACATTGTCATGGTTTCAAGACACACCTGCTGGTGCCTCTATCGTATTGATGGCGTTTGCCATATTTCTTTTGGGTATGGCAACACCCTCACGTAACTGAAGATCGGTTCTCTTTGACAGGAATCAACACTTCGGCAACCGCGGCCGCCAGAATCAAGCTGGCTCCCAACCATTCAATAGCCCCCATTAGTTCATTGGTTAAAAGGGCGGCGGTGAGCATAGCCACCGCGACTTCAGACATCATTAATATGCCTACCCTGACCGGTGGCAGGGTGCCAGCCAGTTTAAATATGACCAGCAAACTAGGTAGCAATATGCAAATGCTGAAGGCGCCTAGCACAATGCCGGCCTCCAGCCACTGCTGAAGATCTGGCGTTTGTGGATTATCAAGAATCAGCCATCCTAGTAGCAGCGGAACAATGCTGGCAACGGCAAACTGACAACCGGTGGTGCCCAGTGGTGGCAGGTTCGGATGACGTCTTAGAACAACAACAGCAAGTGCCCAACAAACGCCTGACACAAGTGCAAAAATATCACCGATATTAAATGGCACGCTGTGCTCATTGCCCCCACTGAGCATTAGAATTAAACCGGCAAAACCACATAGTATAGTTAACCAGCTTTGCCAGGCGGTTGGTTCTCGAAGAATCAAATAGGCAGCCAGCATAGACCAGACTGGTGTCAGATAAAAAAGCATGGTGGCACGTATGACACTGGAGTACACCAGCCCCATAGCGTACATGCCAAGCCCAGCGCCACTGAACAGGCCAAATAACAGGCATTGTTTAATGCAAGGTTTCAGCGCTTTCCACTGCCATGCCATTAACGGCAGGCAAATGAGCAAAGGCCAGGAATTAACTGCGATGACTGACCAATGGCCAACCACGCCAAGACTTTCAACATGCCTTAGTGGTAACCACAACAATCCCCATACTGATGCTGCCAGTAATAGAATTCCGCTATTGATTGTTTGTGATTGCATTGCTGCGTACTTTACCGAGGATTACAGTTTTAAGCAGATTGCAATGTTAACAGTATTTTGTTTCTCCCCTGTCCTTAACATCGTGTCGCAAGTTTCTGAAAAAGTGACGATTGGCTGCAAAAGTAGTAGAGCAACTCGTGCCTAGAATGAATGCCAACTAAATAGGCCTTTATAGTTATGACTGAACCCACCCGCAAACGTCGACGTAGTCGTATAAATTCTCAGGAAGAGGCGCTAGCGGCTCCAGCTATTCGTCAGATACCTCGAACAAAGATTCAGAGTCCATTCCCGCCATTGGAACCACTATCTGTAGATCAGTTGGAGGCAGTGCACGATGCGTCGATGCGATTGCTGGAAGAGCAGGGTCTGGAAGTAATGAGTGCAGAGGCACGCAAACTGTTTCGTGAAGCTGGTGCTGAGGTGGATGAGTCAACCTGCATGGTTAAGGGCGATAGAGAGCTTTTTCTACAAGCTGTGGCAAAGGCTCCGCACACTTTTACTTTGACGCCACGTAATGCGGACAATAGTGTTGAGATTGGTGGCAATGTGATCAACTTTGGGTTCGTCTCGGGACCACCCAATGTACATGATCGAATAAATGGTAGACGCCCCGGTAATTTTGCTGATTATAAAAAACTCATTAGCCTGGCTCAGTATTTCAATTGCATAACTGTACTGGGTAATCAAACACTAGCGCCTATAGACCTACCGGTTGGAACGCGTCATCTCGACACCTATCGAGAAAATCTATTGTTAACAGACAAAGTCTGGAGTGCCATACCTATCGGTGTCGGACGTATACGAGATGCTTTGGAGATGGTTGCTATTGGCCGTGGCCAGACTGTTGATGAGCTTAAAAACAGCCCGGCCATGCTGGCTAATATCAATGTGAATTCTCCACGCAAACTGGACGATACGATGGCGGATGCTGCCATCTATATGGCGCGACACGGTCAACCGGTTATCGTTACTCCCTTTACCTTGATGGGTGCCATGACGCCGGTAACTATGGCCGGAGCACTTGCGCAACAAAATGCCGAAGCCCTGCTAACGTTGGCTATGTTACAGCTAGCCAGTCCAGGGGCACCAGTCATCTATGGCGGGTTTACCTCCAATGTCGATATGCGTTCCGGTGCGCCGGCATTTGGAACACCTGAAAACGCGTTAGCCAATATTATTGGTGGTCAGTTGGCACGGCGTTATGGTTTGCCTTATAGAACCAGCGCCTGTAATGCATCTAATGATACGGATGCCCAGGCCGTTTACGAAACCAGCAATGCGTTGTGGGGTGCGGTACTGGGTCATGGCAATGTTATCTATCATTCCGCCGGCTGGATGGAAGGGGGTTTGGTGGCATCATTTGAAAAGGTGATTATTGATGTGGAGTCATTGCAGGCAATGACCCGCATGCTGACACCTGTTACCGTTAACGAAAGCGAATTTGGCCTTGATGCTATACGCGAGGTAGGACCTGGCGGACATTTCTTCGGTGTTGGTCATACCATGGAACGCTATAAGACTGCGTTTTATGAGCCATTCTTAAGTGATTGGCAAAATAACGAAAGCTGGCAGGAAGCCGGAGCAAAGTCTGCACCGGAAAGAGCTACAGAGATATGGCAGAAAATCCTCGCTGAGTTTGAGCCACCAGAACTCGAACAGTCTCGACGGGAAGCTTTGGATGCCTATATTGCGATTCGCAAGGAAGAAATTGGCGTTGGCGATCCCTGATTGATAGTTGGTGATGTCCCTCTGATTTCTCAACTGCTTTTGTTTTTGGTAGTGAGAATAACTTGCGCCGTTATGCCAGCTAGTAACCCCCAAAAAGCCGCACCGATATTGAAAAAACTAATACCCGAGACTGTGACGAGGAATGTAATTAAGGCAGGCTCCATGTGACTTCCTTGCATCGCACTACGCAAACTGTTGGCTATGGTCGATAAAAGCGCAAGACCGGCGATAGTGGCTATCAGGGGTTTCGGGAATGCTGCAAGTAGTGCCACAAAGGCGGAACCTGAAATAGCCATCAACAGATAGAAGAAACCGGCTGATGCAGATGCCAGGTAACGTTTACGACGATCCAGATCAGCCTCGTCACCCATGCAGATTGCAGCGGTAATAGCTGCTAGGTTGAAGGCAAATCCACCGAATGGAGCCAACACTAAGGTTGTGATACCTGTCCAGGTTAACAATGGCGAAACTGGTGTCTGGTAACCAGCAGCTCTGCTTATAGCGATACCTGGTAAGTTTTGTGATGTCATCGTAACCACAAACAATGGTAATCCCACGCTGATGAGTATTGATAGGGAAAATTCTGGCTGGGTATAAACCGGTGCTGTAATGGCAATGTCGGAGAGATCAAAGCCGAATTCACCCCGTAACCATGCAATTAACATGCCCGCTGTGAACACAATGACAATACTGTACCGGGGCGAGATTCGTTTTGCTGCTAAGTAAATAAGAAACATTGAGAAGACAAGAACAAAAGCGGACTGCATAGCAACAAAAATATCCAGTCCAAAGCGAAACAGGATGCCAGCCAGCATGGCTGATGCAATCTGCCGGGGAATACGATCCATAACGCGTTCAAACCAGCCGCTTATGCCGCAGATAGTGATTAGCAAGCCCGAGAAAAGAAATGCTCCGATTGCTTCTGCCATGCTGACACCTGATAGTGCGGTAATCAGTAATGCAGCGCCGGGAGTTGACCATGCGGTGAGGACGGGATTCTTATAGTAAAGCGAAAGGCCGATAGAGGTACATCCCAGGCCAAGTCCGAGTGCGCCGAGCCATGAACTGATTTCGGTGGGTGTGGCGCCAGCAGATTCAGCGGCCTGAAAAACGATAACTGCTGAACCAGTAAATCCAACTAATACGGCAACGAAGCCCGCAGTAATATGGGAAATTCCTGGCAGCACTAGATCTTACTCGGTGCTATCTATTGGGTTGTTCGACATTTCATTCCACTGCAGTTCAATACTCTCTAGAGTGAACTCAAGTCTGGCAACTCCGCCAGGCACATCAACGGGTACACCCAAACGTTTCATGCTGGAACCTAATGCATGCAGGGTGCGAAATAAATTGTGACTACGACTTTGCTCGCCCATTTGCCCAATGCGTACAATAGGTGGCCCGAAAGATCCCGAAATCTCCACTCGATAACGAAGTCGCATGTGGTTAAGTAGGTCGTCCGCTTTAATTCCCGCGGGCAGAGAGATGCCAATAACGGAATTTAATCTGATTGCCTCGGGTACATAAAGCTTGAGACCCATAGCCTGAATCCCGGCTTGTAGTGATACCGAACAGCGCTTGTGTCGTTCGAATCGGACTGGCAATGTTTCGTGGCAAATTAGGCGCAATGCTTCGTGCATGGCAAGAATGCCCGAGACCGGTGCAGTGTAGTGGTAGGATTTTTTATTCCAAAACTGATCGGCAAGCTTTGCGTCCAGGCACCAATGACGTAATGTGTCGGCACGAGTGGTAATCAGATCCCATGCACGATCGGAGAAGGCAATAAGGCTAACACCGGGAATGGACGACAAACCCTTTTGCCCACCTGTTATTACTGCATCAACTCCCCAGTCGTCCATTTCCAGTGGCATAGCGCTTAGCG
>JBLHGU010000200.1:0-9466 GCA_047615875.1 Parasphingorhabdus sp.
GTCTGGATATTTAAATATCCAGGCGACTAGCTAAAAGTTAGTTTTTCGCCAGTTTTTGTTCTTTCTGTCCCGGTGTATAACTGACACCCAGGAAAAATGTATTGCCATCTGATACTGCAGTTTTCAGACGAGTTCTACTCGAAGTCCCATCACTGAAGAACGTTGTATCGGACCCGTTGTCAGCATCCCAGTTCCACCAGCTATAATTCATAAAAAGATCCCAGTCGGCGGTGATGCTGCGTCGGGCACCTACTGCATAAAGAGGTCCTGAACCATCGCTGTCATGAATGAAACTTACAGGATGCGCGAAATCCGACCGAAGGTTCCAGTTTGCTTTGGCTTTATAGGTGAAGTCATGGTATTCGTAGCGGCCAAACACATGCCAGCGGCCATGCATATGATCTAACTGCAGTCCGAGAAATGCTGATTCCCATTCAGTGTCATATGTCGAATTCAGTCCGCCAAATGATGCGCCGCCTGTACCGCCAAAAACATCAAGGGCTTGAAATCCCTGGGTAATTTCAAAATCAGACTCTCGCATACTAATGCCGACGAAGGGCGTGAGTTTGGTAGCCTGAGCATCAGTAACGGGTAACTCATAGCCGACGGATATAGAAACATCCAGGGTGCTATCGCCTTCAGAAGCTGAAAGTGAACGAGAAAATTCCGCATTTCTTTCGCTGGCTAAATAATCAGAGTCTCTAACTCGACCATCTTCAATGCTGCCATATGCAAGATGAGTTTGTACTCTTATTCCATTATTCGTTCGGGTGTCTGTGTTAAAGAATATCTCGACGATATTAACCTCGTCCCAAATAAGCTCCGAGAGAATATTGGGCGATGTACCGTCAAAATTCCCAGATATCGACCAATGAAACCTTTCTGAACGAGCGCCAACGCCCACATCAAACAGACTTTCCGCGGCCGAAACAGTCGTTGTCACGCCCAGAAAGGCCAGACCGAAAATCATTTTTCGGGAGTTTTGTGGAGTTTTCATTCAAGCTTAGTCCATATTAGTGACAAAAGTTTTAGAATTGTCTTCAAGTAATTGATTAAGATACCAGTATTCAAATTTAAATAAAAGAGCGATGAGTAGATTTCAACGTGCCTATGGCCCTTCAATGGGATACGGCGCCATCCGCACAGTGAATCTGGATTTCATGGTAGATGAAGTCCTGGGGTTTGAAGCCGATGGCAAGGGCCCACATTGGTTAATAAATGTTGAAAAAAATGGCCAGAACACATTAGATGTTTTAGGTCGATTCGCACGTTTTTTTGAAGTGTCGAAACGCGATATTGGTTGGTCCGGTTTAAAGGATCGTCATGCGGTTACTCGACAGTATTTCACCATTCCCGAAGCAGGTTGGGATTTTGAGTCAAAGGGAATACCGGACTTTGGCGCTCACGTTCAGATTATTTCGGCGCTCCGGCATGGCCGTAAATTACGTCGTGGCTCACACAAAGCTAATCGATTCAAATTGCGACTTCGTGATGTAGACGTTCCGGAGAATGCTCTGGAAACTCGACTGCTTCAATTAAAAACCCAAGGCTTTCCAAATTACTTCGGACCACAGCGTTTTGGTCACAACAACGCAAATTTCGACCGTGGTCGCCAGATGCTGGTGAATCCGAAATTCCGGCATAGCCGCAATGACAAAGAGAAACTTTATCTATCTGCAGTGCGGTCGTGGTTGTTTAATCATCTCTTGAGTATTCGAATTAGTGAGGGTAATTGGTCCCAACCACTGGTTGATGATCTGGTAATTCTTAATGGTACTAATAGCTTTTTTCTCTCCGATGGACCTAGTGATGAATTGACACGAAGGCTAGAAGAAGCTGATGTGCACATAAGTGGTCCATTATGGGGCCGCCCAATGAAGGGGTACACGGAACGCCTGGAGACTCGAGAAAGCGATTGGTTGTCCCAATTTAGAGGCGAGGCTAATCGACTGGAACAGTTGAAGATAAGTATGACCCGTCGTGCCCTTAGAGCTATGCCGCAAAATTTTAGCTGGCAATGGCAGGACAAGGTGACGCTTATTATGGAGTTTGAGCTTGAAAGTGGTGTTTTTGCTACGAGCCTGTTGCGTGAACTAGTATCAATAATAGACCGTGGAGGAAATCCCTATAAGAATGGCCCCACCGGCCTTGAAATAGTGTCGATGGGTGCGTAATCACCATCCAAAGAAACTGAAAACTAACGCAGATAGGCTGTCAGCGATATACAAAGAAGCCGCTCTGTTGGAGCGCGGCTTCTTTTCGTTGTAACGTATCTAAAATAGTTGTGACATTATAAATCGATGGTGCCCAGCAAGCGATTTACCCGTTGTACATAGGCCGCCGGTTCTTTAAGTGGCGCACCTTCACTCAAGGTTGCCTGATCAAATAATACATGTGACCAGTCCTCTAAATTTGCAGACTCTGGTGAAAGACTGCTAATCAAACTATGCCCCGCGTTAAGTTCAAGGATAGGCTTTGACTCCGGAGCATCTTGGCCGGCGGCCTGCAATATACGTTGTAAATTGCCGCCCATATCATGCTCATCTGCAATTAAGCAGGCTGGTGAATCTGTTAAACGCTGACTGATGCGAACTTCCTTTACACGGTCTGCGAGTTTTTCCTGAATCGCTTCTGTCAGGCCTTTGAGCTCCTCAGTTTTCTGCTTATGCTCCTCCTCGGCTTCATCGTCCTTCTTAATTTCATCTTCATCAAGACTGCCTTTTGAGACAGACTTTATTTGTTTCTCTTCATATTCTGTCAGATGAGTAACCAACCATTCGTCGATCTGGTCGCTAAGTAAAAGCACCTCGATATTATTTTTCTTGAATATCTCTAAATGAGGTGACGCCTTGGCTGCCGAATGACTGTCTGCGGTAATGTAGTAGATAGACTTCTGGTTCTCAGGCATGCGCTTGATGTATTCGTCTAGCGAAACCTTTTGATCATCTTCGCTGGTGCTGGCAAAGCGCAATAGTGATGCTATCTGATTTTTGTTGTCCAAATCATCAACCACACCTTCTTTTAATACCTTACCAAATTCCTTCCAGAAACCTTCGTAAGATTCAGCATCCTTGGTTGCCAGTTTCTTCAGTTCGCCAAGAATTTTTTTCACTGAGCCACGATTAATTTTGTCGATGTCACGGTTTTTTTGCAGATATTCCCGCGAAACGTTTAGTGGTAGATCCTGAGCATCAACCACGCCACGCACGAAACGCAGATAGGGTGGCATCAAGTGTTCGCTATCATCCATGATGAATACACGCCGGACATAAAGATTAATCCCATGTCGTCGTTCGCGGTCCCAAAGATCGAACGGGGCCTTCTTTGGAACATAAAACAATGTGGTGTATTCCAGATTGCCCTCGACGCGATTATGCAGAGTCAGCAGAGGAGTCTCCGGGTCATAACTTAAGGTGGTATAAAAGTTGTTATATTCTTCCTCGGTAATTTCGTTGCGTGGTCGAGTCCATAATGCTGAACCCTTGTTTACCGCTTCAAACTCGATTACCGGTGCCTCTTTTTCCTTGTCGTCCTCGCCATCGTCTTCTCCACCGGGTGTCTCCTGCTTGAGCATTCTGATGGGGATGGAAATGTGATCGGAATATTTTGAAATTACGCTGCGCAAGCGGTAGGCGTTGGCATATTCACTTTCGTCATCATTTAAAAACAACGTAATGGTTGTGCCAGGTTCCGGCCGATCGATGGTCTCGATGGTATATTCACCAGCGCCCTCAGATACCCAACGCACTCCAGTGGCGTGTTCCGCCCCAGCTTTACGTGTCGTCAAAACTACTTTACGGGCAACCAGAAAGGCCGAGTAAAAACCGACGCCAAACTGTCCTATAAGCTGAGTATCGGTATTTTTTTCGCTGCTCATGGCGCTGAGAAACTCTTTCGTGCCAGAGCGCGCTATGGTGCCGATATTGGATACCACCTCGTCATGACTCATGCCGATGCCATTATCTTTAACCGTAATGCTTTTTTGCTCTTCGTCGAAAAGTACATCAATCACCGGTTCGCCAACATCTTCTTGCAGAGCGCCGTCTGTTAGAGACAAAAACCCGAGTTTGTCGTTGGCATCGGATGCATTGGAAATCAATTCTCGAAGGAAAATTTCCTTGTTGGTATACAAAGAATGAATCATCAGATGCAGAATTTGTTGAACTTCTGCCTGAAAATCGTGTTTTTCAACGCTGCTCATAACGGCCTGTTGCTCCAGTAAATGGTAAATAGTGATAATTTCGCTGCAAATAGTGGGGTTGAATGATCGCTAAATCAAGTGCAAATACTATCTGGTTCATTTCAAATTTCTCGGTGGTTGCGTTGTTACTGAGTATCTAATTCGAAAATCTTCTACACAAATGCTGCGGTCTATGAATTTTGAGAAGAAAAACCTGTAAAAAGCCCTGGGTTTCAAACTCTTTCTCGTTGACGCAGAAGTTCCCTCGGCGTATATTCCCGGCCCCTGGCGTTACCTGGGAATCGGGGTATAGCGCAGTCTGGTAGCGCGCCTGCTTTGGGAGCAGGATGTCGGGAGTTCGAATCTCTCTACCCCGACCAGGTTTCCCGGGAGTTAAACTGGTTTACAATGCGCCCGTAGCTCAACCGGATAGAGCAACGGCCTTCAGTGGTTGGGAAGTTGTCCAACATTTAGGAGCCTCTCCACGGGAATTTCAACCAGGAGAGTGGAGGACACTGTATCGGTGAAACCTTAACGCGTTGCGGCGATGGCAATACCGAGGAAACCTTTCGGTTACAATAGTAGCTGTACGGTAGAGGTTACGACCTTGGCCGGCAAGGGGATCCGTAGAGACTATACGTGTCCCGCCTGAGATGGTGAAGATATAGTCCAGACTCCAAACCAGGTTTTGATTTTGCAATTGCGAAATCTGAGAAAATCTGGGCAGTGAAAACTGTAGAGGGTAAGCTAAGCCGTAGGTTACAGGTTCGAGTCCTGTCGGGCGCGCCAGTATTTTCGGAACGAGAGTGTTCCAGGATGGACTGAACAATTTATGGTGGGCGTAGCTCAGTTGGTAGAGCTCCGGATTGTGATTCCGGCGGTCGTGGGTTCAAGCCCCATCGCTCACCCCAGTACTTTTTTTAGTATGCCGTTATCATTGCGGCTGCTGAATAAGTGATCGATTCGTCTGTCAGGACAAATTGAACAGGAATTGGGCCGTTAGCTCAGTTGGCAGAGCAGCTGACTCTTAATCAGCGGGTCGTAGGTTCGAATCCTACACGGCCCACCATTTTCTGGATTTGGTGCTAGCAACTGACGGTCAGGTGTGTATCTTGCGAGAGTGGCGGAATTGGTAGACGCGCTGGTTTTAGGTACCAGTGGGGTAACCCGTGGGAGTTCGAGTCTCCCCTTTCGCACCAACCCGACTAAAGGCCCTTTATGGGCCGACAAGCGATTTGATTTTTACTCTATTAATAGAGGCATGTAATGCAGGTATCTTTGGAGAACACCGGTTCTATAGGCCGGAAAATGACTATCACTATTCCTGCCGAGCAGTTGGAAGGCAAGGTTGATGAGCGTTTTAAAACTATGGGACGAACTGTTCGCTTACCTGGTTTTCGTCCTGGTAAAGCGCCTCGTAAGGTGTTGGAATCTCAATTTGGCCCCCAGGTTGTTATGGAAGTGGCGGAAAAATTGATTAATGACAGCTATCGCGAAGCTCTCGGTAGCCAGGAAATCATGCCTGCCAGTGCTCCTAGAATTCAACCCAAGCAGATCGAGCGCGGTCAGGATCTGGAATTCATTGCTGAATTTGAAGTCTATCCAGAGATCAAAAAAATTGACTTATCTGGAGAAACCGTCACACGTCCCGTGTGTGAGGTGGGTGATGCAGATATTCAGAAAACTATCGATTCGTTAAGAAAACGACAAGTTAATTGGGCTGAAACTGAAGATGCTGCTGCTGATGGCGATCAATTGATGATCGATTTCATTGGCACTATCGATGCTGAAGAATTTGAAGGCGGATCAGCCGAAGACTTTGCTGTCGAATTAGGTGCAGGCGGTATGCTGGCAGACTTTGAAGCTGGATTGACCGGCGCCAAAGCAGCCGATACTAAAACTGTTGAGGTAAACTTCCCTGAGGATTACCCCGGTGCAGCAGTAGCTGGCAAGACAGCTAAATTCGAAATTTCAGTTAAAAAAGTCTCTCACCCCGAACTGCCTGAAGTAAATGAAGAGTTTATAAAAACTCTTGGCGTTGCCGAGAGTACCCTCGAAGGTCTCCAGGGTGAAGTTCGCAAGAACCTTGAGCGAGAGCTGGCTGATCGCATTCGGGCGAATGTGAAAAATCAGGTAATGGAACATTTAGTTAGACTCAATGATATCGAATTGCCCAGTCAAATGATTGAGGAAGAGGTAAAGCGAAGCATTGAGGCAACCCAGGCCCAATTCAAACAGCAGGGTATCGATATGCCTGTTGATAGAGAGCGAGTAGAGCCTGAATCACGTCGTCGAGTGGCTCTTGGCTTGATATTGCATGATATCGTCCGCACTAATGAAATTAAACTCGACGAAGATAAGTTGCGTAGCCGGGTAGAAGAGCAGGCTTCCAGTTATGAAAAGCCAGAAGAGTTTGTTCGCTGGCACTATGCTGATCGCTCAAGATTATCTGAGATGGAAGCTGCAATCATGGAAGAGCAGGTGGTAGATTTTCTGGTTAACACGGCAACCACCGAAGAAAAGCCCATGCAATTCGAAGAGTTCGTCAATCAGGCAGCCTAATTGCTACTTGTAATAACCTAACAATCGAAAGAAAGAGTGGATCAATGAACTCACAGACGCCTTCCATACCAACTCAAGGTCTCGGTCTGGTGCCGATGGTAATTGAAACCACAGGCCGTGGTGAGCGAGCGTACGATATTTACTCTCGTATGCTTAAGGAGCGAGTCATTTTTCTAGTCGGCCAGGTTGAAGACCATATGGCCAATTTGGTTGTCGCTCAGTTGCTGTTTCTGGAATCTGAAAACCCAGATAAAGATATTCATATATATGTAAATAGCCCTGGTGGTGTGGTGACAGCTGGGATGGCGATCTATGACACTATGCAATTCATTCGATCAGACGTAAGCACGGTTTGTATTGGCCAGGCGGCAAGTATGGGTGCTGTTATTCTCGCGGGTGGTGCGGAAGGTAAACGCCACGCATTGCCACATTCTCGTATAATGATCCACCAGCCATGGGGTGGCTTTCAGGGTCAGGCGACTGATATCGATATCCACGCACGGGAAATTCTGATGCTGCGTGAGCGACTAAACGGAATTCTTGCCAAACATTGTGGAAAAGATGTTGACGAGCTGAGCAAGGATACCGAAAGAGATAATTTTATGGGTAGTGATGCGGCAGTTGAGTACGGTTTGATCGATTCAGTTATCAATTCACGTGCTGAAACCGCCGAAACCTAAGGTAACTCAGAAGTGTTACCTTATTTTGCAGAACTAGACTTGCAATTTCCTGTCAAAGTCTGCATCTTTACAGAAGCGAAAGTCACGATCTAAGACTGGCTTTTTAAGCTTTTGGCATTTGGCTTTAGAATTGTTTTTTAATAATTCAGCCAAGCAACAATATCGAGAGACTAGATGGCAGATAATCCCGGCGATAAGAAAGGCGACAAACTTCTCTACTGTTCCTTTTGTGGTAAAAGCCAACACGAAGTGAGGAAACTCATTGCAGGACCATCAGTATTCATTTGTGATGAATGCGTAGAGCTTTGCAACGAAATTATTCGCGAAGAGGCAGCTGAATCTGCCGATGCACAACCTAAAGATGCCAGCTACCCAACTCCACAGGAGATTTGTGGAAGCCTGGATGACTTTGTTATTGGTCAGGAAGAAGCCAAAAAGGTTTTGTCTGTAGCGGTATACAATCATTACAAGCGCATCGATCATGAAGATCAGGTCGGTGATATTGATATTTCTAAAAGCAATATCCTTATGATTGGCCCCACCGGTTCTGGTAAAACGCTATTAGCAGAAACACTGGCCAAGCAACTTAATGTTCCCTTCACCATAGCTGATGCGACCACGCTTACCGAGGCCGGTTATGTGGGTGAAGACGTCGAAAATATTATTCAGAAGTTGTTGCAGAAATGCGACTACGAAGTCGAGAAAGCCCAGATGGGCATCGTCTATATAGACGAGATTGATAAAATTTCTCGCAAATCAGACAACCCTTCGATTACCCGGGATGTTTCCGGTGAAGGTGTGCAGCAGGCTTTGCTCAAGTTGATAGAAGGTACTGTAGCGTCTGTGCCCCCTCAGGGTGGACGTAAACATCCTCAACAGGAATTTTTGCAGGTAGATACGCGTAATGTGCTTTTTATCTGTGGCGGTGCTTTTGCCGGGCTTGAAAAAGTCATTCAGTCGCGCACTGAAAAATCTGGAATTGGGTTCGGTGCAGATATAAAGAGTAAGAGCATTGAGGACAGGGTCGGCGAGCTAATTGCCGATTTAGAGCCCGAAGATCTTATTCGGTTTGGTTTGATTCCGGAATTTGTTGGTCGATTGCCAGTTATTGCCACTTTGACAGAACTTGATGAAGAAGCATTAATTACTATTTTGACTGAACCTCGAAATGCTCTGGTGAAACAGTATCAGAAATTGTTTGAGCTGGAAGGTGTGCAACTTGAAATTCGCGAAGATGCTTTAAAAGCTGTAGCTCGTAAAGCATCGGACAGAAAAACTGGCGCTCGAGGACTGCGTTCTATATTGGAAAGTGCATTACTTGAGACAATGTTTGAGCTACCTTCCATGGAGAACGTTAAAAAAGTCAGCGTAGATGCGAGTGTTATAACTGACGGAGCCAGACCCTTGTATGTTTTTGAAGACGATCAAAAAAGTGGTACCGACGACTAAGTACTAACCGCAGCCATAATTCTGTTGTGCCCGGTTAGAAAAAGCGCATTCTGAATATTCAGAATGCGCTTTTTTGGTTTTGCGCGAAGGGTATTGAGTGATCGATGTTGAAAGTTGCAGAAAATATACAGAGAATCCAACGGCAGTTAGCCATAAGTGGTTGAATTATTCCTTTGTTAGCTACATATTAGGAACTAATCTGATCCTGGTATTAGAATCTAATTAAGAGCTTTGAAGATTATTTTTATCTTCAGAAGTCTCGTTTTCATCGTGTTATTCGGAGTAAGTTGTGCCCGTGAATGAAGAAATTCGCTTTCCCATGTTGCCTTTGCGCGACGTGGTTATTTTTCCGCACATGGTTATCCCCTTGTTTGTCGGTCGTAAGAAGTCAATCCTGGCGCTTGAAGAAGCCATGGAAGCTGGAAAGAATATTTTTCTAGCGGCGCAAATGGATGCGACTGACGACGACCCCGGTCCTGAGCAAATTTATCAGGTTGGCACTGTCGCCAATATACTACAACTTCTCAAGTTGCCTGACGGAACCGTAAAAGTTCTGGTAGAAGGTATTCGCAGAGCATCCATTGTCAGATATGTT
>JBLHGU010000201.1:0-9466 GCA_047615875.1 Parasphingorhabdus sp.
ACCGCCGTGGATATACAGCGGCAAATTTTCCTCATCGAAACCATTATCATATTCACTTCCGCGATAGTGCAGTTTCCCGATGGATTCAACACGCAGCCCCTCCCCCTGCAATTCGTGCCCAAAACTACGTGGCTGACCTGCATAAGCCTGAGCATTCGACCAGCACCGGGTTTTATGCACATACTGACCAGTCGCCAGTGCGGCGCGGGCAGGCACACAAATTGGCGAAGGTGTGTAGGCCTTGGTAAATCGGGTGCCCTGCGTCGCAAGGCGATCCAGGTTAGGCGTTTGAACGAAAGGGTGTCCATAGCAACCTAGTGCATCCTGGCGATGTTCATCGCTAAACAGTAAAAGTACGTTCTGTTTTTGCATGGGAAAATAGTCTCTGGTTGTCGGAACAATAACGCTTGCGACAATTATTACTATTTCTTGCCAACTCAAGCTTATTTATCGCCTATTATTAAATGACTTTTGTAGAATTAGACGCCTACCATTAATCTACAATAGTCTGATTGAGTTTGGTCATCTTACTATTAGCCATCATTTCAGAAAAGAGATAAATCATGCAGGCATTAAGTGGAATTCGTGTACTCGATTTAACCCATGTGATTGCCGGACCTTTCTGCACTCATCAACTAGGCGTGCAGGGAGCAGAAGTAATCAAGATAGAAGATGCGAATAATCCAGACATAATGCGTTTTGATGGGGCTGATTTACGCTCCAATAAAGAAGGCATGAGTTCTGTTTTTTTGGCCCAGGCAGCTAATAAAAAATCCATAGCCATAGATCTTAAACAGGAGCCCGGCCAACAGGTTTTAAAAAAACTGATAACGGGCGCAGACGTGTTAGTGGAAAATTATCGAAGCGGGGCCTTGCAAAAAATCGGCCTTGGTTATGATCAGATGAAACAAATCAATGCCAAGTTAATCTATTGCTCCATGACAGGCTTTGGACAAACGGGCCCGAAGCGCGAACATACAGCATACGACAATGTCATTCAGGCGTTTTCCGGCATGATGGATGCAACGGGCAGTGTTGAATCCGGGCCGATGAAAGTAGGACCACCTGTACTGGATTACGGAACCGGGTCCCAGGCGGCATTCGCTATCGTATCCGCACTATTTCGACGCAGTCAGACCGGCCTCGGCCAATATATTGACATTTCCATGCTCGACTCGGCATTGATGCTAATGGGCAACCTTATGATGGAAAATCAGGTTACTAACGAGGCCAGTGGCCGACATGGTAACCGCAGTGCGAACCGGCCGGGTTATGGTTGTTTTGATACTGCTGAGGGTCAGCTTATGATAGGGGCCTGGACCACAACTCAACTGAAGGATATGTGGTTAGTGCTCGACCAACCTGCCCGAGCAGAAGCTATATCGGAAGAACATCCCATGGAAATAATGGATACCTTTACTGATACTGTGAATGAAATTCAGAAGGTTTTGCTGACTCGCCCAGCCGCAGAGTGGGAAGATTTAATGAACCAACAAAAAGTTCCTGCTGCGAGGGTGCGCAATGTTCATGAAACATTACGTGAAGAGCAGTTGCAAAGTCGTGGAGTAAAAAGCGCTATAGAAGGCGAAGACAGTGATAGATACTTTCCTTGCGCGTCGTTCTTACATAAGGAAGACTCCCCAACGGTGCGAAGCGCGCCACCACAATTCGCTGAACATACTCGAACAATCTTACAAGAAGTGGGTTACAACGAATCTGAACTTGAATCACTTGCCGCTTGCGGGGCAATCAGATTATAACTCTAGCGTACACATCGCTACTGACAAAACCATAAGCTTAATCTGGCATGCGGTCTTGAAGCTGTCCGATAACTTGTTTCAACTCGGCCACTTCCGCCTCCAGATTACCGACCCGTTCGGTTAATTCGGCAATTCCGGGGCGATCTGAGGCCGTGGCCTTCCTGACTTGCGTTTGCTCTGCTAACGCCTGCAGATCTACCGGGCCAGATAACAGATGCATAAACTCGGAGTCTTTACGACCTGCGGTCCGCGGTAACTGTACAACCAGTGCGCCCTCCTCTCTTTCTACCAACCCCTGCAATGTTGTAACAACTGCAGAATTATCTACGAACTCATGCAAACGCCCGCTGCGAGCTCGAAGTTCACCGGGAGTTTGTGCCCCGCGTAATAGTAACAGGCAGACTATTGAAAATTCAGCAGGGGTAAATTGAAAGTCACTAAAGGTAGTATTGCAGAACCTCTGGCGATATTTTCTCATGCCACTCTTAAAGTTCTCTTCTTCGGTAACCAGATGACGACTGTGTAATTCAGCTGCCGTATGCTGGACCACACCCGGATCCAGGCTAAGTACCGGGTCGCGAGATGACTTTTGATTGCAGGCATTTACCAGAGTATTTAGCGTTAAAGGATACTGCTCGGGAGTCACAACGGATTTCTCCATTAAACAGCCAACTATTCGGGTTTCATTCTGGGTCAGGTTTGGGAACACAATCTGGATTTCCGTGTTTTAAATATGATATGGGTTAGCTATTCGCAACCGCTGTAAAAGTAAGCTCGAATAGGACTGCCTGGGCATGCTGCAGCGGGGAAAATTCGATTTCGAAATTATAATGCACCTTTCTGTTGATAGATATACTCAATTAATTCGGCACAGCGCTCCACGACGATCGTGATCCATAATTGACCATTAGTCAGGAAAAAGGAATTGAAAATTTTGTCCGACGACGCGAATCCCTTAATGATTAGTGCCATACTAATCAGCTTACTCCTGGAGTATTTATTATGAACGAAAAAACCAAAGTTGGACACTCCTACAAAGCCAGCTCACCAGCCGAGCAACAAGCCGTCTATGATGAGTGGGCGTCTAACTATGAAAGTGACCTGTGCGCAATGGGCTACAGAGTCCCAGCAGTGGCCGCGGCAATATTTAGTCGTTTTGTGCCGCTAGACTGCGGCCCAATACTGGATGCAGGTTGTGGTGGCGGAATACAGGCAGAACCCCTGTCTTATGCGGGCTACGGCCCGATTACTGGCATAGATTTTTCTAAGGGCATGCTTGATGTCGCACGACAGAAAAATATTTATACTGATCTACGACAAATGGAACTTGGCCAACCGCTGGATTTTGACGATGAAAGTTTCTCTGTAATTTTCTCGACCGGAACGATTACACCGAGACATGCCCCCCCGGAAAGTTTTGATGAGTTGTTACGCGTAGCAAAGCCACAAGCATTAATCATCTTCTCCATGCGCAACGACTCAGAACAGGAACCTGCCTATCCAGCTGCTGTAGAAGGACATACAACAGCTAATCATTGGCAACACATCTTCTCAACCGATGGGTTTCACTCTATGCCCTATGGTGAGCCTGACGTTACACACCAAATACACGTATACCAGAAGAGTTGATTAACTCTCAACACGCTAGCCTGTGTGGTTTATTTTTTATTCAGGCATTATCTCGAGGTATTTTGCTTTCGGTTATACCCTTGCAGGCATTGTCTATTTTTGGCGACGCGCAACTAACCAGCACTCTGTACTTTGGTGTTAGCGCAGGCGGTATAGCTGTCGCATTGGGCATGCCAATAATAATAAAGAACATTGGACACTACACGGCGTTTTTACTGGGTAGTTTGCTTATGTTGCTTTCTGCTGCATTGCTGTATTTCGACGACCCGTGGTTATTCTCTATAGGGTTATTTCTACACATCTTCTCCATAGCGATAATTGAGGTTTCACTTACCCTCTATGTACTGGCTCGAATACCACGCAATCAACTAACCCAATTTGAACCCTTAAGAATATTTTCTAGTGTATTTGCGTTAACCATCGGTCCCTTTTTTGGCGTTCTAATGGAAGAACGTTTGTCTCACGAATCGCCTTATATATTCAGCGCTGTATGTGTTTTTCTAGCCCTGTTTTATTTTCGACTGCTGGGACTCCATCGTGTCTCCATCACCAGAGCCGAATCTGGAAATGCCAATCCAGTCGCCTACCTGCTTCGGTTTTTCAGTCAGCCAAGACTCAGACTAGCCTATGGGCTGGTAACGGCGCGGTCTTGCTGGTGGGCCATGTTTGTTATCTATACGCCAATCTACGCGGTACAGGCAGGGATGGGTGAATTGGCTGGTGCTGCTATTGTTTCACTTGGTACGGCCTGGACATTATCGGTTCCATTCTGGGGCTGGTTCGGGCGAAAGTACGGCGTGCGTTATTTACTAAGAATGGGCTTTTTAACCACCAGTGCTTTGACCTTACTGATTTATTCTGCCACTTCTATACCCATGCTAGCAGCAACTCTGATGGTTATAAGTGCGCTGGGTGCAACCATGCTTGATGGCATGGGAAATGTTCTTTACTATCGCGCAGTGCGTGGCCGTGAAAGATCGGAAATGACTGCTGTTTTTGCCACATACAGAGATGTTAGCCAACTTGCAGCACCCGGGTTATTTGCTGTCCTGCTGAAATTTTTCGCCTTACCTGTAGTATTTGTTAGTGCATCCGCATGGATGTTGGCGGCTTCCTGGTACTGTAAGTTTATTCCGCAACGAATGCGCTAATATTATTCTTCCGCCAAGCCAATATCTTGTTTACTCAGTCTAATATCAAAACTGGCGCGTATCCGGCTATCTATCGCCTCAGAAAGATAGGTAGGATGATGGTTTTCCAGTAACTTCCTGGTGTGTTGCTGGGCTTTCTGCCAGATACTCGGGGCGCCATCTTCCTTCCATTCATCAATTGTATTGCGACTACTCAATGGTGGATAAGTGTACTCTGACTGCATTAATTCGAGCGTTTGATCTTCTCCAAGATAATGCCCTTCCCCACCCAAATTTACATTGGCAATGGTATCGATGGATAACAGTGACTCTGAAAAATCGATACCGCGTATAGTACGAATAATGTTGCCAAGCATATCGTTATCGATTACGAAACTCTCCAATGAGCAACCCATCAAACTGGCGTGCATACCTGCGGCTTCATGCACCATAGAAGCGCCAGCATGGCCTGCCAGGGATACATTAATACCTTTTTCATAACCAGACTGGGCATCAGGCAATTTAGAATCCGTCATGCCCGCGGGCACACTGGAGGGAATATTCAGATGATTGGCTATCTGCGCCACAGCCGCGGCAAGAATCCCCTGCTCTCCAGACCCGCCGGTCATTGCACCGGTGCGTAGATCCGAGACAAATGGCCACGCTGCAAAGGTCAACGGGCAACCTGGCAACACTGTATTTGCATAAACAATTCCGGCCAGCGCCTCAGCAGTTGACTGAACCACCGACCCGGCTATTGCTGCTGGTGAAGTGGCACCCGCCTGAGTGGCGGATGCGATCATTATTGGATAGCCATGACGAATTGCGGCTTCTTTTATAATACAGCGTTCATAGGCAAACCTTAACGGCGGCACCCCAGCACCTTGTACCATATGTGCAATAGGTGTCTGCTTAAATCTGCCTTCTCCTCCAAGCGCCATATCGAATAACTGCGTAACCAGTTCAACATTAGCAACCGAACCAAGCGTAATACCCAGGGGCATAGATGTGCCGCGTAATAAAGCATAGGCTGTATTGATATCCAGTAGCTCTGTTGTTTCCATATCGCGTGCTACAGGGGATCGATAACACCAGTGAATATTTTCCAGAGTATCCACTACCCGAGCCATATTATAGACATCCTTTAGAGTGGTCTGGCGATAGCCCCCGGTCTCGCCATCAAGAATCATTACTGCACCACCCGCTGTACCAAAATGCGGCTTTCCCGGTGCTATTTCGATAGACCTGCTGGTATCCAGCCCATGCAAAGTCCAGCTAGTTGGCGTTAAAGCCAAAGCGTCTTCGACCATTGATTGAGGAATTAAAATACGCTGGTGATCACCTATGCGAGCACCATTTTTAAGCATTTGATGGGCGGCTGGTGGTATGTCACCAATAAAGCCCATACCGACGGTCTCAAGCACCTGGTAAGCGCTTCGCAAAACCTGATCTACTTCAGACTCGCTTAACGGTAGATACCGCCCGCTAGTGGGCCCGACGGGAAAACGTTGGATATCAGGCTGAGTCCGATTTCGCACTCGTGCCTCTCGCCCCGCAGATTTGTCCCTTTTTGTTCTGGCCAATTTCTATACCTTATTCTCTGTAAATCTATTTTTATCAAAGTTCGATAGCTGCGCGGTAGCCTTCAAGAATGGCTTCTTCAGCTGTCCTGGGAGAAACACAGTCTCCGACTATTTTTACACAAAGCTCGGGCGAAGTGATCGACTGCTCTAATTGTGTATTAGACTGGGTACCATAGGCCATTACTACACTGTCTACGTTTTCACATACAATGGGATCACCAGTGATAATGTGCATCAAGTAAGCACTATCTTCATCAACTCCAAACAATCTTGCATAAGTAATAACTTCAACGCCTGCCCGATGAAGTTTTCCAACCAGATGGTCACGTACATAAGGTTGAAGCTCCTGTCCCGCCTGGGTTCCATTGACAGCCAGTCGAACCTGTCTGCCAGACAATGCTAATTGTTCGGCAATTCCCATGCCTACCCAATCGCAGCGCCAGTCAACCACTAACACCCGGCTCCCAGGCTGCTCTTTTCCTGCTAAAAACTGGTGTGCGTTGATGACATGCATTGATTCAATACCCTCTACTTCGGGTGCGTAGGGTCTTGAACCTGTCGCTATGACCAACACATCGGGCTTTAACTGATCGACTAACTCACGATTTACCTTAGTGTTGCAACGAAGATCGACATCTGTACGACTTAGCTCAGATTCTAGGTTTGTCACTAAACCACCGAATTCCATTCGATCTGGGAGTTTTGCTGCCAGATTTGCCTGGCCACCCACCCTGGAGGCTGACTCACATAAGGTAACACGGTGCCCCCGTTTAGCCGATGTTATCGCCGCCTCAAGACCCGCTGGACCTGCTCCTGCGACTAATATGGATAATGTTTTATCAACAACGGCGGGGCGTGCCAAACGGGTTTCCCGCCCTGAAACAGGATGCTGTATACAGGTAATAGAATAGCCCTGATGAAAATGACCGATGCAGCCCTGGTTGCAGGCAATACAGGCTCGAATCTCATCGAATCTACCCTCAGCGGCCTTTATTGGTAATAATTCATCCGCGATCAGTGCGCGAGTCATGCCACACATATCTGCCATACCCGTGGCGACGATTTTTTCGGCTTCCTGAGGTTGATTGATACGACCTGCTACAAATACCGGAATACCACAGGCGTCACGTAAAGATTTGGCTTTTTGCGCGACATAGCCCGGTGAAAACTCCATGGGGGGTGCGACGTGAATTGACCCGCCCGGGCCGGCCATAGAGCCTGTTGTCGTATTGATGTAATCAACCAGGCCATGAATGGCAAGATAAGAGGCAACCTCTGCAGCCAGATCAGATTGCATACCATCGGGTTCATTTTCTTCAGCTGAAATTCGTATACCAACCAGCCGATGTTCGCCAAATGCCTCGCGGGCATGTTGCAGAGACTGTACCAATGGTCTCATCCGATTTTCAAAAGAACCACCATACTGATCATTACGTTGATTGGTCATAGGATTTACGAACTGGGCAAATAACAAACCGTGACTAACCAACAGTTCTACGCCATCCAGACCGGCTTCTGCCATGCGCCCAGCTGCCTGGCCACAGGATTCAATAATCTCTGCCACCATAGCCTCTGGCATTGCTCTTGGCATAGTATGAAAACGGTTATCCGGAATAGCGGAAGGCGCATACACCACTCCCCTGACCCCATCAATACGACGCTGACTACAACGTCCGCTGTGGGATAGCTGACCAATTATCTTGGTACCGTGTTGGTGAACACGCTGAACAATTTGTCGATAACCTGCGATTGCTTCGTCAGTATGGATATGAACCTCAGGCGAATCGTTTATTGAACTAATGTGAAAACGCGCCGATTCAGTAATAATTAAACCTACACCACCCTGGGCTCGCGCTTCATGATAGGCAATCAACTCTTCAGTAACTTTTCCATCGCGTGCAAGGAATGTCTGGTGACCTGTTGAGAGAATACGGTTCTTTATTGTCACACCACGAATCTTAAGTGGTGAAAACAAGTTTTCAAGATGGTGATTACTTGCCATATGTTTGAGTCATTTTAAATGTAGTTGGAGTTTACCCTGACTGGTAGTATTCGGATCCAATCAATCCTATCGTAGCTTATTCTAAACCAGGGTTAGCCTCTTGGCATTAATCTTTGATATCAGCCTGGCTCAGGTGGGGTGATACCATTAAATGCTGTTAAATGCATGACACGACGATCGTTAACGTTCAGTCCTCCAGTTGCTGAATGCCAGACCGAATAGTTATTCCAAACCACTAGATCACCACTCTTCCAGTTGTGAATAACCAGATGTTGAGGGCTAACAGCTGGTCGCATATATTGCTCTGCCATATTACGTGATTCGATTTCACTATAGAGTTTCTTAGTATACCAATTCTCAATATACTGCAAACAACGCGGATGAATCATTAATGCAGGCTTAGAGGTGAGTGGGCATCTCCAGACTAATGGATAAACCTTTGCATTAGAATCAATCGTAGTTGGCAGAACAATATCGTCATTTTCTGGTTGCGAATCTGGGTCACTTACCTTCAGTCCATTGCTGCTGTTGATAAAAGTTTGCGCACGCTGAAATGGGTGAGGCGCATAGTGCACCTGCATTTTGCGTAGATCATCAATTTGTTCTTTGCCTAGCAATTCGAGTGCTTTGCGTCCGCTGGCAAACACAGTTGCACCGGCCACAGCAGTAAACCCGTCCTGAGGCTCTTCGTCATAATCAATCCAGTGATCACTTGCTGAAGGGGCTTCGATACAGCGCATTTGCCCCACCCTACAGGGCTCTTCGAGATAGAAAGCACCGTCTATGTGCCATTGTAGCTTGCCACCACCCAATACCTGAGAGCTTTCTGTTGATCCATAGGCACCACGTGCCCCACCTAGTTCCACATCAAGACCATGCGATGTATAGCGACCTTTGCCTATGACTAATACAGCGGGCACTCCAGGCACTTGCCAGGTACCTGCGGTGTTCCCTTGTGCAACTTTATGCACCTCCCAGGGATTGTTGAGTTGATCTCGCCACACAGTATTTGCACTGGGAGCTAGAGATTTATAGAAATTGGCTTCCTCTGCCGGTGATAAGTGCTGCTGACCGGGAAATATTAACAACTCGTGCTGGGCCAGCAACTGACCAATTTTATCAAGCACAGCAGAAGATAATTCTGCACAGTTCATATTAAGAATTCTGGCACCGAATGGTTTCTGCAATTGAATGGAAAGTGTCACGTATTAACCTCTAGTGTGCAACCTAAGACAGCACATGCCGCAAAATAGCTATTTGATTTCTACTGAAACCCTCTCTGTCCATGCCTAATCTCCATCACTTTGCTTGATTTGATTTCTATGCAGAATATAAAGGCCTGAGCCTACTATGAGAAAGACA
>JBLHGU010000202.1:0-9445 GCA_047615875.1 Parasphingorhabdus sp.
TTTGCATTTGCCGATGCTCACCAGCCCTGACTTCATCTATCGCCTTGTTTAGTTTGGCGACAATATGAAACCGATCCAGAATGTGTAGTGCCTGTCCGGCTTTCTTCTTGATCACCTTGATGTAGGGCCTCCACATATCGGAGCAGACGTATGCCAATTCCAGGTTGCGCTCCTTTCCAAAAAAATGAAAGAAACGCAATAGAGTCTTGATGGTTCGATCCTTGCCGATCCACAACAGACGGGTGTTTCCAGCATTGATCTGGTAAACCATAGTCAAATAATTGTGCTCCTTGCGCCAGGCTATCTCATCCACTCCAATGGCCGTAACACCGAATAGATCTCGGTGCTCTAATCCCCATACCACTATATATTCTACTGACTGGAAGACTTTCTCCCAGCTGGTTCGAAAACTTACCGCGACTTCCTTCCAGGAGAGTTTCTTCGCCCAGTGGGCCAGGAATTTCTGATAGGTAGTGGTCAGTTCCTGCTTGCCTCTTGCCCACGGTACCTGTTCCACCTTGACGCCACAATCAGCACAATTTACTCGACGCATCTGGTAGACCAGAAATGCCCGATAACCCCACAGCGGGATAAATTCGAAGTGGCGGGTGTTTTCAACCGGTCATACAGCGGTGCTGGCCGATCACAGCGGCTACAGATCGCTTTGCTATTGCGGCGGGGAACCACTTCTACCTCGATGTGCTTTTCGCCATGGCCACTCACAAATCGTACTTGATCGTATACAAAAGACTTGAATTTGTGGCACTGATTGAGGATGGTCTTCAACTGCAGGCGGTGGATTAGTCGTGCGTAAACCTGTGGGTAACAGGGAGGTTGTCGATCAGGTTTTCCACACGGTCTTCCCACCAGGGAGGGTGGGGGGAAATCCACGGGCTGTCCACACGAAGCCCGGCTTACCCTGCTAAAATCTACTCTCTTTTACCCACAGTTATCGCTGAAGACCCAAAAAGTTGAAGGAGCGTTTCGTTACAACAAATTGTAAATTGGCGTATTTGCGGAGACGAACAACTTCTCGCCTGCTCGGTAAATCTGGCGCATTGAGAGGCGTTGTTTTTTATTCCAAGCGCGAGACAACTCGGTAAAACACGAGTAACTGTAATGATTCTGCCGGTGTTGCTCTGCGTATTTCTCGGCAAACATCAAAAGACTGGTTACGAAAGAGGTTACAAAACAATCTGCTAGTTTATGCCAAAAATGGCCTTATTATTGAAAATCACAAATTTTGGGGTCCATAAGAATCAGATACTTAAGGATTTTTTTAAACCTAAAAACGGGCGAAATCTTTTGGGGACAGGGGCCGGGGGTTCGAATCTTCCAATCCTGACCAATAACTTGTAGCCACCTAGTCAGGAAGAAATGCCCTTCCCTTGCATTTACTAACAGCCTTTAGATTGGGCACGTTGATTAAATTGATAACACCGACAATCATTAGGAGCAATTCTTAATTCGACGATTTCAGTTGGCCTCGGTGGGATCGATGCCGAATCCATGCGACAACGCACAATATTACCGAAAACATCCAGTTGAATTTCCCAGCTCTCACCCTGAAATATTGAGAACAAAACCCTACCAGCTAGTACATTCTTATTGGCAGTCGGGTCACTTTTACCAATCGATATGCACTCAGGAAGAAAAAGGATGGCAACATCATCGTTAAGTTGTATTTTTTCAGTACAGCAAACCTTCATAGTAACGTCAGATTTATCCAGTTGCACTGTCGCCAAGCCATCGAAATATTTAATCACTTTGCCGCCCAGTTCATTGCGTTTCCCAAAAAATCGAGCACCTACCAGTGTTTTCGGTGATCTATAGAGAGTAATTGGTTGAGCTTTTTCAATAATGCGTCCGTTGTCGATTAATGCCACATAGTTGGCTATTCTTAACGCCTCCGCTTGATCATGCGTTACGTATATGGCCGTCAATCTCTCTGCTTGTACTAATTCTTTGATGTCTTCCGCAAGTTCGATTCGTAAGCCAGCATCAATATTACTCAACGGCTCGTCCAGAAGAATATGTGGTGCTCCACGCGCCAGGGCGCGACCCAGTGATAACCTCTGTTGCTGGCCGCCACTTAGTTGATGAGGGTAGCGAAACTCCGACCCCGCAAGTCGAACTCGATGTAGTACTGAATTAATTACGTCGTTTTTATCCTCTGCAGAATACCTGTGGATGAATTTTAATGGAAACATCAGATGTTCCCGAACTGTTAAATGAGGCCACAGCGCAAATGATTGAAACACCATGCCAAGCTCGCGACGGTTAGGCGCAATATTTATTTTGCTAGCATGATCATAGACTAACGTGTCACCAATAGTAATCTCCCCTTTATTTGGGCTTAAGTGACCCGCTACAAGTCGCAGGAGCGTCGACTTTCCGCTTCCAGAACCGCCCAATAAAATCAGCATCTCTCCGGTTTGCACGGTTAAATTAATATTGCTTAGAATAGCTGTAGACTGGTCATCGCTACCGTAACTGAAGTTCAGATTTCTGACTGAGATCATTTATCAACGAGCCAATTGTTTAGCGACAATACATTCGAACGCTTGCTCGTATGCCGTTGCTGCGCTGCAGTACAAAGAGCCGGACAAGAAGACCCGTGGTCAATTAAATAGTATCTATGCAATGACTTTTGCCTCAGGAGAATACTTCCTGACGGAGTCTCTCAATAATAGTGACAGGCCGCCAAGTACGAGAATAATTATAACGCCTAATGCTGCCACAGCCTCTATTTCACCCTCATCCCATAGATACCAAATAAGGACAGATAGCATTTCGTTCTCACTACCCCCAAATAAAACCAGGGGAAGTCCAGCGAGTCGGAAACTCACCATTAAGACATACACAGCTAGCGCGATAAAAGCAGGTCTTAAAAGGCTAAAGACCACACTAACGTATGTCTTCGCCAGTGTAGCGCCGCTAGATCTTGCAGATTCAATCACTGATCGATCCACTTGCATTAGAGATGAAACCAGTAGCCGGGTGGAAAATGGCAGAAAGACAATGGTCAAACCGAAAACAATAGAGCCAAGACTCCCATAAGTTTCAAAACCAAATAACCGATCTATTCCAAACACTAACCATAATATTGCCAAACCTAAAACTACACCCGGGAAGGCGTGGGGTAAAAAAGACATCTGTTCAAGGAGGCGGGCCGGAATCGTTTTTGACCGTACAACCGATAATGCGATCGAAAATGCCAGGGTTGCGGATAAAATCAGGACGCTAACCGATACAATCAGAGTATTTACAACCGTAGACACAATCCTGCGAGAGTCAGCCAGGGATCGATAGTGATCTAGCGTCAACTTTGAAATACCATCAATGCTTGGTGTTTGCATATAGGGTGAAATTGAGACAAATAACAATGCAAGAAACGGAAGTAGCACCGAAAAAATAAAAAAGGACCAGATGATCAAGTGAGCCAACCAACCAGACCGGCCAAGCCTATGAATCGATTCTTTGGAACCCGCAGTGGTGGAATACAAGTCTGCACGTTTGGAATACCGGGTCGAGACCCAGGTGGCCAGGATCGCAATAGCCAGAAAATAGACCGCTAAGGCATTAGCACGTCCAAGATCGGGCAATGCTTGCACGGTTTCCAGTTCCAGATATATCCGTGTACTAAGCACCTGGATACCAGCAGGAAGGCCGAGTACACCAGGCACATCGAATACTTCCATTGCTATAAGCACCTGATAAAAAAACACGGCGACAATGCCCGGATATAATAGCGGTATGTTTATATGACTTATAACTGCCCACCTGGATGCACCTGAACTAATGGCAGCTGCGTCGAATTCGAAACTCAAGTTTCGAATTAGCGGTACCAACAATATGAATCCGGTAGAAACCAGTCGAAGCCCTTCAACGAAAATCATCCCACCCATATTGTAAATATTTATTGGCCCTACATATCCGCCGAATAAGCTAGCGATTGCAGCATTAATAAAACCGAATTTTGGACTTAATAGAATGATCCATGCCATTGCCTGCAATAGGCCAGGAAGAGCAAGGGTTACTGGCACAAAAAGATATATCAAGGTTTTATGCGGGTAATCAGTTCGTTCCACTAGCCATGCCAGAGCAAATGCCCACAGGGTACCGACAATGGCACTACCGACCGAATATAACCAGGTATTTACAATTACTGGGATTAGTGTGTTATCAGCCCAGACTGATTTGAAATTATCCAGTGAAAAGGAGTGAAGAAAAACTTCCCCTGGATTACTAGTGGGTAGAAAGGCACCCAGGATCAGATAACAAACCGGAATAACTACGAATAGCGTCATCAAACATATGAGAAAGCCTCGAGCTGCACTCTCAACATTAGGCATGCATCAACAACTTACTTCTTTACCGGGCCATTATTTTCTTTCCAAAAGACCTTCCAGGCTTTGTATAGTTTAGGAAGTTCTTCAGATACTAAGTCAAGGCTCCGTAAGGCTATTGGTTTTTGTGCCAGTTCATTTCCGTAAGCAAAAAATTCAACACTTTGGAGTTCCTTGTGTGTCGGAGCCACGCCAACCGCAGAAAGTTGGGCCAGTTGCCCTTCCTTGCTTAACAACCAATTCTCAAACAACAATGCACTGTTGATCCGGGGTGTATCCCGAAAAATTCCCGTCATGGTAAAAACTCGCGGCACCGGTGACGGACAATGTAGTGCAAGTGGCAACCCATTTTTCACCTGAATGGCCACGCGGTATGCCGCAGCAGGGATAGAAACGTCGAATTCACCGGCTGCCGCAAACTTCATTAGTCCGTTTATACCTTCCTTGCGTAGCTGCGGTTTAAGGTTTTCGAATATTCCGGGCAGAAAGGTCTCTTCCATTGTGTTCTCACCCAATGCACCCCAAAGACTTATCAACCACAAGTGTGCATGACTGCCCATACCCACTCGACCATTTATAAGTGCATTACCGGGCTTCACCAATTCCAACCAGGAGTCTGGCAACTCTGTCTTGTTAACCTTGTCAATGTTATACGCCATGCACCAATGGGCCAACTGTGCACCTGCCCAGAATCCATTAGCATCTTTAAGCGAATCGTCTACGCTGGCAAACGCTGGCAATTCTGCAATAGGGTGTAATGCATCCGCTTTTAAATACTCGGCAGCAGCTGAACCAAATCCACCAACAATATCTACGGAAAAATTTCCATTTTTCCAGGCAGCAAGAGGTTTAATGGCACGACCAGCGCCGACTCCCCTTGTGTATTGCAGTTGTACAGAGGGATAGCGTTCGCGAAAAGGTGCGACCATTTTTTCAAAATGCTTTTCCGCGATAACATAACTGATACGCAGGGCTTCTTCTTGTTTCGATCCCTCGATCCAACTGACGGGAACAGCAAGCTCAGCGTCTAGATTCTTAAGAATATCTGGATTCAGATCTAGATTTTCCAATATAGCCACAGTACTTGCCGGCATATTGGAGGCAAAAGCGTTAAAAGTAAAAAAATAAAGTGCGGCAAAAATAGCTCGAAAAGAAGACAATGGTCAGATACCTAAATAGTGAATGATCAAAAGCACAAATTTTATCAGATTGATAAATAAAATAGTTTGATTCCCGCCAGAAAGAATTTCTGCGGGCAGAAAGTTTAAAACTCTTCTTTAAACCGAGAGAGAATCAGTTATTATTAACAACTGGGCCAGGCCGATATATACCCTCATAAACGCCAGCTCAACCCAGGAACGAACGGTTATTTACCTAATCATAACCTGACTCGCATTTACTGATAACCCAGTAAGTTTCAGGTGAGACCTGAACATTGACTTCATATCCATGATTTTACAAAAAGCGCTTAACCAACTTCCATGATTAACAAGGCTTTCCAATAAGCAGAAGAAAAAAGCCGGCTCCCAACGCATACTGCTAATGGCGAAACTCGAACCTATGTTCGAGTTTCGCTTCAACAACCCAGTGGTTTTACAAAAAGGTGCTCTTCTGAAAGATCGACGAGATGCCTCGATAGCGTTCTATTTAAGCTGTATAGACAACACTGTCAACATTTCCAACAATCCATTTCTGGATTGGATGAACCAATACTATCCGAATAGGTGGCATGATGCAGTTAGCCAGGAAGAAAGGATTTTGCTATGTCGACGATATCAACAATTGCTTGCTGATATCGCCAAAAACGGAATTCAACAACCTGTCCGTATGCTGGAACCTAAGCTTTTCGGTCGCCCAGAATGGCATAACTTTTTCGATGGGGGAAATCGAACCTATATTGCAGCGGCATTAAAGTTTCGCGAAATACCTTGTTTAATACATCCCGATCATTACCCCATAGCTAAGCAACACAACTTGATTTAATTCTCATAACCTGTTGTCTAAAACGCTGATTTCAAATAAAAACATGCCCCACCTAATTCAAATTTCTTAGCAACACCAAGGCTTATTTTCCATGTTTTTTCAACAACTCATTCAACCAACGAGTGGTTATTTCGATATGTTGTGAATGATATCCCCGATGATCACCCGGGACATGATCCACTATTAATTCTCCGCTGACTAAAGCTTGCCAATACTCAATTACATTTAATTCACGCATCGAGTCAGATACAAGTAACGCCATATCTACTGAGCATTTATTTGCAGAAAACTGTTTGAAAGCCTGCATGTAGGCCAAATTTGATTTATCTCTGCGACTTTTTTCTGCTAAGCCTGGATCGCTCACACCCTTAGTCAGCAATGTTCGAAGTTTTCTTTTAACAAGCGGAACAGTTTCACCAGATTGAATAGAAAATATTTGCCTTAATGAATTTTGAAACACGGAAATCGTATGCCCAAGTTGTTTCTTTCGGCGGTTATTTCGCCTCGCTTCAAAGCGAGTATTCAGAGTTTCACTCCGTCCGTCTGAAACACTCGGCGGATCTATAAGTATTAGTTGCTTTGAACGCAATCCCCTCTCTTGCAAATATCCACATATCTGCCACGCCAGTAACGCACCTGTACAGTCCCCACCTATCAAAAATTCACGATTTGAAACAATCGCACCTATGTCATCTGCTATCCTGGCAGCCAGATCATCCAGGTCAATCTCTTCGCCTTGCGCATAATAATTTGCTGGCAAAAATGTTCGCGTGGCTATAGGATCTCTAAGGCCACGAACAAGCTTCTGAATCACCATCGACCGCATATCCCCGGAACCCCCAACTATCCATAGCAACACTGGCCCAACCGGAGATTTAAACGTATCCACAAAAACCGGTGGTAGATCTTTGGCATTGTTCTGCAGGTGCTCAGCCAGACGCCTGGGGGTTCTGCACTTATACAATTGAGATAGTTCGCAGGGAATGTTTAGCAGGACAGCTAACCGATCGATCAATGCAACGCAGTCCAGGGAGGTGCCGCCAAGATGAAAAAAATCATCATCGATGCCAATACCCTCGAAACCCAATACCTCTCCCCATAAATCTACCAGCTTTCGCTCTAGTTGGCTGTCTGCCCTGATCCAGGGTGCATCCATCAAGGGGCGCTGGTTATCGACAGCGGGAAGTGCTAATCGATCAGCCTTGCCTGTAGGTGTTAGTGGGATTGCGTCGATGAAAATAAAACAATACGGCACCATATAAAATGGCAATTGTCTTTCAAGATGCCCTCGAAGGCTTGCAATCAACGGTTGTTCGTCCGAGCAAACTATATAGGCCACCAGAAATTTCTCAAGTCTGGGGCGATCAACTCCAATCACTAACGCATGTTTCACCGCTGGATGCGATTTAAGCGCGAATTCAATTTCCACAAGGTCCACTCGAAATCCACGCAATTTAATCTGGAAGTCCTGACGACCAACATGTTCCAAAAATCCATTTTTATGATACCTACCCGTATCCCCAGTTAAATACAGTCTCTGGCCTGAACAAGACCAGTTTTCAATAAAAGATATCTGCGTTTGTTCCTCGTCATTCTCATAACCCAACGCCACGTAATTACTTAACACAGCTATTTGCCCAGTCTCACCTGAGCCAAGTTCTTCCAGCTTCTCATTGACAACCTTCACATCTTTACCAGGCACGGTCTGAGATCCGCAAAGTATTTTCCCCTCTGGCAAAACAGTATTTCGGGGAATCATGTGCCATATACTGGTGAGCGCCTCCGATGGACCAAAGCCATGAATCAATGTAGCTCCTGGAGACGTCCAGCGATCAAATATATCCTGATCCTCAGTGGAAATCGCTTCCCCACCAAGACTCAATATTCTCAAATCGGGCAGCTTACAGTCAGCAGAAACTGATTGATAAAATCGTCTGAAAGTTGTCGGAGTAGAACGCAATATAGTGGCTTTCTCGCTCCGCATCCAGCTGGCTAATGCTGAAAAGCTATACTGGCGGAGGTCAAACGGAAGTAGGCAGGCCCCATTGAGCAGGGCGATATAAAAAGTTCGTAGTGAATTAGCAAAACTAAGTGAATGATAAAGTAGCACCTTATCTTCGCAGGTAATATTCCAGTAGGTGGTCAAATTCCAGATTTCAAACAGGACAGTCTGGCTAGAATGAATGACACCCTTTGGTGTGCCAGTGGAGCCTGAGGTATACAACACAACAGCACGACTTGTGGGGTTTACCTGTGTTGTGCGCACCGGCAAATTATCCGCAATCTGGATATCACCCCAATTCAACTGATAACAGTCGTTTACTACGACCAAGTCAGTTGGCTGCGATTGTGCAGAAATAATTATGCCAAGATCTGAATTCTCAGCAATATATTGTAGTCTGTCAGCAGGATATCCGGGATCTAAAACAACGTAGCTGCAGCCCGCTCTGAGAACACCCAGTATTGCAGCACAGATTTCAATACCAGAATCCATCAATAAACCGACTGTTATCCGGGCACGGGCAAGACCTTGAACACTCCGGGCTACCTGATTCACAACATCGTCTAGATCTGCATAGGTAATAGCACTATCTAGAGTTTTGATCGCGATACGATCAGGATAGCGAATAACACACCGACAAAATACTTCGTCAATAGATTGACTGACGAAATCCTTGTCATAACTTTTACGTGATAGTGTACTTAAAGACTCATGCATTAAAATAAATTAAACATCTATTGGAGAGTTTAGAAAGAGTCGGTCTAAATCGGAGCCCGTCAAACCTTAGGTAGATTATATTGATGACAGGTTCTTTTCCAGCATTACCTTTGTCTACTAAAGTATTTTGATTTGCTCCGCAATTCACTCTTTCGACAGAATTACACCATTGTCTGAGCATTTCTACCAGACCAAACCAAAAGTCAACGGCTATCACCTGATAAAACATACCTCTTTGACAACAAATTTTTGCTGGACGTAATGATTACCCATCACGGTTTAACGTTCAACGTCTTGATTTCTTCCCATTGAAATACGACGTTTTTAATCATCAGGTGAGGAGATTATGGCTGAAGTAAAGAAGCGCAAGAAAATTACGATTCGCGAATTACAG
>JBLHGU010000203.1:0-9442 GCA_047615875.1 Parasphingorhabdus sp.
GTTATTCAGGCATCACTCGATAGTGGTGCATTTGAAACCTTTATGTTGCCTGATGGAATGGTTGGCGATTCTCTGACTGGTCATTTTGGTGCTGATATCAACGCTTCTTTTGGTACCGTACCGGGTACAGACAGTCCTGGTGCCGCAATGATGGCCGAGATAACCAAGAATGCTGGATTTAATGGAACAGATCCTTATGTGCCTGAGTGTTATGACGCATCAGCGCTGATTCTTTTGGCTATGCAGTCTGCTGGATCTAGCGACAGTGCTAAATTCAAAGACCATGTAATGAATGTTGCTAACGCCCCAGGCGAGAAAATCTATCCTGGTGAGTTGGCCAAGGGCTTAAAAATTCTTGCTGATGGCGGTGAAATTGACTACGTAGGTGGTTCTGCGGTTGAGTTAATTGGCTCTGGTGAATCTTCCGGATCCTACCGTGAAGTTGAAGTGCAAGGCGGAAAATTTGAAACCGTGACCTATCATTAGGACATCGGAATTCGCAATGTAGAAACGGTCAGTCCTTAGGACTGACCGTTTTTTTTGGAGCTTAGTTTGTGATTCGAGTTGAAAACCTGCATATGCATTTCGGCGGCATTAGAGCCGTAGATGGCACGTCATTAAGTATTGAGCAAGGCTCTATCACAGGATTGATAGGTCCTAATGGCGCGGGAAAAACCACTTTGTTTAATGTAATTGCTGGTGCGCATAAGCCCACCAGTGGATCGGTGTATCTGGATGGCGATGAAATTACCGGCTTACCACCCCATGAATTGTTTGCAAAAGGTCTTTTGCGCACATTTCAAATTGCTCACGAATTTTCCAGCCTTTCAGTTCTAGAGAATTTAATGATGGTTCCGGCTAACCAGCCAGGTGAAAAGCTATGGGACGCGTGGTTTAAATATTCTCTAGTGCAGGAACACGAGATAAGAGTTCGTGAAAAGGCCAGAGAAGTGGTTGAATTTCTGGAGATCACGCATCTTGAGAATGAGCTGGCAGGTAATTTATCCGGCGGTCAGAAGAAATTGCTCGAACTTGGAAGAACCATGATGGTGGACGCCAAAATCGTATTCCTCGATGAAGTTGGGGCAGGCGTTAATCGCACGCTTCTTAAAACTATAGGTACATCTATTCAGCGATTGAATGAGGAAAGAGGGTACACTTTCTGCATGATTGAGCACGACATGGATTTTATTAGCAGGTTGTGTAATCCGGTTATCGTAATGGCTGAGGGGCGCTTGTTAACCCAGGGTACAGCAGCGGAAGTGAAATCGAATGACAAAGTTATCGAGGCATATCTAGGTACTGGTAGAAAGCATCGTGCACGAGGTGAGTCATGAAGTTTCTATCGGCACTCAATATGACTGGCGGGTATGGTGTAGGTGCCGACATCATCCATGGTTGCGATATCACAGTTGAAAAGGGTGAAATTGCCGTTGTCGTTGGTCCTAATGGGGCCGGAAAATCCACAGCCATGAAGGCCGTGTTTGGCATGTTGAATTTGCGTGAGGGCAGTGTAACCCTTGATGGTCAGGATATTACTAAATTAGCTCCTCAGCAAAGAGTTGGAATTGGCATGGGATTCGTGCCCCAGACCCAAAATATTTTTGTATCGATGACAGTAGAAGAAAATCTTGAGATGGGAGCCTATATTCGAGAAGATGATTTCACCGATACATTGCAACAAGTATACGATCTTTTTCCAATTCTTAAGGAAAAGAGATTGCAGCCTGCGGGAGAACTATCTGGGGGACAGAGACAGCAGGTGGCGGTTGGACGTGCACTGATGACCAAGCCCAAATTGTTGATGTTGGATGAACCAACGGCCGGTGTTTCACCTATTGTCATGGATGATCTATTCGACAAGATTCTGGATATTGCCCAAACAGGAATAGCTGTTCTTATGGTTGAGCAAAATGCCCGACAAGCACTGGAAATTGCTGACCATGGATTTGTTCTTGTGCAAGGGCGAAATCGATTCACAGATACCGGACAGGCTTTATTGGCTGATCCGGAAGTGCGACGTTCATTTCTGGGGGGTTAAGTGGATTTTCTTAATGCAATAGTACTGTTTGCTAACTTCGTACTAATTCCAGCCACGGCCTATGGTGCACAACTAGCACTAGGAGCACTAGGCGTAACGCTTATATTTGCCATACTACGTTTCGCAAATTTTGCCCATGGTGAATTAATGGCATTTGGTGCCATGTTAACCATTCTTATTACCTGGCTGTTTCAATCGGTAGGCATATCTTTTGGTGTGCTACCCACGGCTTTGCTTGCCTTGCCACTTGGCATAGTTGGAACAGTAGGGTTTGCCTTGTTAACTGATCGTACGATTTATCGTTTTTATCGTCAAAAACGGGCAGACCCGATCATTATGGCAATTGTCTCAGTGGGCGTTATGTTCGTTATGGCCGGGCTTGTTCGTTTTATCATTGGGCCAGAAGATCAGAATTTTTCCGATGGTGTGCGCTTTATTATAAAAGCTCGGGAGTTTAAGCAGTTAAGTGGTTTAAACGAGGGGTTGGCAATAAAGGTAACCCAGGTTATTACTCTTGTGATCGCTGTAGTAGTTGTGGCGGCCCTGTTCTGGTTCTTGCAGAAAACTCGTTCCGGAAAAGCTATGCGAGCGTATTCGGATAACGAAGATCTAGCGCTGTTATCTGGTATTGATCCGGATCGAGTGGTTATGATCGCCTGGACGATTACTGCCATTCTTGCAACTATTGCAGGCGTTTTGTACGGTTTGGATAAGTCATTCAAGCCGTTTATTTATATGCAACTCTTACTGCCCATATTTGCTGCTGCCATTGTAGGCGGAGTGGGTCAGCCGGTGGGTGCCATTCTGGGGGGATTTGTTGTGGCTTATTCTGAGGTCACTATAACTTACGCCTATAAGAAGTTTTTAACCTACCTTGTTCCTGAAGACTGGGCACCGGATGGGCTGGTTCAATTATTGTCTACTGATTATAAATTTGCGGTCTCATTTATTATTCTAGTAGCAGTTTTGCTCGTTAGGCCCACCGGTATTATTCGCGGTAAAGTGCTATGACTCGCCAGGGTTACATATATTTTGCAATTATTGCAGCGCTTCTGATTGCCGTTGGATTTGGTCAAAGCTGGAATGTTGCTTTTGGTATTTTGAACTTGTGTATTATCTCAGCGGTAATGTCTCTGGGCGTTAACATTCAGTGGGGTTATGCTGGACTATTTAATGTTGGCATTATGGGTTTTGCGGCCCTGGGTGGTTTAACCGCAGTATTGGTTTCTGTTCCACCGGTAAAAGAGGCCTGGCAGGTCGGCGGATTAGGCATATTGTATTCATTGTTGAGTCTGATAATCGCGGTGATTGCAGTGTTTGCGGTTAGAAAACTTACCACCGGACGCTTAAGAACCTGGGCTACTGTGTTAACCGTCATAGCAAGTTTTTTTCTAATCCGTATGGTCTACGACCCCGCGGTTGAACGGATAGAGTCAGTCAATCCAGCCCATAGTGGTTATCTTGGAGGCCTTGGCTTACCCATTGTGATTTCCTGGCTGGTTGGTGGTTTTGTGGCGGCCGGCGCCGCGTGGCTAATTGGAAAAATTTCGCTGGGGCTACGCGCAGATTATCTGGCCATTGCAACGCTTGGTATCTCTGAAATTATCATTGCAGTGCTTAAGTATGAGGAATGGTTAAGTCGAGGAGTCAAAAATGTAACCGGGTTGCCGCGCCCTGTGCCCTATGAAATCAACCTGATGGAAACTCCCTGGTTTTTAGATTTGGTGAACTGGCTTGGTGTGGAAGTTGCACCTACTGCGAGTATTTTGGTGAAGATTTCTTACGCACTGCTTTTTCTGGTGGCACTAGCCATAATTATGTGGTTATCAGAACGCGCTCTTAAGTCCCCCTGGGGACGTATGATGCGCGCGATAAGGGATAATCGTGATGCGGCAAGCGCAATGGGAAAAGATGTAACTGGCCGCCATTTACAGGTATTTATATTAGGCTGCGCTGTTTGCGGAATTGCTGGCGCAATGCTAACTACTCTGGATGGTCAGCTTACACCATCAGGTTATATTCCTATGCGCTACACCTTTCTGATCTGGGTGATGGTGATTATCGGTGGATCTGGGAACAACTGGGGCTCAGTGTTAGGTGGCTTTGTTATCTGGTTTTTATGGATAGAAGCAGAGCCGCTGGGAAACTGGTTAATGCAGATTGTCACTATGCCAATGGCGGATGATTCTGATCTGAAAACCCATCTAATTAATAGTGCTGCTTACACAAGACTGATCATGATGGGAGCAATTCTGTTATTAGTTATGCGATTTGCTCCTCGAGGATTAATTCCGGAACGCTAGTTATTTTTCAAACCAGAAATTTCATATTTTATGGCTTCAACAAACTGAGTTGTCTCAAGCGTTCAACAGTAATGCCGGCAAGCTCTTTTGCGAGGTGCCCAATGCTGTCGGGATTAATAGACTTTGTGCTGGCGCTCCACAAAAGTGTTTGGTTTACTGGGTTATAAATACTGGTTTCCAGAATCATAGTTGTATTTGTTACTGAATGACCTGGATAAATCACCATGCGATAGGCTGGGCGATTTGGTTTGTGAAAAGACTGAGCCACATAATGAACACTTGGTGGAAGAAAGGATTTATCCTTTTCAATTTCAACGATTCGACTAATTAATATCGCATTCACATCACTTCTTTTCTGTGCGAGTTCCATAGTCTCGCTGTCAGTTTTTAATTCTGCATCATCAATGACGGTATAGCTGGCCTGGGCGATTAGCCCCGCTTCCTGAAATTTAGCGACAAACGCATCTTCAAAAATTCTTCTTCCAGCAGTTTGTTTGTCCATACCTACAATTAGAAAATTGTCTACTATAGGACCGTTATAACTTGTATCAAACCAATCTTCCACGACCTGGGTTGATGCACAACCAGTTACTATTAGTATTACTGCTGACAGTAATAATTTGCGTAAGATCATAATTAATATGCCCAAAGACCAGGTTGAATAATACTACAGGACCCTATATTGAACCTGAATGCAATTGAGCTAAGTAGCATATAACCACTAATAGAGAGCACGCAGCCGCCAGCCCGCGCGTGGTGCACCATCACAGGCGAATTGCTGGCATTGCAGTGGCTATCAAAGCCACTGCGATTTACTATGTAACTGGATACTGGTTGTGGTTGTACGAAATAATTCTGACTATTGAGGCTGGAACTGGCCAATGTCTATATAGTAGAGCCCAAAGGGTCGATTGCTGGGGAAACTTTGGGACTTGCTCAGTAAATTATCCAGAAATCCTAACATGACCATTTGTCGGCTGATGCCAGAACGTAGAGGACTTTTTTCAGCGATTCTTATACACTCACGTTAGTGATAAAATTAGCCTGTAGGAGGAACAGACATTGTTAGAAAGTTTTCTGCAGTTCTCGCTCGAGAACCTGATATGGTGGATTGGAGCTATAGGCTTTTTAATCCTCCCCTTAATGGGGCTGGTCATAGGCCCAAAACCCACGGAGCTTGCAGCAATTAGCGACTTTGAGGGATTAATTGGGTCAACTGACCAAGTTAATCCTGAGCACGAACGAATAGCGGATTCAATGCTTTCCGGAGACTCAATGTTTTCAAACGAATCCATATTTACTGAGGACATGGATTTTTCTACCACATCAATCAATGAACTGTCTATTTCAATGGAAACAGATATTAGTGATGTGCTACAAAATGAGGCTAATACTCCAGATGACACAGTTGATATGTGGAACAAAGAAAGTAGTTTTAAGCTTTCTGGAACACAGTCTGTGCCAGCCGAAGGAAAGGATAACGATGTGGCGACATTATTATCTGATCTGAATATGGGTGGTGGGGGGTTGTTAGGTGACAATAATATCTCGATACCTGAAGCAGCTGCCGCGAATATTTCTGAGATGAAATTCGAAATGGATGATGGGTCATTGCCTGCAGCGTCTGTGCAGATCCAGGGCGGAGATCCAGATGATATGGAATCCCAACTTGATTTGGCAACTGCCTATATTGAAATAGGTGATACCGCCTCTGCGAAAGGCGTGTTAAACCAAATTATTTTGCAGGGTAATCCAGATCAGAAAGCCCAGGCTAAAGGATTGCAAAGTCTACTTTAGGAATTAAGGAAAACTTCAATTTGGTTACTTGTCTGGTGGTTCTGGCGACTTTTTACTGTTCTATCAGATAATCTACTGCGTGAGAATCAAGCGGTACGAGTTCAGCAAAGTGTACGGGCTTAAAGCTTGCTCCATCAATAAACCACTTGTGTACGAGGGAGTTTTAGATAGCTTTTCTCCCCTCGGGATTAACTAATTGCCTATCTTGACCTGGGTGAATGTAGGGGATAACCAGGTCGATTGCATAAGCTGAATAATTCTTCATCCTTCAGTTAGCATTTTCTGACGAGCAGATTCGCCGGCTCGAAACGCAATATTTTCTAATCACACCTCCTTTGCGGAAGCGCGTATAGTTCCGGTCTGAAAAATTGAGTAACAGCCGTGCTTATAATTTCAGTAAACCTAAACTGGCTGCGTCTGATTACCCACTTAGTAATGGCAGGAGAGAAAATCTCGCGAATTTTGGGGATAACGTCCCATATTTCAAATGATTACACTACAATAGCTAAAATGTCTGTGTTATCGACACTATTTAGTATTTCCGATTTAAGTAAAAACACTCAACTTTAGGTTAAAGAATTTATGACTATTTCTGTTGGAGACATCCTGCCGGACGCCAATCTTTTCCACATTGTAGAAAACAAGCCAACTGCAATTTCAACAAAACAGGTGTTTTCTGGTAAGAAAACACTTCTGTTTAGTTTGCCCGGTGCGTTTACACCGACTTGCTCTGCAGCTCATCTACCAGGTTACGTGGTAAATGCCGATAAAATATTGTCCAAAGGAATCGATCAAATCGCCTGTTTGTCAGTAAATGATGCCTGGGTTATGCAGGCCTGGGGGGAAATGCAAAACGCAGATAATTTAGTAATGCTGGCAGACGGAAATGCAGAACTGACCAAGGCCATGGGATTTGCAGCTAATATGGATGCCGGAGGTCTGGGTTTGAGATCAGTGCGGTATGCCATGATCGTAGACGACTGCAAAGTTACTCATCTGAATCTAGAGCAGCCCCGTGAGTTTAAGGTCAGTGATGCGGAAACCATGATGGCGTTGTTGTAATTACTTTTCTGAGCTCAGGGTAGTAAATTGGATATTGGATTAAAAGATAAAGTTATTATGGTTGGTGCAGCTAGCCGGGGGCTGGGTTTTGGTATTGCCAGAGCTTGTGCTGCTGATGGCGCGAAACTTAGTATTGCATCACCAAACCAGGAAAATATTGAGGCCGCTGCAAGCCGTTTGCGAGAGGAAACTGGTGCGGAGGTTTTAGCTAGCGTATTTAATGCGTCCGATGCAGAATCAATTGAGCGCTGGACCCAATCAACTATGAATCAGTTTGGTTGCGTGGATGGCCTACTGGTTAACGCCGGTGGACCACCAACGGGAAAGTTTGATAGTTTTGATGATGACAGTTGGCAGGCCGCCTATGAATTAACACTGTTGGGTTCAATCAGGATGATTCGTTCGGTATTGCCGTCGATGCGCGAACGTGGTGGAGGTTCTATTGTAACCTTAACCTCTTCATCGATTAAGGAGCCAATTGATGTGCTGCTTTTGTCTAATGTGATGCGAGCCGGTGTTGTCGCTCTGGCCAAAAGCCTGAGTCGCGAACTTGCTGCAGACGGTATTCGAGTTAATAACCTGGTGCCCGGTCGTATGGATACCGATCGTGTACGAAGTATAGATGCTGGTGTTGCCCAAAAAAGTGGCAAAGATGTTGAAACTGTTCGCCAACAGAGCCAGTCGGCAATCCCTTTGGGGAGATATGGTGGTGCCGATGAATTTGGTAAGGCCGGTGCTTTTTTATTATCGGATGCTGCAAGCTACATAACAGGCTCGACACTGACCGTAGATGGCGGCGCAATGAAGACTGTTTGGTAAAGCTATAGAGTCGTCCATCAGCAATCGTGATGACGGGTTATGGTGGAGACACATTGCTACGGGGAAAAGAAAAGTTACTATTTTCCGCAGTGCTGTCAAAACCTATTGATATAGAGCATTTATCGCTCTCAGTTCGCAAGCTAATGGGTTAACTCGCTGACCGACTGTCCATAATTTGGTCATTCGGTCAACGTGATCTGGGGCTAAAAATTAGAGAAATACTCACGCTGTTCCCAGTCAGTTACCGCAGACATGAAACGATTGAACTCAGCTGTTTTTATAGTAGAAATCCACTGCACAAAGTCCCGACCAAATAGATCCGTCATAGTAGGGTCGTCATTTAAGGCATCCACGGCTTGCATAAGATTGCTGGGTAATTGAGTTTCTTCACTGCCATAGGGTTGATCGCAAGTTGGCGGTGGTATTGCCAGCTCAGTTATTCCACTTAAACCTGAAAAGCATTGACTGGCGAGATAGAGATAAGGATTGGCCGCAGGCTCGCCAACTCGATTTTCGATTCGACTGCCAGAATCTCCTGGGGCAGAAATAACTCTAAGCATTGAAGCCTTATTATCTCTTGCCCAGCTGATACGATCAGGTGCCAGACCATAGGGTTGATAACGTTTATATCCGTTAATCGTCGGGGTGGTAAATACGCAGCATGCAGGTGCATGCTTAAGTAATCCCGCTGCGAATTGCTGTCCCGTTGGTGATAACAGTTGATTTGAGTCCTTGGGCATAAAAGCATTTTCGCCGTCATGTAAGTTTAAAATCGATTGGTGCAAATGCCATCCACAGGAAAATAGATTATCGATCTGGGGGCGACACATAAAACTTGCATGATAGCCATGTCGATGACAGATTTGTTTCACGGCACTACGAAATAACACCATATTGTCTGCGCTTTGAATACCTTTCTCTGGATGAAAAGTGAATTCCACCTGACTTGGACCAAACTCCACTTCAATAGATCTAATCGCTAGCCCTAGTTGCTCGATGTTGCTACGCAATAATTCGGTTACCGGCTCCATCTCATCAGCTCGGGATTCGGTTAGATATTGATATCCATGTGTGAGAAGACTAACCTCAGGGGGAGCCGCAGGATGTCCGGAATTATGAGGTTGCAGTTTAGCGTCGTCCAGTTTGAAAATATGGAATTCAACTTCAAGCCCACTTACATACTCGAAGCCGGCATCGCGCAGCATTGCCATAGATCGTTGAGCAAGCCCCCGACTTGAAAAAATTAACGGATTAGCTGATATATCGAAGAGGTCACAGATCATCCAGCCAGTACCTTTAACCCATGGCAATATTCGAAACGTTCCCGGATCGGGCACCATCATAATATCGCCTGCACCACTTAATTCGTCTAGCCCCAATATGCTTTTGTTAGACCAAATCGGAAATACCGTGCGATGGG
>JBLHGU010000204.1:0-9439 GCA_047615875.1 Parasphingorhabdus sp.
GATCGCCAGTTCCCAGTCCTCCATAAGATGGGTACGTCGTTCATCGAACATTCCAACATCAATTAAAACCGATCGTTTAATCATCATCATTGGGGCACCGATAAAACTGCCGCCCATCAGGTGGTTGGAAAAGTCTCCGCAGCATTCTAAATTGAGGCGACTGCGTTTAGGAATTGGTCTTTGAACGCCAGTCGGCGAAAGACGCACGGCGCAAACAACTGAAACATCTGCCTTTTTACAGCGTTTAAAGGCGTTAAGGTGCTCCTGGATGAATCCCGGCATCAATTCGTCATCACTATCCTGGAAGGCAATAAAGTCGCCACGCGCGGCCAGTATGCCGGCATTTCGGGCGACGTGCGCTCCAACGTTCTGAGGTAGTTGTAGGTAACGGATTTGTTGGGCGGCAAGGGATTCAATGACATTGCGAGTATCATCATAAGATCCATCGTCCACAACGATTAGTTCGAGAGGCTGTGGGTACTGATTTAGAACCGAGATAATGGCGCGTGAAATTGTAGCGGCCCTATTATAGGTCGGTAAAATGACACTCACGGGAGCTTTATCAGGCATCTTTTTTTCGTGCTAGCAGCCTGTGGCAACGTGATATGAAACTTTGGTAACCTTGTCGTGGTGCCACTTGCTTCTTCTGCCCCAGAATTTTCCTAACTGAGATGAAGGCTAATTCCCCAAAGGCTTGTCTATATAATCGCAAGGGGAAATCTGAGACATTGTTCTTTCGCCGAGCAAGGAATATCTCTTGAATCTGTACCGATGCGTCTGCATGACTGGTGCTAACGCCACCCGATTACATTCTGGTGATAATGCGGTCGATAAAAAGCGCATCATTTTGGGGTAATTCCCTTAATATCATTTCGAAATCGCCTGCGATCTTGAATTGCTCGTCAAACAATCCTCGCTGGCGAAATAATTGGGTGTGGTGGAAGACGCCAGTATGCGGCAACATGACCTGTGTGATTCGCTGTTTTGCAGTTTGCCAAGGCGTTCCGAGTTCTTTAAATGGATCACCATCCTGCGACGTCAGTAAAACCTTGCCATAAGCGATATTATAGCAGTCTGCCGCCTGTTTGAGCCTCGGTAAAATTTCTTCAATCACGGTTGGAGAAATCAATTCGTCATCAGCTCCGAGAAATAATATCCAGTTTCCTCGCGCTTTTGGTATGGCTTTATTCTGGGCATTGTAGATGCCTGTATCAGATTCGGAAAGCCAGAAGGCGAAACTTGCATCGTGTTTTCTGAGATTGTCAGTAGCGCCACCAGTAGACCCGCCATCTATGATGATTAATTCCACGTCAGTATGGGTTTGTGCAATAACGCTCTGAATGCACCCATCAATGTGATCTACGCAATTATAAACAGCTACAATAATAGAAATATAGGGAGTGGCTTGATCCATTGTTTGTTATTGGTACATGTATTAGGTGCTGCTACCTTGCGATCACCGGAATGAAACCTAACCGTCTTCGCACAGTGAAGAAAATTATTACCATGCGCAATAAAGTCGATATTGATGTTGCGCTGGCTGCGCCTTCGATCCCATAGAGAGGGATCAACAGCCAGTTTAGCAATATATTAAATACAGCGCATAGCCCTAGCACGCCATCAACATTGTGTTGAGGGATAGAATGATTTCAACTTAATGCGGGCATCTTCCGTAGTAAATCGCCAGTTTGCACAAACAGTTTCTTGATTTCGTTGTTTTTGCCATGCCGTTAATTCAGTCGCGGTCACGCTGATCCAGCGTTTTGGATCGGCCCTGAACCTGAATATGCACGCATAATACCCTCGTTGTGTAAGCTATTGATTTAACTCAAACAGACTGCGTTGGTTGGTCGACATGTCCCCTTCGAGATCGAGTTTTCCAGTCGCTTTTAACCGTGACAGTATGCCTGCAACCGGTTCGTTATCCAAATCATCGCACTTGATCTCATACGGCGCATAGGGGGCCACTTGTTCAACAGGCAGTATCTCTGCTCGTATCAGACGCATCAGCGTCGTATCACTCACCCGAGTATATACGGTCGCTTGCCCCAGGGTCAGGACGTTGGGATCCAACTTCTCTAGTTCTGGTGCCGGTATCCTGTATTTCTTGCGCGCATAAGCCACTCGCGACTGTGTCCACCGATTGCCCTTACCCGTTTTCCGTCCCAGCTTGCTAAGCACCCGCGCAATCTCGTCATCTCGGTAGCGTGTTGCCATTTTCGTGATCAACTCAATATCTTCTAACGATGTCTTATGGGCGAGAGCCCCTGACAGGGGCTTGGGCATTTCAAGGTCTGTATGACAACCACCTTGCCAGTGGATGATGAAGTGAAGCTGTTGTTCATCATCCAGATCAACGATAATTTCTTTGATCAGCAAGCGAGTCATCTTCTTTTTGAGCACCATGGGGCAATCAGGGTCATGCCACACGTGGGTGAAGTCGTTTCCCAGTTCCATAATCGCTGCGTGTTCACTGGCACTTAACTGTTGTGCAGAATCATAAGTTGCCTTGAGTTCAGTTTTCACTTGCTCAACCGCTTCCAGTGTCTCATTATAGCGTTGTTCCAGCACCTCGGCGACTAATCTGTTGGCCGGGTCCACCTGATCAAATTGATCAAATGCCCGTTGTGCCTCGTACTCTAATTGCTGTAACTGGCGGCTCAATGCATCCCGACGATCACGGCCGTGGTCATGGTGCTGATCAATGACGCTCAGGCTGGCCTCAATACCCAGTGGCGAGATCGCAAGGAGGATTTCTTCACTCAGGCGCTTGTCCACGGTGGCGCCACCGAAACCCAAACAATAGCCGCCCCCTGTTGAATAGTCACCGTCGCACAAATAACGTGCAGCGGTGCCGCTCTTTCCCCAATAGCGTGTGTGCAACTTGCGGCCGCACTTTGCGCATCGCAGCAGACCAACCAGCAACCCATGTCCTGCGCGCACCGCTGTCACAGACTCGTCTCGCATGAAGTTGCTGCTATTACGCTGCATGATCTGTTGGTTCTCCTGATATGCCGGCCAACTAATATAGCCTGCATGGTGGTCTTTGATAAAGACTTTTGCCTGTTCTGCCGGCAGCGTCCGACCCTGACGCCTGACGATCTGACCCGCCTTCATCACCACTTCGGTGGGCCTGCGGCCATACACATAGGCACCGGCGTAGAGGGGGTTGTGCAGCACACTGGCGATGAAGGTCTGGGTCGGTAGCTTCCATACCAATTGAAAGCGTCCCCCGATCGCTTTATTGACCGGACACTCGATCTGCTCGTCATGAAACCAGCGAAAGGTCTGACGGATGCTGCCGATCTCCCGAAATTTTCTGAACAGGAGTTCAATCACTTCCTGCACCCGCAGGTTGGCATCCTTGACGATCTTTCCGGTCAAGTCTTGAACATACCCCGGAGCCAGAATCCGAATCAGTTCACCCCGTTTAGCCTTTTCCTGCATGCCTTGCAGCAGACGTTGCTTCAGAACCTTAAGCTCAACCACACTCAAGGTGCCTTTGATACCGAGTATGAGTTGATCGTCGAGAAGGGCTAAATTATAAACCTGATCGGCATCGGCTATCAGGGTGTTGAACACCTGACAGACTTCTATCAGATGGCACCAGTCTTTATCGGTACGAGACAGGCGAGAGAGTTCGCGACTGAAGATAATACCCACCTCCCCTATGGCAATGCCGGCTAACAATTGCTTAAAGCCTTTGCGTTCTTGCCCGCCACTGGCTGCACTGATACCAAGATCACAATCGATGACCTCAACACGATGGAAACCCAATGCTTTTGCTCTATCCACCAGGGCAAATTGCAACCGCTGGCTTTCCTGATTATGTTTCACCTGCTGCATGGATGATTGTCGTATATAGACAACGGCTTTACGTTCCAGGTGATGTGGCAGGATCTTCTGATTAAGTTCATGCTGCTTCATCTTCATCCCCCATCTGTGGTTTTAACAGCGTGCGGATGGCTTGTGCCATGAGTGCAATGAGCTGATGTTTTTGTTCATCATTCATCAAGATCCTCTCCGCTGAGTGATCCGCATGGTTCTCGAAGGGCATCTCGACTTGTTGCATTGGCTTGCTCCGGGTGAATATCAGGTTTCACTGTAGAGCATAAATGTGAAATCAGTAATTCAACCAGGGACAACAGTACACCGCCTGGGAACTCGATCCCTGATTGCTGATGAAACTGTGCCGCTTCCGATTGCAGCATCCACACGGGAATCTTTATCGTATTCCCATCGGGATGCTGAACCGTGGTTGCACCGGTACTATTGCGGGGCCAGGAAATCACCTTCAGGTGCTGATGAACCAGTGGGTGGAACGGATAGTGCACCGTCACCGTCGACGGCATGGTGTTCTGATTGGCTATTGCTGAATATCCATTTTCATATGCTTTTCGTGGACGGCGTATACCTCGATCAATCCAATAGGAACGCCCGGTTTCAATGGGTCAAGGCGCCCACCAGTGCCGAACTGATCCAAGTGACACCATCGCCCATCGTGTCGGCCGCTTTTTGGAGCAGCAGGGTCTACTGGAACGCGATGCCGAGAACATCTATCTGACTTGTGAAGAGACCGACGACGATCCGATGACTCAGCTGCTCGGCTCTTCCATCACCTACCGAATCGCGGTCGGGCAACAGGCTAGACGCAAGGTGTTAACATTACAAACCCTGCCCGCGGGTGACCGAAACGACCCATACGGAGATACCGTTTGCAAAGTAGCTGGATTCAGCCTCCATGCAGGCGTAGAAGTCAAGGCCCGCTAGCGCAAAAAGCTGGAACGATTGTGCCGATACATTACCCGGCCCGCCGTGGCGGATAAGCGGCTGTCGCTCACCCCTGGCGGCCACATTCGTTACCAACTCAAGACACCGTACCGAAACGACACCACCTATGTGATCTTCGGACCCCTGGACTTCATGGCCAAACTCGTTTTACTGGTGCCCATACCCCGCGTCAACCTGACCCGCTATCACGGTGTATTTGCACCCAACAGCAAGTACCGTGCGCTAGTGACACCAGTAAAACGAGGCAAAGTAAATGGGCCTCAGAAAAGTGGAAAGTCGAATAATTCGCCAATAGCCCCTGAACGACGTGCAGGCCTGTCCTGGGCGCAGCGGCTCAAGCGGGTGTTTAACATCGACATCGAGAGCTGCAGTACTTGCTGTGGCACCATGAAAGTCATTGCCAGCATCGAAGACCCTGTTGTCATCCACAAAATACTCGACCATCTGGATAGTAAAACTGCGGTTTCCAGTTCATTTCATTTGCCTGACAATCGCGCACCACCGCAGGCGGACCTCTTTCACTGATTGATTGCAAGGGAATTCGGCGTATTTCAATAACGCAGCAGGGGTGCGCTTGCCTTCATTGTGGCGTCAAGCAAATTTGCGCTCAATTGACTGGAGAAAATGACCGAATTTCCAGAACCGTAAGATGATTCGGAGACAATTCATCTACTTTTTCGTTCTAATCGAGTTTTTACCTTTATGTCATCTTTTATTACCATGCGCCTTATAGTTACTATACTCATTCCGAATTCTCTTTCTGCCACTTCTTTGCAACTTCCATACTTATATTGGTATTCGCCGATTATAATTCTTCGCTACGGTATCATCAGTTACGCGTCTGCCTGGGTGCTTTAGCGGTGTTCTGCTAGTGTACCACTCGGTATGCTAGGGTAGGTGTATTGCTGTTTTGATCATGCCCGTCGCAAGCTAGTTAAAGCCAGCAGTACAGCGGCCCTGGCACGCGAAGGCGATGGGAGACAGCAAATAAGAATTAACTGGGCCGAAATAAGCTCGCTTACGATAAACCGTCAGTTGTGTAGTATTTTATTTTCACTTAGAATCGTTTTTCGAGGCCCACTGTTTAGAAAAAACATCAATCTTAGATAATTTATGGAGAAGTTCCTATTTAAAAAAGTTGAGATGTGGATAGTTTTACTAGTGTTGATCATTGGAATGATTGGGACTGTGATTTTCGCGGGCGCTGTTAGACACAACACGAAATGGAACGGGGAAATTCATCCAAAAAATCGCTTAGGAAATATAGCGCCTGCTGTGGAGACAATAGCGGCTTTTCCACAAAATATTTTCGATCTCCTAATGGCAAACTCGATCACTATGGTCGATACACAGCAACTTTTAGCAAAAGAAAAGCGATTCGAAGGACAAGCACATTTTCAATTCAACTATCCCGCAGGTAGCCGTCCAGAACTTGGTTACGTCCTCATTAATCGATACGATGGCGATCTAGTTCATTCTGTTTCTGAACTCTGGGACCTTAATGCTCAGGAATTGGTTCATACCTGGAGTTTTTCCGAAGTTGACTCCCTTTGGAAAAAACTCAAGTTTACAAGTGATTTGGTAAATGTTCCGATAGATCACGCAGCAAGAAGATTTCGATCTGGACACGCTTTTCTTAGTAAAAACGGTGAGCTTATTACCCATTCATTTGGGGCACCATTGATTCGCGCAGATGTCTGCTCCAATCTTGAGCTATTAAACGACAGTACAATTTTTCATCATTCTATCGAGAGAGATCATTCCGGGAATTTTTGGATTCCTATTTTAATTGAACCCAGGACCGTGGATCTTGGCACTTCGAAATTCCGAGACGATGGCATTGCTCTAGTTGATGCGGAAGGAGACATTTTGTTTAAAAAATCCGTTACTCAACTTCTAGACGAGAATGGATTTACCCACCTTATCTATGGAAAAGGTAAACCTAATAACGATCCTATACACTTGAATGACATCCAACCAGTGTTAACAGATGGGATATATTGGAAACAAGGGGACGTATTCCTGAGCCTTAGAAACCAGTCTATGGTGGTGCTATATCGACCGTCAACAAATGAAGTGTTGTGGCTCAAACAAGGTCCTTGGATACACCAACACGACGTAAATATCCTCAGTGGGCATGAAATATCGATTTTTAATAACAACGCCCCGGCTAAATATATGGATACCACCGTCGTAAGAGGTGTAAGCAATATTTTGGTTTATAACTTCAAAGACGATTACACTCATTCGCCATTCCAGGCGAATTTCGAGACATTGGAATTACGTACCATGACAGAAGGCCGTGGTAGAATATTTGGCACAGAGGTTTTTGTTGAGGAAACTAATTCTGGGCGCCTGATCCAGTTCAAGGCGGACGGTTCTGTGTCTTGGCAATTCATCAATAGTTCAGAAAAAGGGGATATCTACAAGCTTAACTGGTCCCGCCTTATTACTGGCCATCTTGGCGACCAGATCCGTAAAATTATTTTTAAAAAAGGTTGCATATGAGATTGATCATGACTACGCTGCTAGCGTTTTTATTCTTTTATACTCCTGCGTATGCGTATATTGGTCCAGGAATGGGTGCAGGAGCAATTGCGACACTGCTTGGCATTCTTGGCGCCCTCCTTTTGGCCATTTTTTCCGTACTGTACTATCCAGTTAAGCGCATGCTAAAGAACCGTAAAAAAAAGACGGATGAAGAATCCGAAGAGAAATGATGCCCAGCATCGATTTAACGCTTGGCGAAATAGTTTTTCTGGTGATAGCCACGCTTGTTTCCAGCGAATTAATTTTCCGCCTTTCCCTTCGGAAGAGAAGCATCCAAATAGGGCAACTTCTAAGCAAGATACTAAAAATTGTAAGATCTCGAAGTATTTCAGACCACTGGAAAGAGCGAGTTTTGATGGTGTATGCGCGTCAGCTACTGACATTCAGCCTGCAAATACCGTCATTGTTTCTGCTGGCAATGTTTCCGCTAGGAATCGGTTTTTTTGCGGCCGCATCTTCTAATAATGTGTTGACATTAGCATCAGATTCGATAGTTCTGAGCACGATTACATCTATTTCGATTCTTTATATGGTAATTCGTTCCCACTTGAATGTCTGACTATTCGGCATTGGATCGCCTCTTGCATAGGTTGGCTTTGGGTAATCAGACGATTATGGAATTGTGTTTCGAGTTGGAGGGGATGGTGGTAAGACCTAGTGTCATTCCTAACCCCGCCGTCTTAGTGACCGGGCTCGCTCGATCTGGTACGACTGCGCTGGTTCGAGCTCTTCATCGGAGTGGAGAATTCTCTTCGCTGACCTACGATGATATGCCTTTTCTTTTAGCTCCAAATCTATGGTCAAAACTTGTCAAACTGAGCCGAAAAAAGCGCACTAAAAAACAACGCGCTCATGGTGATGGGATCATGGTTGACTTCGACTCTCCTGAAGCATTTGAAGAAGTATTCTGGCGACTGCAGACCGGTATCGATTATGCAAAGCGAGAACTAAAACCTCATACAGTTTCTAATGAAGCCCTAAGAAAATACCGACAGTATCAGAATATGATCTGTCAAAAATACGGTGGCGATCGATACCTCGCGAAGAATAACAATTTGGTCTTGCGCATCGCTAGTCTGGCGCCGCGTTGTCCAGATTCGATATTTGTGGTGATCTTTCGCAACCCGCTGAGGCAATCGTTGAGTCTGCTCCATCAACATCGAAAGTTTATCGCGGTAGATAAGTTCACCAAAAACTATATGACGTGGCTTGCGCATCATGAATTTGGCGTGACACATCGCCAGTTCCGTTTATCCAGACACCTAACCGACGATCCTAGACCCGATAATAGGGAGTATTGGTTGCGGCAGTGGGTCGAGGTCTACGAATATCTCTGGATGCAGTTGAGTTCTAACAATAACAATATACTCGCTGTTTCGTATGAACGGCTGTGCCAACAGCCACGCTATTGGGATGCTCTGTGCGATAGACTGAAAGTCTCACGATCCCAGTGTGTCTTTAGGGAGTCAAACAGATATGAGGACGACGCAACTGAAATTGATTCAGAGCTTCTTAAGAAAGTAACGAAGTTGTATTACGACTTGGATCGGTTTGCCCTGAGTTTGACCGGTGGAAAAACTTGATAGGCGCTAAATTTGCTATATGGGAAGTGTTGCTCCAACTTTAATATGAGATTTCACATCACAAAATTCGAATAAAATCTGCGATTATAGAACATAGTTTTCTGCCAGAAAAAAGTACTGGACAACCATGATCGATGTTGATAAGGAAACCGTAAACCTGTACGTTGATCTGGACGGGACTCTGACCCCGAGTGACCCCATTTATAACAAGATTCTAAATTCCGGCGATTTGAATTGGCAAGAACTTGAATGTCTAGATGACGAACGACGCTTTGCTGCTATGCGATGTGCTTCCCGTGCTGGTCTGAGAGGTCACAATCTTCCGGTGACAATACTATTTTATCTGATGTTCCTCATTCGGAGCGACTAAGCCCGAGAAACCTCTCAACAACTTTTTTCAGCGAGGAGGGTCGAATGGAATGACTCTACCGTCTTGCAGTTGGACACGAGGCGGCTCAGGCATAAGGTCCATAAGGCGTCGATATAGTAAGCTTGCAAATGCTTGAATAGCTGAT
>JBLHGU010000205.1:0-9335 GCA_047615875.1 Parasphingorhabdus sp.
GTGACCCTGTCTGCGGAGAATGGTCGATGGCAATTAGATCTGGAACAGTTGATTGATACCTTGCAGCCCGGCACAAAGGCCGTGGTACTGAACTCTCCAAACAATCCTACTGGTTGGGTGATGTCAGCTGAGGAACAAACCGCAGTGCTGGAGCATTGCCGTAAGCTAGGTATCTGGATTATTGGCGATGATGTTTATTCCAGGCTATATCGTCATGGCCCAGCAGCGCCTTCCTTTCTAACCCTGGCTGATCAACAAGATCTGGTCATTTCTGTAAACAGTTTCTCAAAGTGCTGGTCCATGACTGGATGGCGACTTGGCTGGATAACAGCTCCCGCTGAGCTCGAAGCAAAGCTGGGGCAACTGACAGAGTTTAATACCAGTTGTACGCCAGGCTTTATACAGGCAGCAGGAATCGTGGCACTGCAACAGGGCGAAGCGGATATCGTCGATCTTCTGCAAAAGATTTATGCCGGCTATGCTCTCGCCGAGACACGCCTGTCACATTTCGAACGGGTGCAATTTGTTCAACCCGATGGAGCTTTTTACTGCTTTTTCAAACTAGATGGTTTACAGGATAGTGTTTCCACCGCCAAAGAAATCTTGCATAAAACCAAAGTAGGACTGGCTCCTGGTATCGCATTTGGTGACGAGGGCGAGGGCTATCTACGCCTTTGCTATGCGCAGCCAATTGATGTGCTGGAACAGGCCTTTGATCGCCTGACACCATTTCTTTCGGCTTAATTGAAAGTCGTCTCATTTGCGGAGTTGCAACTCACATTTTGAAATTTCACCACAGGTAAGCGAGTGAAGGAGTGCAATCAGTGCGGAAAATGTTGCATCATCTACGGTGATGGTGGACTGTCTGTTTTACCGGCTGAGGTAGATTGGTGGGAAACCTACCGCCCGGAAATTTCCACCTACGTTAATAAAGGAAAAATCTGGTTTAGTCCCACTACCGGCAAACAATTAGAACGCTGTCCCTGGCTACGTAAAAAACCTAACGAGAATAAGTATTTTTGCCGCATTTATCACGACCGTCCCGATGACTGTAAGCAGTACCCAACCTCTATAGCCGAGATGATACGTGATGGCTGTGAAATGTTAGGACCAAGGGATCACCTTGATCAGGAACAGGCTCAACGAACCCTGGACCGGCTTATGTCTGATAGCCGGCCTGCTCTAGGCGAATCTTGAATTTAGTCCCGCTGACAAGAGTTGTAATTTAAGCGACCGATTCATTCATCGCTTCTTATAGCAAAGAAATCTCAGTGGAGTGTACTCTCCTACCCCTGGATTCAGGGCTCGGGTAAAAAACGAGACAAAATGAGAATTACGTTTGAATTCAGATCCTGTCCCGTCAAGGAATGCTTGATGAAGCACTCTGGTCACAAAATAGTGCGTGGACAGGTAGTTTTCTTCTGAGTTATCGAAAATATCTAACTGTTGATGAGCAAAAAAATCATCCTGCAGATAAAGATTATGATGCGCAGGTGGAAGCTTCTCGATACCAAATTCGGAGCGCGCATCATTAAGCTGATTCAAGCCAGAGTTAAAACATTCGATAAAGATGAGCAAACCGTTTGAACCGACCTTATCGACCAGGTTTTGTAGTGCCCTGGCTTGATCCTCCGGATTTAGAAGATTGATCAGTACGCGCTGACATATCAACACATCGATGTCGTCAGGAATAGTTTCAGCCTGACGAATATCTCCTGGGTAAATCTCTACAGGGCTCGATTCGAATCGTTTGACTGCAACCTCTCGAAGAGAATCTGTGTATTCCAGGCCGCAAATCTGCGCTGTGGGAAACTCCTTTTGCAGAACTTCCAGTGAATAACCATTACCGCAACCGACATCCATAATTTTGACGGCTTCAGGCTGACGTGCGTTCTTAGCCAGATAATCGTTGATACGCCGTAAAATAAACTCCGTCTCCTGTTGGCGAATATAGGCGTCGGCCATAGTGCTACTTGGCGCATCCTTTTCAGCATTGGCTACTTTATCGTAGTGCTGTTTAATAACTTCATCGTAGTTTGCGGAAATTTCCTGGTCGCTAGTTTTTGACATTGTATTTACTGATAATTAGAGCTTAAAAGGATAATTCGACTTAGCAGCGTCGAATTCGAAGGCGATTCTAGTCTGATGATTGTCTACTGTACAGTCAGAAGAGTACCCTCTGAGACGACATTTATGCCGGGATATCGAATCATCCCGCACTGGCGAAGTAGTTGTCGAATCAGGTGACCAGCACGTACTATTGTGCTTTGAATATTATCGCCCTACTTTTTGGAGCCCGCATGACAACACGAGATCGATCTCAACTGGATCCTATCGAAACAGCAAGCATCGACGAATTACGTGCTTTGCAACTACAAAGACTCAAATGGAGTCTTTCTCATGCTTATCGGAATGTTGCGTTTTACAAGTCTTCATTTGATGCCGCGGGTGTGCATCCTGATGATTTAAAGAGTCTGGACGACCTTTCTCGATTCCCTTTTACTGCCAAGACCGATCTGCGCGCTCATTATCCCTTTGGCATGTTTGCTGTGCCACGCGAGGATGTTATTCGAATCCACGCATCCAGCGGCACCACGGGTAAGCCGACTGTAGTTGGTTACACGAAGAATGACATCGACATGTGGGCCGAAATGATGGCTCGATCGATTCGCGCAGGCGGCGGTAAGCCCGGTGATTTAGTCCATATATCTTATGGTTACGGACTTTTCACTGGCGGACTCGGTGCCCACTATGGGGTTGAGAGGCTAGGATGTACTGCTATACCCATGTCTGGCGGCCAGACTGAAAAGCAAATCCAGTTAATTGAGGATTTTAAGCCTCGTGTCATTATGGTGACGCCATCTTACTGCCTCTCCCTCGCCGATGAGATGGAGCGACAAGGCCTGGACGCACCCAACTGTTCGCTGGAAATTGGCATTTTTGGTGCAGAGCCATGGACCAACCAGATGCGTGTGGAGATAGAAAGCAGGTTGGGCATTGATGCAGTAGATATCTATGGTCTGTCAGAAATTATGGGACCAGGCGTCGCTCAGGAATGTATTGAAACTAAAGATGGCCCGACAATCTGGGAAGATCACTTTTATCCGGAAGTTGTCAACCCTGAAACTGGCCAGGTAGTAGCAGATGGTGAGCCCGGTGAGTTGGTTTTCACCACTTTGAGTAAGGAGGCTTTCCCGATGATCCGCTACCGCACCCGCGACCTGACACGGCTTTTGCCGGGCACGGCTCGGACCATGCGCCGATTCGACAAGATTACTGGGCGTAGTGACGACATGATGATTATTCGCGGAGTTAACGTATTCCCCACGCAGATCGAAGAGTTGATTCTGAAAATTGACGGCCTGTCACCGCATTATCAAATAGAGCTGTCCAAGCAGGGCCCAATGGATGCCATTACCATCAATGCCGAGCGATCAGTGGATACACCCGGTGAAAAATGCGAGGAACTGGCTAATCAACTCCAAAACAGTGTTAAATCCTTTGTAGGTGTCTCCAGTCAGGTTGTAGTGCATGAACCGGAAGGTGTGCCGCGTTCTTTAGGCAAGGCACAAAGGGTCATCGACAGCCGCTAACGAAATACATTCAAGCTAATTTCACTCATATATCGGGTTTTAGGTAGTACGAAATTATTAAGAAATCGACAACGACGTTGCGATAATCAGCATCTTGGCGGAGAATGAACTGTTGGTGACGACTCAAAACTCTCTATTGGCTAGCAATAATAAATACTATGATCAGTTAGCGGGAGCACAATTTTCCTGGGAAGAAAGCATTCAGAAATCTTTTTCTCTCGGACATGTGCTTTTGCGTTTAGGTACTATCCGCGGATCTATGGTAATCACCCTGGTCTCGGTGGTTATGTCGTGGCTAATTACAGCCGTTGTCATGCTGGTCTATCAGATGGAAGAAAGCTATATGGTAGCTGCTATTATTTCTACAGTGTGTCCATTACTGATAGCACCACCGGTTTCTTATGCAATTCTAAACCTACTGGTGCGGCTCAAGCACGCCGAACAAATGGCCCGTCAGCTGGCCCAGCTTGATCCGCTGACTGGGGTACTTAATCGAACTTTCTTCTTTAGACGCATTCGGCAACTTCTTCAGAATAACTCGAATTCGACTCCACTCTCATTGCTTTTGATTGATCTGGATTTTTTTAAATCTGTGAATGATCAGCTAGGTCATGTTGAAGGTGATCGGGTTTTAATTCAGGTTTGTCAGTGTGTGAACGTGCGCAGAGAATTTGCGATGAATGCGTTAAGGAAATGAAACGAAATTATCCAGATGTGGCTATTCCTTTTTCTGTAAGTATTGGCGGCAGCCAGACTAATAGTGAAATGACATCTTTGGAGCAGTTACTAGAATGCGCCGATCAGAACTTGTATCGTGCCAAATCAGCGGGTCGCGGCCGCGTAGTTGTTAGCTAAAAGTGAGAACAATATGAATCAACTCTGGAAAATGTCTGCGTTAGAAACTGCGCAGAAGGTAAAGGCTGGTGAACTTTCTGCTACAGAAGTTACTCGTTCAACCCTGCAGCGCATAGACGCGGTTAATCCGCAGCTCAATGCGATTATTGATGAAATGGCAGACGAGGCATTTCAGGCAGCTGCGAGCGTGGATGCTCGTATTGCCAATGGCGAGCCAGCTGGTGATCTGGCCGGTGTTCCGGTTACCGTTAAAGTAAATATTGATCAGACAGGCCATGCAACTACCAATGGCGTACGCATCCAGGAACATCAGATTGCACAACAGGATAGTCCAGTAGTCGCCAATTTTCGCAAGGCTGGAGCCATTATAGTTGGGCGTACCAACACTCCGGCATTTTCATTACGCTGGTTCACCCGAAACTCCTTGCATGGGCATACCTTAAATCCACGCAGTGCGAGCATCACACCAGGTGGTTCTTCAGGCGGAGCAGCGGCAGCGGTGGCATCTGGTATGGGTGCCATAGGCCATGGCACAGATATTGGTGGCTCGATTCGCTACCCAGCCTACGCCTGTGGGCTACACGGGCTGCGACCAACCATTGGCAGAATACCGGCATGGAATGCCTCTGGACCGGATAGACATATTGGTGCTCAACTGATGGCAGTTTCGGGTCCCATCGCACGCACTATGGCTGATATTGAGTTGGGTTATAACGCCCTTTCACAACAAGACTTTCGTGATCCGTGGTGGGTGCCAATTGCAACTGATTTGCCTGCGCTACCAAAAAAGGCTGGCTTGTGTTTACGGCCAGACAATATGCAGGTCGAGGACTCAGTGATTGACGCGCTAAAAGATGCAGGCAAGCGACTTGAAGACGCAGGTTGGCAAGTTGACGAGGTTGACTGCCCAGGATTTTCCGAGGCGGCAAAGTTACAACTGCAATTGTGGGTATCCGAGTTCACAATGGGTGGTGCTGCGGCAGTTGAAAAGGAGCAGGACCCGGATGCCTTGTTCGTACATCGGCAACTGTCCGAGACATGCGGTGATGTGGATTTGAACTCGGTTATGTTAGCGTTACAAAATCGTGTGGGATTAATTCGGCAATGGCAATTATTCATGCAGGATTACCCTGTTTTAATATGCCCGGTTTCCGGTCAGATGCCCTTTAAGGACCTGCAGGATGTCAGCTCTGTGGAGGCCTTTAGTGAGATTATGGATGCTCAACTAACCCAACTTGGCTTACCGATATTGACGTTACCAGGCTTAACAGTGAGTACCGGCATGGTCGGCAAATCGCCGGTTGGCGTACAACTTATTTCGGCCCGATACCGTGAAGATCAACTGTTCCGTGCAGGACGAGCAATTGAGACCGGCGGCATACCAGAAAGCCCTATCGACCCCTTCCCTTAGCCTGAACTTCAGTTGAAACAGTCACCCTGACAGGTAGGCTGGAAACCACAGTGTCAGGGCAGGAAAAGCGATTAGTATCGACACCCGTACGATCTCCGCTGCAAAGAATGGTACAACACCTTTAAACGTTTCGCGCATTGGCACATCGGTTGCAATGGCTGAAATAACGAAAACGTTCATCCCCACAGGAGGTGTTATCAACCCTAACTCCACCACGATGAGTGCCAGAATTCCAAACCAGATTTTGAGATCCTCTGACGTCATACCAAAGGCCGCATCGCCAGCGGCAACATAGTCACCACCGTTAATGGTTACCAGCACTGGCCAGAAAAAGGGAATGGCCAACAAGATCATCGACAGGCTGTCCATCAAGCAACCAAGCAAAATCAGCGCGACCAGTAATAAAATCAAAATGCTCATGGCAGGAAGCCCTGACGAGACCATCATTTCCGCGATGGCCTGGGGCACACCACCGCGAGACATAAAGATTTTCAACATCTCCGCACCAAGCAGAATCAGGTAGATCATACCGGCAGTTTTTGCCGTATCCAGCAAAGCGCCTTTCATAGCATCGAAATCCAGTAATCGACGCAAACTACCGTAAACCCAGACCAGAAATACACCAATGGCGGCAGCCGGGGTTGGATTGAAGAAACCGAAATAAATTCCGCCAATTACCAGGCCGAAAATGCTGAAAACTGGCAGTACTCTTAAGCTTGCAGAGATAAATTCCTGACTACTTGGTGCTTCGCCTGGAGGACCTGCCTCGGGCTTTATCGCCACGTAGATCATGATGGTGATAATAAAAAATACCACCGCAATTAGACCAGGAATCAGTGCCGCCATAAACATGGTGACAATATTCGCCTCAACGATAATGGCGTAGATAACCAGCACAACAGACGGTGGTATAAGAATACCCAGTACGCCACCCGCAGCCACTGTACCCGTTGCAAGAGAGCCGATGTAGTTGTAACGCTTTAACTCGGGTAACGCCACCTGACCCATCGTAGAGGCCGTAGCCAGGGATGATCCACATACCGAGCCAAAACCCGCGCAGGCCGCAATAGTGGCCATAGCCACACCGCCACGTAATCTGCCAAGCCAGGCATTGGCCGCACGAAAAAGATCTCTCGACAGACCAGAGCGGGTTGCCAAATTGCCCATTAGGACAAACATGGGGATCACGGAAAGATCGTAGATAGAAAACTGACCATAGGCCAGAGTCTTCAACTGGCTCATGAAAATCGATGGGCCATTTAATATGGTCACGCCTATTCCACCAATCAAAATCATGGAGTAGGCGATGGGAATTCGAAAAGCAATTAAGACTAAAAGTGCTGCAAGGCCACTAAAACCAATGAAGAGTGGATCATCCATTTGATAGGTTCTGTCTTACTATCTGGCTTTGCTCAAGTAAAGTAAGTAGTGCTGCGGCGGCCAGCAAAAAAAGCGAAACCAGGATGGGTAGAAATGCCCACCAATGAGGCACCTGCAAAATTGCCGTGGTGTAGTCATAATCTTTTTGATCGAGCATGCCGAGCCACATACGCCACAACAGCAATGAACCAAATACTAGTGCGACAAGAGACCCAACAAGAGTCAATACAGCTATGTTGCGGGGCGATGCGTTGGCGGTAAATATGTCGGCCGTGACATTGCTATAGGTAAGTTGGCAATAAGGGAGAAAAGCAAAAGCTGAAATACAAACACCCATTTCCGATAACTCGAAGTCACCGGGAAAAGGCCTACCAAGTAAAGCACCACCGGCAACTGATATTACGTTGACCAGAACTACAACCAGCATTAAACAACCACCAGCCAGCGCCCAACCAGTAATGGCACCGCGCACCAGAGCGGTAAGCCCGGTGCGCGATGAGACATCTTCCATCAATAATTATTATTTTGAGTGTTTAGCAATTAGCTTGCGAGCCTGATCAACCAGTGCCTGGCCATCAATGCCCTTGGTGGCAACTTCAGCAATCCAACGATCAACTACAGGAGCCAATGCGGCATCAAAGGCTGCTGTTTCTTCTTCGCTGAGAACAATGTGCTTGTTACCGGATTTAACTGCGAGGCCAATACCAAAGTCATCGCCTGCGCGCCAAATCTCACCAACCTTACCCCACCAGTCAGCACCGGAAGCATCCATAAATGCCTTCTGGATATCTGCAGGTAGACCTTCCCAACGAGCGCCATTCATGGAAACCTGGAATGTAGTCGTACCGAATCGAGCCATGTTGGCACCTTCAATCTGATACTCGGTCTGCTCCTGGATTTTTAAGGGTGGAATAATTTCCCAGGGGATAAACGCGCCATCAACAACTTTCTTTGATAAAGCCTGGGGCAGTGCAGGCACTGGCATGGCCACTGGAGCCGCTCCTAATGCCTCAATAATCCAGGCACCGGTGCGAGTCGGAATACGCATTTTCAAACCTTCCAGGTCAGAGGGTTTACGCACCTCTTTATCAACCATATGGATAGCCTGACCGGCGTGTACATGCAAGAACATAACCTTTACACCCTTGTATTCCTGCTCTAACTCGCTAGCAAACATTTCCTGCATAGCTAAATTAGTGGCAACCGGGTCGTTCACATAAACGGTGGGTAGCTCAAAAACTTCGGTACGTGGAAACAGTCCTGGTGTGTAACCATTCACTGTCCAGACAATGTCTACCACGCCATCTCTAGCTTGTTGAATCAGCTCTGGTGGCTTGCCACCCAACGACATGGAAGGAAATAGTTCGATCTTGACGCGTCCACCGGAGTTTTCCTCAACAGTTTTTGCCCAGGGTGCCAACATCTGGCTATGCGCGGGTGCTTTAGGAGACAACAGATGATGTAGCTTGAATTCAAACTCTGCAGCTAGAATTGACAAGGGAGCGGCAGCAAGCAATGTGCCGGCTACTACCATGGGTATAAATCGTTTCATTGAACAACTCCTATTTTATAGTTGGGCACAGGCTTTGGGCCGTTGCTATTGTGTTATAGAAAAAATCTCAAATCCACAGAGAGCAGGATATCCGGTATATTGCTTATCCGGGGAAATTAGAGGTTAACCCGTGTTGTAACGACTTGTCGACTAATAATATTTACATAGCCAGAGGAGAAATCATGTCCACCGCCCCTTATCGAGCCGATCATGTCGGAAGTTTGTTACGCACCGACCCTGTAAAAGCCGCCCGCAAGGCCTGTCTTGAAGATCAGACTATGCCGGCAGACGAATTGACTGATATAGAGAATGAAGGCATCCGCGAAGTTATTGCCATGCAGGAATCCGTGGGCTTAAAAGCGGTTACTGATGGCGAGTATCGCCGATCATTCTGGCACTATGACTTCATGGGTGCTCTGGATGGACTTGATCTTGTTGAACGTGATGAGGGCGTGCAATTTGCCGGTGTAAAGCTTCGACCTATTTTTCCTACTATAAGTGGAAAACTGGATTTCCCAGATGATCATCCCATGCTGGAGCACTA
>JBLHGU010000206.1:0-9321 GCA_047615875.1 Parasphingorhabdus sp.
CCCACTCAAAAAAAGCTTCTACAAGAACTCGGAACGTTCAATGAATTCAATGCACCCAACCTATACGGCAGACCCCGAAGGGATGGACAAGCGTTGGTCTGACTGGCTCACAAAATGGAAATCAGTCATCATTAGCACGAGTAGCAGCACGGCTGACGCGAAAGCTATTTCGCCCCGATTGCGTGAGGCGCTCTCCAGGCAGATGAAACTCGTCAATCCAAAATACAGCTTGCGAGAGTGGTTCGTTGTGCCTGCGTATCAGCAAGCGGCCGCGGGGAACTACTCGCTAATTCGAGAACTGCAGGAAATCATGACGCAGCCATACGCCGAACAGTCGAAAGACTTGGAGGAGAAATACTGCAGGTTAAAGCCGTCTGAGTTCTTTGAGGTTGGTGGATTATCGTACTATAGCTGCTCGTCGTGATTTTTACGAAAATCAATCAACTGGCGTAGCATTAGCGTCAATATGTTCACGCAGGTTAATCAGCGCATGGGCGTTCATCTCAGGTTCACTTACCAGGCCTTTGCTGCCCTTGCTATGTTCCATCTGGCGGAAGCGATCTTCTGGCCGAGGCAGATTGCATAAGCCCACCCACTCTTTACTCGCATCGGCGGTGCAGGGTTGGCAATTTTTACCGTCGTGCATAGATTTATGGATGTATGTCAGTGCCTGGTTTTGGTCAATATTAAAGTAAGTTAGTTAATGAGTAAGCTGGTATTTCGGATAGTCAGACTGGGTGATTTCTAGTTACTCCAGTCACTATAAGTTTTAGGGCAATTCGCATGCTTTCAATTTTATAGTTGTGCGGGCATTTGGACCAAAAATAGAAGATACAGATTTGCCCGACTGTATGAAGCTCACTGTTGCGCCTGCAATTTCCGCTCCTGAAACAATTATCTCGCGTTCACCCGTGGTGTCATCGACATCAATGGTGAAGGAGATATTCTGGCCAGCTTTAAGCTGATTGATATCCAGATTAATCTGATTGTCACCATCATTGGCTTTTGGGATAATTAGTAGTGCGTTTTCCCTAGACGTAATTTCCAACGGCTGAAAAACTTCAACCCCCTCTCCGTTCTCTGTGACATCAAATATCAAACCAGCTTTTGAGCTAGATAAATCAAGTTTCACGGTTGCAGCTTCGATTGTACAATTTCCGCTATTCGTAAAGGTGAAGCGATCTTTTGGCGCACCTTCATCAAAGGAGATGAGCATATCTGCAAAAGCGGGCGTAAGAAAATATAAATAAAAGCCTGTTACTGCTACGGAAGTTTTCAGGAAAGTGTCCATTATTGTTATCTAGCTCAGGTTGCAGAGTATTCCTGCTGATCCAATCTATTGATATCAGTGGAAAGAGTATTATTTTGCAGGGAAGTACATGAAAAGGCCAGTCCTGCCAGTGCTTGTCCAATTGCGCAAGTTAAGGAGACGCTTCCTAATCCCATTAAGTTAAGAAGTAAATTAATGGAAGAACACATTGAAATCCAACGGGGAAATGGCTCCGATTTGCTGGGATTCGCGAACTAGTCCCGGCCGGCCTAAAGTGCGCCGAGCCGATGCTTGAGTTCAGCCGTCCTAACCTATCGGGTAAATCTCTATTAGGAGTCAAAGTTATTTTTACCGATATGACCCTGATGTTTCCTCTTGGATATATTCGCTCAGGGGATAACTATTTCCCAGGCTTTAATATCTTCGCCAATCGCGCTATGGGCTCGAAGCCGACCCTATGTTATCGAAATATTTCCAGTAACTTGACTGCCTGAGCTCGAAGTTTGGAGATTTACCAAACGTCAATATTTACATTGGCACATATATCAACGTAACGATGATCGCGAGTTACAGACCTTGGCGTGTCATTAATCAAAAACTTAACCAAAAAATTCCCATTTGCGGTGTAGTCCGTATGATTCCCTATGATAAATTTTGGAAACTAATGCGATGTTACCGATGGGAACCATAATGTCAGCATGCATGTTTGTGGGTTTGATACTGACAGCCCCTGTTGCCCTGATCAAAAAGATTCCACTGATGTTACGCAAAGTGGGAGCCTCGGTCGTGCTGGCCGGTGGCCTTTGGAATGTGCTGTGGTATGGATTACAGCACTTTACTGAATTCTGGGGGCTCGCTGCACTGGTGTCAGGCAGTCTGATGATTGTCACTGCACTTTATGTTATCAAACCGACGGCTTTGCCCAAATGGCTGATCTTGGCAAAACCGGTGATACTCAGTTTATTGCTGGCCTGCGCAATGCTTTATGCGATAACCATCGCGCGCCTCTAGTGCAAGATCAATAAGCCAGGTTCTGGGATACACAACCTACCTGTATTTTCTTATTAAGGACGGTGTCCGATCCGACCAAGCCCAGGTAATTCGATAGCCCAGTCGAATACATCCCACTCGAAGTTTATTCCGAGTAAGCTGACTTCGATGCCTTCTTCATATCCTATAGAAAGACTGATCAAACCGAGGAGTGACATTTGAAAACCTGTGCCACTGGCGGAGCGTCCCAACAGGTTACGGACAGGACGGTAGTCTTTTCCGACGGCAGTAGAGGGTAAGTCGAGGTATAATTCTGGTACTGCCAGCCCCAGATAAGCAATGAACGTATTGCTATTGGGTCCTGGCCATAGCCGATACTCATCTTTGTATGGGTAGGTCATTATGGCAGCGTCAATTTTATCAATCATAGTTCCGACACCTTCTCCGCGATGATCTACCAACAATGTTGCTTCGTTGCCAAACCAGTTTGGCTTATTATAGGCACCCCAATGCTTAGAGCTTAAAGCACTTGATGACCAACGTAGTTTCCATCCGATGACTTCATGCCGATTGTAAGCAACTGCGCCACGGCGCTTGGTGACTATCCATGTATGAACCGCGAGCATTCCTTTTTTGCCCCAAGTTCTCGCCGCATAAATCTGCACCACTGGCGCGTCATATTGCCCAGGTAGCGGCGCAGTCTCCAAAGAAACTGAATGCGAGGCGTTGATGACGGCTCCTACTGACACACTCAGAAGAGCATATAGCATCAAGCCATATAGGATTTTTCGAGGCCAACTTAATTGCCAAATTTTATTGTGATTCACGACGCTAGTTTTTTAACAAATAATGGGTAGGACTCGTATTCTGGAGATCCGTTCCGCGCGATTTATCACGGCTCAAGATTGAGCTCTATACCTGCAGAACTCTCAAATAGTTCCTAACCTTAATATAGCTACTCAAAATATCGGGTCTGGATTATTACTACTTACGCCTCATCCTGGGAAAGAATATGGGTTAGTTCCCAGGCAAATCTGAGAGCTGTATACCTGCACTTAAAGAGTAATCCTGTACAACTCACTCCGGCAAAAAGTATTGTCTGCCCCCTTTTTACCTGAAAGCGAGTATTTTTGAATTGCCATTGATCTGAACGCGCACCCACTGCGTATCTAGGAGTTGAACTACTTAACAATAACAGGAAAAATAATGGCTTACACAATCGATACATTACTAGGGAAAACGGAAACCAGCCTGGCGCTGTTGAAGGTGCTCGCTGAGAACAGTTTTGACTCAGTCTTGATTACTGACGCGACGGCTAAGGGAAAAGTCATCTACGCGAATAAGGCCTTTAAAAAGCTCACCGGTCATGATTCGGCGGAAGTTATTGGCAAAACTCCGCGGATTCTTCAGGGTGAGGGTACCGATAAAAAAGTGATCGACCGTCTCACGGCCGCAATGAGCTCGGGTAAGAAATTTGAAGGAAAAGCTATCAACTATAAAAAAGATGGCACCCCTTTCATCATGCATTGGCGAGTGCTCCCAATCAAAGTTGGGAAAGAGATCGAAGCCTGGATTGCTATCCAGAGGGAAGGCTCGTCCATTTAATAACTGATGCAAAATAATCAAAGCTCTGGTGGCATTGAGGCTGCTAGAGCTTTGCTGGCCTGACTTTCCACGCCTAAAACAAGGAGATCACCCGGGTATATAGCCTAACCTCCTGTTACCTCCCCCCCCAATATCCACCGCTCATCACATTTACAGCGGTTACATTTTCAGGCATTGACACTTGCACAGACGGCCATTGCGAGTTGTTCACTTAAGCTGGTACCCCGACGCTTAAAAGAAGTGCCAAAAATAAACAGTGCTTTGGGTACATCAGGCTCAAGGGCCTTTATCTTTTCTCGACATAAAACCGCGCAACGGATCATAACCGATTACAGCGCCCCCCAAAAAAATCACAGTGCAGATACTGACGACCAATAATGAAACCCATTGCACCTGCCCATAAAGTGCGAATCGAATTAATTCTACAGCGTGACTGAAGGGGTTAAACTGGCACATCCAGTACAATGGCATGCTGGCCTCACGAATTTTCCACAAAGGATATAATGCGGACGAAGCAAAAAACATCGGAAAGATGACGAAATTCATAACACCTGCAAAATTTTCCAGTTGCCTGATTAACGAAGACAGCAATAACCCCAGTGCACCCAGCATCAACCCCGCCAGCACTAATGCAGGAAAAACCAGTAAATAACCCATTATCGGCGGATAGATTTCCCAGAACCATGCAATCAACAAAAATACGTAGACTTGCATCATGGCTATTGAAACGCCAGCCAGCAACTTACAAAGCAACAGATACCAGCGTGGCAGCGGACTGGTCAATAGCACCCGCATACTGCCCATCTCGCGGTCATAAACCATCGATAACGAACTCTGCATGCCGTTAAACAGCAGGATCATTCCCAGCAATCCGGGAGTTATATATTCTTCATACAAAATATAGGTATCGTAGGGCGGAATGATTGACACTCCGAGCACCGAACGAAATCCTGCCGCAAATATAAAGAGCCAGACCAACGGTCTGACCAACGCTGATAAAAAACGGCCTCGTTGGTTAACGAAACGTAGCCCCTCACGGACAATCACTCCTCGCAAACATCGGTAAGCGTAGCCGGGCGTCATGAAATTGTTTTCACAACCAGAGTATTGAACAACTCGGTAATATCGTTAACACCGTGATTTTTCAGCAACGCGTCGAGCTCTCCTGCGGCGATGACTTCTCCATGATCCATGATGTACACTCGGTCGTCGGTAGTGACTTCATCCATTAAATGAGTCGCCCATAACACTCCGGTGCCTTGCGTCTTACACAGGCTTTTTACATGGGCCACGAATTCAGTACGACTTTGCAAATCTAGCCCCACCGTGGGTTCATCCAACAATAAGAGATTGGGTTTGTGTAGCAGGGCTCTGGTTAGCTCAACACGACGACGTTGACCACCGCTTAAAGACGCCACTTTTCGCGCACCCAATCCGGACAGCCCATGCTGCTGCAAGCCTTCATTAATTCGTTGTTTGGCATCCTTTCGATCGATACCCTGCAAGGCTGCCGAATAATGCAGATTTTGATTAATGGTGAGATCCATATCGAGCGTTGAACTTTGGAACACTACGCCCATGCAGGCCAAAGCACTTAAGGTATTCGAGCGGAGATCGTGCCCCATTACCGTTACGGTACCCTGATGCGCCGCATATAAGCCGGTAACAATTGAGAAGAAAGTGGTTTTTCCGGCACCATTAGCCCCGATCAAGGCGACGAACCTTCCGGCGGGAACCTGAATAGACGCCTGCTTTAAAGCCGGCTGACGACCATAGCTGAACTCCAACGCGGTGGCATCGAGTATGGGTGATATAACACTGGATTCAGTGCTTACTTCAGATGACATAAGGCGGCTCAGGTTTAATATTAATGACTTACGACAATTCCCCTGGGTTTGCTCTCTGCTCTCTGCGGCATTAATCCCCGGATCGGGACCTGATAGCAGATTAAATACAACCCGTTCGCGCCGTAGATCCAGTGTCTCGATAGGCTATCAATACCAGAAACGATAGTGTCTATATCGTTAGATACATCCGCGGGTGCGTACAGCCGCTCGGGCAGAATAATCACGTCCAGTCACTTACCAGCGAGTTGAGAGAAACGTTCACTAACAACCTGTCATATGCAACACACGCCCCATTTTTCAGAGAACGGAAAAAGTATAAACAGCCAGTTTTAAATAATCCAGCCTTTCATCACAATATAGCTTCATCTGTCTTGATATTACTTTCTACTAAACCGGAAAGTAATTGCGGGTGTTTCCTCAGTAAATCGAGTCTCAGCATTTCAATCGATTCTCCCTCTGGCGTCCTCGGACGTGGGATATTGACAACATGCTCCAACACGACTCTGCCCGGACTACTGGAAACAAACAATACCCTATCTGCCAAAAACAGGGCTTCACGAAGATCGTGGGTAACAAATAACACCGTAGAGGAACGTCGTTCGCAAACTTCGATCAACAATCGTCGGAGGCGATTAGCGACCGGGGCATCGAGCGACAGAAAGGGCTCGTCCAGCAGCAGCAGAGACGGTTCTGTAATAATTGCGCGGGCAAGCGCTACACGGCGACGCATACCACCGGAAAGCTGATTCGGATAGACGTCGGCAAACTCTTCCAGCTCTATTTCACGTAATAGGTCGATGACCGTTGATCCATTGTCGTGCTCGAGCTGCACCAGTTCTATATTTTCCCGCACCGTAAGCCATGGCATTAGCCGAGAAGTCTGGAACATGTAGCCCGGGGTCGGGCCCGCCAATGGAGTTTCTCCTTCAATGGTAACTGAGCCTTCAAAATCTTGATCCAGGCCACTGATTAAGTTCAACAATGTCGTTTTCCCACATCCTGACGGGCCAACGATACAGCAAAACTCGCCAGATTTTATTCCAAGCTGAATGTTATTTAGAACACTCACCGACGATTGCCGGTAAGTCTTGGAGGCAATTTCGACCTTAACCATAATCACTGCCGCCAGGCGGTTAGGCGGCGATCTATCGGCGAAATAATCAGATACTCTATTGCCATAACGATGGTAATGAATGCGAAGCTATAGGCGAGGATACTGGTGATATCAAAAAATTGAAAATATATCCCGAGCTTGAAACCCACACCGTTACTGCGCCCTAAAAGTTCTACGACTAATACAATTTTCCATACCAGCGCTAAACCAGACCGTGCTGATAATAATAAATAGGGATATAGCTGCGGCAGATAAACTTGAAATAAGCGTTTATGCCAATCCAGTCGGAAAGCCGTTGCTACCTGCAGGAGATCCTGATCCACTGCGCGCGCGCCTTCCCGCATATTAACGGCCACTACTGGAAACTTGTTGATGGTTACCGCAAGAATTGCGGCAAATTCGCCCAGACCAAACCAAAGGTAGCACAGAATAATGACCACTAGCGCAGGCAGGTTGAGAGCAAAAACGAGTATACCGTCGAGCGCACTATCCCATTTCTTATATCTTCCCATGACTATTCCAAGCGCAACGCCAACCGACATCGCCAGAAAAAAACTAATCACTACGCGAGCAAGCGTTACGCTAAGGTGGAAAAATAAATCGCCGTCCTGCGAATGAAGATAAAAGCTCGATAAGACCAGATAGGGCGTCGGTAGCATGTCAGTATCCGCATATATTGCGGATAAATGCCATAGCGTGAGGAAAAAGACTAGCGAGAATACGCGAACCCAGAATGAGGAGCTACTTTGGATAGTGTAGGACATGTTTTCGCGAAACTAGTAGCGGAATCCTGACCAGAAAGTGCCAGCCGCGAGGCTAGTATTGTCACCTACCAAATCTCTCCCACCATATTCCACCAGAATTGAAAATAACTGCTCAGCGGCGACTATATCTTTATCACTAAAACTGCGCGGAATGCCAGCTCGGTATGCATCTCGAAGCGCCACAAATGTTGCTTCATTGCTGGCTTTAGTTAGTGAGCGTAAACGATCCCATTCACTATCCGATGACCCTAATAATTGTTTAGTAGCACGTGTAGAACGCAGAAAACCCTTTACGGTATCCGCATTGGAAGCGGCCCATTTTTCACTAAATACCCAGCCGATTAAAGGTGGTTGACCTTCAACGCCAAGCGCAGGGAGCAACTCATTGACACTGACCAGTTCAATCATCCCCGCAGCCTTTAACCGCGCGGCATAATGCCAGAAATTCAACGCCGCAGGAATTTCCCCTTTAAGCATGATTTTATTCAGTAAAGGTGGTGCGGCAAAAGTTGGGTCGACTACCTCCTGAAGGTCAACCCCAATTTTCTTTTTTGCAAACGCGCGTAACATCAACCAGCTTTTATCAACCGGCCCTCCCGCAATGCCGATTTTGCGACCGCGCAAATCTTCGAGGGATTTGATTCCCGCATCCGGTCGAACCATCAGACCGCCGACAGCGACTGAATGGGGAACAAAGGTGAAATCAGCTCCCGAACTTCGTTGCCGTGATACCCAAATCCAGTCGGTAACTATGGCATCAACAGCCCCACCCTGCAAAGCTATTGCGCTGGCATGTTTCCCCGAAAATTGTGTGATGACCAGCTCCACCCCTTCCACCTTATCGAGGTTGTGATGTTGGGCGGTTTCAAGCTCCCAGTTAACAGTTCCATAGGCGAGAACACCAATTCTAATTTTTGTCGTCTCCGCCATACCTGGAGAGCTACCCAGCATGATAGAAAAAATCACCACCATAACCACAGGTAGACAAATAGTATTTAAATTAACCACATAATATAAACCTTTATAAAGCCCAAAGCCTATCAGTTCGAAGTCATAGGTAAAAGGGCTTAAAATGCCTGATGAATAGAGAAAGGCCGCTTTCCCGCAGCGCAATGCGCTATATGAAATATATATGCTCTGTTATATATAACTATCTCGTGTTCTAATCAATAAAAGACGTTTGCACAAGAGAGCAAGATTCAAGTCTAAATAATAATTAGCTAGTCCAAAACACACCATATAGTGAAGAAAAATGGCTTGAAAAAACCTTCAGTAACGAAGTTTGGCAGTGTCGACTCAACCAGCGCTAAAATGATAAGGCAAAATGTATTAACCGAACTCACTCAGGTGTTGGTTGTACCTTAGAGCGTCTCTATAGGTGTATTGGAACAACTCAATTTGTGACGAAAGCGCGTTATCTTGGGTTAAGTCCAAACCGAACTCGATTTGAACTGATGTGTGTCACCCATAATATGAAACGAGGTTTATCGATTCAGCAGGAGAGTTGCGTCTAGAGATCAGGAAATGATACGAATTAGGGTGGTTTTTCGTTGAAATAGCCGGGCAGGATGAGGTTTCTGGGATATTATTTCAAAAACAGTCATTTGGTGGCTTTATCGCGCAAAGGTCTCAAAAAACCGTTATGTCATGCGTATTTACACATCAAAGTAGGAGCATACATGTTAAATAATAAGAATCGACTACTCGTAATAGTCGCGTTTTATGTTATCG
>JBLHGU010000207.1:0-9276 GCA_047615875.1 Parasphingorhabdus sp.
GCTATACCAACTGGCGTACCACCACGCCATATACCAATAATAAAATCGGGTTCAAAGCCTGAATTCAAGACACTAGCCGCAAGCTTGAAGGAATCTTCCAACAGCTCCTGGGCGGTGATATAGATTTTCTCAACCATGCCAAATTGCTCGCGTAGATTAATATGGTGCCCGGGGCCGGACTTGAACCGGCATGAGGTTTCCCTCGAGGGATTTTAAGTCCCTTGCGTCTACCAATTTCGCCACCCGGGCAGAGTCGATTAAACCCAATGGGTTTACATCAGGACCACTGCCGAAATACAAAAGCAAACAATCCAGAAAAAATGGAGGCTGAGGACGGAATCGAACCGACGTCCACGGCTTTGCAGGCCGCTGCATAACCACTCTGCCACCCAGCCGTGGCTTTCTAATACTCAATTTTCTGAGTATCAATACTACCATTCTACGTTAAGAATATGTAAAAAGCCCCGACATATCCGGGGCTTTAATCTTCTTTCAAGTCCTCTGCCAAAAGGAAAAATATGGAGCGGGAAACGAGATTCGAACTCGCGACCCCAACCTTGGCAAGGTTGTGCTCTACCACTGAGCTATTCCCGCAAACCGGTAACTACCGGGGGTGCAGATTCTATCCATGGCACCGATGATGTCAAGGGCGAATTGATAGAAATTTACTAACTCTTGCTTAACGCGGGCCATGCAGCACGTAGATATACCAACATAGACCAAAAAGTTAGGCCGCCTGCCACATAGAAAGCCAACTCACCTAATTTGAATATGGGTATTCCGAACAGTGAGTCCGAATACAGTAGAAGAGAAATTGCCACCATTTGCAAAACAGTTTTCACTTTACCAACCATGCCGACGGCCACATTCTGACGCTCACCGAGATTAGCCATCCATTCTCGTAGTGCAGATATCGCAATCTCTCTGCCGATAATTACACAGGTGACAACCGTAAAAAGAACTTTGCTAAAAACTGCATCGAGAACAGAAGGATCGCTAACCAATAATATCAGCGCAGTCGCAACAATAAGTTTATCGGCTACCGGATCAAGAAATTCGCCAAACGGAGAGCCCTGGTTCCAGCGCCTGGCCAGATAACCATCCAGCCAGTCGGTAATCGCTGCGAAAACAAACAGGCTTGTAACAATTTCATTGGAGTTCTTAATCGGCAGATAGTAGAACAGGATGATCACCGGAATGATCGCAATCCGGACCAGGGTAAGAATGTTCGGCGTATTGAACTGCATATTATCGAGTAAGGTCCTGGTAAATTTTTTCCGCCAATGCACGGTTTATACCTTGCACCTTGAGCAAATCTTCAATTCCTGCCTGTTTTAATTCACGAATCCCGCCAAAGTGATGTAGCAAGGCGCGACGTTTGGCAGGGCCAATCCCGGCGATCTGTTCCAGCCTGGACACTGTTCTTGCCTTCTGACGGCGATTTCGATGCCCTGTAATAGCAAATCTGTGAGCCTCATCTCGAACAGCCTGAATAAGATGTGAGGCCCCTGACGATGGGTCGAGTATAATGGGCGCCCCGCTTTGGGACAAGAACAGTCGTTCCTGACCACCACGACGCTCAAGTCCCTTGGCAACACCTACGATAAGTACATCGGCTAAGCCCAATTCACCCAACACCCTCTCAGCCTGCCCACGCTGCCCCTTACCGCCGTCAATTAATAATAGGTCGGGCGCACGTCCCTCGCCTTTTACTACTCTGCCGTAGCGCCGCTCAAGCGCCTCAGCCATTGCTGCATAATCATCGCCGCCAGTATCTGCACGAATATTAAATCGTCGATACTCCTGCTTTACCGGCCCATCCTGATCAAAAACCACACAGGATGCCACGGTGTTCTCGCCCATGGTGTGACTGACATCAAAACATTCGATACGCTCGGGAATACGATCCATTTGTAAAAACTCAACCAAACTCGCGACTCGATCATCATTCAAACCACGATCAGCCAAATGGCTAAGCAATTTTTGTTTAGCATTTAATTCTGCAGCTTCTCGCCAGCGATCCCGTTTACCACGCACTTCAGATTTCAGAATGACCTTCCTTCCTGCAAGGCCAGATAAGGCCGTAGTCAAGATGGCTACGTCCCGAATAGCATAACGGGTGATTATTTCACTGGGGGCCGGTTTGCGCACATAGTGTTGGGAAATAAAAGCCGACATAATTGCTGGCTCCGAGAAGTCTGCAGGACAAGTATTTACAAAATACTGTTGTCCAACATTATGTCCGTTGCGAATAGTCAGCAGTGCAATACAAAATTGCCCCTCCTCCCTGGCTAATGCTAAGACATCAACATCACCATCCATACTGGCCACAAACTGGCCTGACTGCACTTTCCTAAGTTGCCGAATTCTATCTCGATACTTTACTGCCTGTTCAAACTCCAGTTGATCAGACGCACTCTGCATACTTTCATTCAGCAGCTCGCCGAGTCTTTGATCTTGTCCACTAAGTAACATTTGCGCCTGTTCTATATCCTGCTGATAGTCCTGGCTTGAGATTTTATCCACACACGGTGCGGTACAGCGACTAATCTGATATTGCAAACAGGGTCGGCTGCGGTTTTTAAATACGCTTTCCGGGCATTGTCGCAGCGGAATGACTTTATGAATCTGGTTTATAGTTTCTCTTACCGCACCCGCGCTGGCATAAGGACCAAAAAACTTACCCGGTTTGTTGGTAGACCCTCGATAGAAAACCAGTCTCGAATAAGGTCCCTCGGTCAATCTGATATAGGGATAACTCTTGTCATCCCTCATCATGATGTTATATCGAGGCTTAAGCTCCTGAATTAAATTATATTCCAGTAGTAATGCTTCGTTCTCACTCCTGACGATCTGGATTTCAACTCGCTCAATCTTACTAACCAGCACCTGAGTTTTTATCGCCAGACCACGATTTCTAAAATAGCTACCCAGACGCTTCTTAAGATTGATGGCTTTACCAACATAGAGTGAAATATCTTCTGCGCCATACATCAGATAAACCCCCGGCTTATCAGGCACAGTTTTTAAAAACTCCCTGGCGTCAAAACCTGCGCTAGTCATTCTTATTAGTTCTCTAGAATCTGACGAGCAGCCCTGAATACATCATGGAACATTGGCTCGGTGAGGCGTCGTGTCTGAGTGTTATAGCGGCTACAGTGGTAGCTGGATAGTAGCGTATGGCCATCGCCAATATCATGCTGACTGCCGTGACCAAACTTGTAACCTGATATTTTGAGCTCTTTACACCATAGAACGGCATTATGAGCGATTGAACCCAGTGCCAGAATAACCGAACCCCGTGGCATTTCTTTTATCTCGTGGCTGATAAATTGAATGCAGGTGCGAATCTCTGCAGTGACTGGCTTATTTTGTGGAGGCAAACATTTAACCGCATTAGAAATTCTACAATCCAGAAGTTGCAGATCATCATCTGCAGCCGATGATTCGGGCGCACTACTGAAGCCAAATTTATGCAATGTTTGATACAACAAGATGCCCGCATGGTCCCCAGTAAAGGGGCGGCCAGTGGCATTGGCCCCGTGCTTTCCCGGTGCCAGCCCAACAATCAGCAACCTGGCAGACGGATCACCGAATGGCGGCACGGGTCTGCAATAATAATCAGGGCGTTCCAGTTTCACCTCATCAAGGAAATCAGCAAGCCGTTCACATTGTCTACAATCAATATCAAAATGTTTTTTATTCATAGGGGCAATTCTAGTGCTTTTACATACTGCGTGTCAGGTGGCAATTTTGACGTTTATAGCCAGGAGCATCGTACATACTGTTACAATGCGCGGCTATTTACGATCGGTTTGAAGAATGAAAATTTCGGCTTTTGAGGCCCGCGTGGGCAATTTGATTGAGCATCAGGGAAAATTATGGCGTGTGCTCAAAAAGAATCATGTAAAACCTGGCAAAGGTGGTGCCTTTGTGCAGATGGAAATGAAGGAAATTAGCCAGGGAACCAAGTTAAATGAGCGTTTTCGTTCGGAGGATAAACTGGAAAAAGCCCATGTTGAGGGGCGTCAAATGCAGTATTCCTACAGTGATGGAGATAATCTGATTTTCATGGATTTAGAAACTTATGAGCAACTACCACTACCTGCTGAAGATCTGCAAGATCAAATTGGTTACCTGCTGCCTAATACCGAAGTGCAAATAAACTTTCACAATGATTCGCCAATTGGCTTTGAATTGCCCGCTAATGTAATTCTTGAGGTTGTTGAAACCGAGTCTGCAGTGAAGGGGCAAACAGCTTCTGGATCAGGCAAACCTGCCCAGCTCGAAACGGGTATCAGGGTAATGGTGCCAACTTTCGTCAATACTGGTGATCGAATAAAAGTTAACACCGAAACTGGCGACTACGTCGAGCGTGCCAACTAGTTCTGCCGCGAGTTTACACTCTGGTTTGCCGAAACCGTTTTAGTTTGACATGGTTTCCATGTCGCGTTGCTTGAGTCGCTGCTGACGCAACATTAGCCAGCCGGCAAGTATTACCCCAATGGCGACTGTAACAATGATTATGGTTGCCAATGCGTTTATGTCGGGTCTAAGACCCAGGCGCACCCGAGAGTAGATCAACATCGGCAATGTGACCGAACCAGGCCCTGATACGAAACTCGCTATAACCAGGTCATCCAGAGATAAAGTAAATGCCAGCAACCACCCTGCCAGCATTCCGGGGACTAGCAAAGGCAAGGTTATATCAATAAGAACTCGAAATGGCTTAGCGCCGAGGTCCTCAGCGGCCTCTTCCAAATCCTGCGCCATTCCCACCAGCCTGGATTGAATGATTACTGCAACGAAAGCCATGGAAAAGGTTATATGTGCGATGGTAATTGTGCTGAAGCCACGTTTGTCTGGCCAGCCAAAAACTTCTTTAAGGGTAATAAAAAACAGTAGCAAGGATAATCCGGTAATAACTTCTGGCATGACCAGAGGCGCCGATATCATTCCGCTAAACAGCGTTCTGCCTTTGAATCGGCCAAATCGAACGAGAGCGAGTCCGGCCAGAGTTCCTAGTATAGTTGCGAAGCAGGCATTTACTGTGGCAATCTTCAAACTAAGCGTCACTGCATTCCAAACTTCTTCGCTTTCAAAAAGCACCTTATACCAACGGGTAGAAAACCCGCCCCAAACGGGTACCAGTTTGGAATTGTTGAAGGAATACACGATCAACATAATCATGGGTATGTATAGAAACGCTATTCCAAAACAGGTAATAGAAAATAAAAATCTGGAACGCTTGCCTGATTGCATGACTATTTCGACTCTTTACCCTGAATGTGTTGATAAAGCATCATCGGCAATACCAATAAAAGTAACAACGCAATAGCTACTGCGGACGCCACAGGCCAATCAATATTGGCATTAAATTCATTGTATAAAATTCGACCGATCATCAGTACATTGCCACCACCCAAAAGATCCGGAATAACATATTCACCGGTGGCTGGAATAAACATTAAAAGTGACCCAGCTATAATTCCCGGAGTAGTCATCGGTAATGTCACGGTTAAAAATGTAGTCATCGGCCGCGCACCTAAATCTGCGGCAGCCTCGAGCAATGTCCAGTCAAGTTTCTCCATATTCGCGTAGAGTGGCAGAATCATAAATGGTAAATAGGTATAGATAATTCCAATATATACAGCAAAAGGGGTATATAGCATTCTGATAGGATCATCGATTAACCCCAACCCGATCAACAGATTGTTAAACGTTCCCTGATCAGCCAATAATCCCATCCAGGCATAAACCCGCAAAAGAAATGAGGTCCAGAAAGGCAGGATAACTAACATCAACAGTATATTGCGTGTGGTTTCCCTGGAACGCACGATTGCGTAAGCCATGGGATAACCTATAAATAGTGCAATCAGTGTTGAAATTGACGAAATCTTTATAGAATTCAGGTAGGTTTTAACATAAAGATCGTCTTCCCACAGGTAGGCATAATTATCCAGAACAATTTTTATATGTAAAATTCCTTCATCAACCCATTCAAGCATTGGCATGAATGGTGGGCTAGCTATAGTTGCTTCAGATAGGCTAATTTTCAAGACTATAAAAAAGGGTGCCAAAAAGAATATCAGCAACCACAGAAATGGAATAGCCATTACAACAGTCTTCCATCGACTTTGCAGCAGTCTTTGAATTCGCCGACCCAGCCCGACTGGTACGAGTGTTGTGCTCCCTTCACTCATCTTGTAAGTACGACAGCGCTTGATGGATCCCAACTTAAAAACACATCTTCATCCCATTCAATCGGTGGATTGCTGTCTTTTGGACGAGACTGATTCGGTGCGGTAACTTCCAGCATGGCATTGCCGACTTTTACCCGGTAAATAGAGATCATGCCCAAATAGGCAATATCATTGACCATACCCTTTACTACATTTGAGCTTTGTTCGGGTGGGGCCTTACTAATGCGCATTTTTTCCGGGCGAATTGCGACCCATGCTCTGCCTCCGACGGGTATTGAGGCAACCTGGTCAATGGTTATTTCGCAGTCGGGATTGTTACAGGACAGCACACTATGGTCAGCATGGCTTTCGGTTACCCTGCCTTCAAACATATTGGCATTGCCAATGAAAGTTGCAACCAGGCGTGATTCTGGAAACTCATAAATTTCTGTCGGTGTGCCGATCTGCTGAAAACGCCCGGAATCCATCACGGCGATTCGCGTTGACAGAGTCATTGCCTCTTCTTGATCGTGGGTAACTACTATAAAGGTTACACCTAGTTGATCCTGAATATTCATCAACTCGAATTGAGTTTGTTCTCTAAGACGTTTATCCAGTGCGCCAAGTGGTTCATCGAGCAATAAAACTTTTGGACGTTTCACCAGCGCTCTGGCAAGTGCTACCCGTTGTCGTTGACCACCAGACAACTGGTGAGGCTTACGCTTACCAAATTGGGTGAGTTCAACCATTTGCAACATGTCATCTACACGTTGACTAACTTCCGCCTTGGGAATGCCATCTCTTTGCAATCCATAGGCAACATTTTTCTCGACTGTCATATGTGGAAATAAGGCGTAGGACTGGAACATCATGTTTACGGGGCGCTCATAGGGTGGCACCTCGTTCATGTTCACGCCGTCAATTTCTATAACCCCGGAAGTTGGCGTTTCAAAACCAGCAAGCATCCGCAATAAAGTAGTCTTACCGCAGCCAGAGCCACCAAGCAAAGAGAATAGTTCGCCTTTATAAATTTCTAAATCGACATTATCAACCGCTGTAAAACCACCGAATTGTTTACTAATCCCTTTGATTCTTATAAATGGTTCTGCAAATGGGTCCATCCATGGCCGTTCTGAATAATCGTTGTTGTCAGTCATCTAAATATTAACCAAAGCATGCTACATACCAACGTCGAATAAAGTTCGTTCCAGCCCCACCCTGAGCAAAAACGCAGAAGAGCAAAAAGTGGTACTTTTTGCTCTTCTTTGCTAAACATGTATAACTTAAGACTTTTACAGTTTTAGATTACTGACCTGCCTTGATATTTGTCCATGTTCTGGTTCGTACTCGTTCGATCTTGGGCGGCAGTGGTGCCAGGGTATACATAGTAGCTACCTGTTCTGGCGTTGGGAATGCTGCTGGGCTTGAAGTAACAGCTTCATCAATCATTGGGATAGCGTCTTTGTTTGCAGTAGCATACCAGGTGTAATTACTATCGGCTGCGCCAACTGCAGGACGCATCATGTAGTTCATAAACAGGTGAGCATTTTCAAGATTTTTTGCATCTGCGGGAATAACCCATCCATCAACCCATAAGTTAGAAACCTTTGGCAAGAAGAAATCAAGAACTACTCCTGTGTTTGCTTCCTCCGCTCCGGACATAGCCAGTAAGCCATCTGGACCCCAGGTAACAGACACGCAAAACTCTTTCTGAGGCATACGTTGATAGGCGTAGTTATCAAAGGTTTTGATAAACGGGCGAACTTGCTTCAAAAGCTCTTCAACTTTTTTATAGTCGTCTTTGTTGTTTGAATCTGGTTGCAATCCAAGATATGCCAGTGCCATTGGAATTACGTCGGTCTGAGAATCTAGAAAGGAAACGCCGCACTTGGCTAACTCTTTCATGTGCTTAGGGTTAAAAATTAAGTCTAGAGACCCAATTGGTGCGTCCGGATAGGTTTCAAGCACCAATTCTTTGTTATAGGTAACACCGTGGGTGCCCCACATAAAAGGTACGATATATTGATTGCCCGGATCCCATTTTGCGTCCAGCTGACTCATTACGTCTTCACGCATATGTTTAAAGTTATCCAGCTTGGATCGATCTAAAGGATGCAGAATATTGCCTTTTAGCAAACGAGCGATTTGTGAAGCTGCGTGTGAAACGACATCGTAGCCGGAATTGCCCGCGAGTAACTTTGAATCAATAGCTTCTACTGAATCATAGTTGTCGTAGGTAACTTTGATGTCGTATTCTTTTTCAAAGTTAGCGATGGTGTCTTCAGCGATGTATTCCGCCCAGTTATTTACATTAAGCACGCCAGCGGCCAGGCTGACTGACCCAAAGGTCGCCAGTGTTGTGGCAGTTACCGCTGCCAGTGTTGATTTAATAAATTTATGTTTTTTCATTGCTTCCTCCAGTGGAAATCTACTTGGGTTGTTACTTTAAACCATGGTAATAATAAACCATTAACGCATATTATTGGGATCAGGATAAAAACTATCAACTAATTCCAAAATTGTTCGTAATGCCTCAGAACGCGAAGCCTGGGCATTTATAAGAAAGTCGTGACATAAACCTTCCATAAGACATTCAATTGTTCTAGCTGCCGTCGTGGCGCTTGGGTGACTGCCCTGCCCCATTGGCATTTGTTTGCAAAGCATTAGAATTTTCACTGACACCTGCCGATCGCTTTGACCACATATTTGCATATATTTGGGTCTAGAACGGGATTCCCCCCAAAATGAATACCAAACAGAAATTTTACGTCGATTGCAGACTTTGGGATGGAAATACGCCTGAATCAAAGCTTTAAGTTGGACAATGGGGTCTGAGTCAGCAACCGACATGGCTTGCTCCAGACAGGCGTGATACTCCGCATTAAGAAATTCCAGGGTTTGTTCCAGAACATCCAATTTGCTGCGTATATGGAATACCAGATTGCCTTGAGTTAGACCAGATTTTTGAGCTATTCGAGCCAATGTTGTCTGCGACAGGCCATATTGATCAATACAGTCAATAGTCGCTTCGATTATCTGGTGCTTCCTAAATTCACGCTGTTGTTTACGACTGGCGCTGGAATAGTTCTTTTCT
>JBLHGU010000208.1:0-9210 GCA_047615875.1 Parasphingorhabdus sp.
AGCGCATAATATCGATTAATCACTACGACTGTCGGAGAGAAACATTGGAAAATGCGAGTCAAATTGAATTCTGGAACGCAAAACAGGGTAAAAAGTGGCGTGAGAATCAACAAAGCCTGGACACATTGCTCGGGGGTGTAAGTACCAAATTACTCGAAATCTGCGAGATTGGTGCCAATATGAATATCCTCGACATAGGTTGTGGAACTGGGGCCCTGGCTCTGGAGTTGTCTGATCGACTAGATGGAGATGGAACGGTTACTGCTGTAGATGTATCAACACCTTTGCTCGATACCGCACAGCAACGAGCAATTGGCAATAATCGTACAAACATTTCATTTTTGCTAGCCGATGCACAAACCCATAACTTTAGTCCGCAGTCAGCTGATCTGATGATTTCTCGATTCGGTGTTATGTTTTTCGAAGATCCAGCGGCAGCATTTGCAAACATTCTTAGTGCCATGCAACCTGGTGCACCGATGATTTTTGCCGCGTGGTCACATTTGGAAGATAATCCCTGGTTTAAAATCCCCCGAGACGCGGCAGTAAAACAACTGGGCAAACCAGATCCTGCGCCTGCTACGGCACCAGGCCCTACTGCATTCGCAGACCTCAAACACGTTGGAAACATTATGCGAATCGCCAAAATTAACCATGTGGAAAGTAAGCTGGAAAACATTCCTTTGGTGGTGAATGGAAATGCAACAGTTGCAGCAAGTCTCGCGTGCAGCATTGGGCCTGTTACCCGAATCGCGAAGGCCAAAGGCGCCTCAGAAGAAGATTTACAGATCATCGAAGCACAGGTATATGAAAAACTCAAACCCTATGAGAACGGTGGTCAAGTAGTTATTCCAAGCCACATCAACTTTTTCACCTGCCGAGGCAGTTGACTTCAACAGAACCGCAGAAAACTAACAACCTTGTAGGATAATAATATGACTGTACTTAAACCGGCTGATACCTTCCCGGATATTTCTTTTAACCTTATGTCCGGCGAGACAGTAAAACTAACCAATCGGATAGGCAGCTGGGTTATGTTGATTGTGTATCGTGGCCACCACTGCCCACGCTGCAAAGATTACATCAAACGATTGCATAAACTGGCACCAACGTATACCGATAGAGGAGTGGAAATACTGCTTGCGGCGACTGATCCTGAAGCTCTGGTTCAACGGACCATTGATGAGAATGACTGGACTCTTCCGGTCGCACATGGGCTTACGGTGGAACAATGCCAAAGCTTATCCCTGTACCTCACGCCACATATACCAGACTATGAGCTGGATGGATTGTATGCAGAACCGGGGCTTTTTCTCATCAATCCCAAGGGTGAAACTCAGGTAATTGCCATCTCTAACTCTCCTAGCGTTCGACCGGATCTTGAGGTAGTACTGGACGGCATTGTCGGTACCCAGGATCGAAACTTGCCGATTCGCGGCACCTATTTCGGTTAATCAAAGTATCAAGCTGGCTTTATAGTCTAGGGATTCATTTAAAATGCTTTTCACCAGACCATAATCTAGCACAACTTAAGGAAGTTCTGATTAATTCAGGGCTGCCATCGGTGCAAGTCATTGATAATGGGGGTAAATGAAAAATCATAATTTTTTATTTACGCTTCTCTGGCAATTCAAAATGAATTGATCAGAGTATCCTTAAATATTAAATACTCGGATCCTGTGGGTGGGGTTGGCCTGTACCGTTCTCCAGATAGTTCTTCAAACTGATACCCAGAAAGAACCCCCACTTTGTATTGCAGTGTTGGTAAAAATCATCCGTTTCAGCCCAACCCTGATGACTAAAATGTAGAACCGCGCCGCGTTCATCCGGCGTAATGGAGAAGGCAAATTTACCAGTTGCTTGCCACGGACCACGAATACATTTCCAGACAATCAGTTCGTTGAGCTTTAATTCACAAACTTCCATATCAACCTGATGGCTGCCGTCCGCGCCGAAAAAGAAACAATTGGTAGAACCGACTTTTCCGCTCGCCGTAGCCTTAGTCCACCATTTGCTAAGCGATCTTTCCTCCACCAAACTTTGATAGACAGCCTCTGGACTGGTTTCGATAGTGACTCTGTGCAATATGCTATGCATTGATATTCTCCTGATTTTGAACAGCCGTTGGCGTCCATTAGTTATGATAGATTTTCTGAAGTAAGCTTCGGTTAATCGGTATGGCTTATAAGATAGCGGGATAAAGATTCAAAACTACTTTGCCAGCCAAACCTATGGCCATCATGGGAGACTTGATCCGGCAGTTTTTCATGACTAAGCATAAGATGTGTTCCTGAGTCTAATGGCTTGAACTGCAACGAAACTAGAGTAGTTGCTTGCTGATTCTCACTGCCAGCACAGGCCTAATCCTGCAAAATCCAGGTAAACACCAGACGATGAGGAGAGGCAATATCAACATACTCGCCAAAGTGCCTAATCTGCAGATTATCAGGAGATAGAATCGTAATATCATAACTGCCACCTATCGAAAGATCACAGTCCGCACTTAATACTTTAAATCCCTCCGGACCGAACCAGGCAGCTAACATTTCAGGTCTAGTCCAGGCGTCAAAGACTCGTTGTATCGGTGCCTCGAATACACGCTCTAATAACAAACTCTCTTGTGCTACACGGGCTGTCATTCTTTACCCTCGATCTTCGATGTGTTTTTCAAAAAGGCATCCAGAGAATCAAGTTTTGAGTGCCAGAATTTTGCATAAAATGCCATCCAGTCAGATGCCGCATGCAGCGCTTCCACTTCCAGCTTGCATCGATGTACCCGGCCATTCACAGTACGTTTTAATAAGCCGGCATTTTCCAACACCTTGATGTGTTTTGTTACAGCGGATTTGGAAATCTTGAAAGGCGAGGCAAGCTCCGCAATAGACTGCTCCTCGTCGGCTAGTCGTAACAACATCGTTCTGCGGGTCGAATCCGACAAAGCAGAGAAAATTAAGTCGAGTTGGGAATTCCTATAGTACACCATATGGTGTACTATAATTCCTCACACGATGTTTATCAATAGAAAAGTCATGTTATTGTCCAAGTATTACCTGGCAACACAAGAAGATCCTCGCTATGTCCTACGATCAATCAGTTCCAAACCATTATCAGCATGGAAGTTTACTTGCGGCTATAGAGTCTGCCCTTCCGGCACTTGGAAAAACAATTAACAGCGTAAACATAGAAGATCTCGCACCTGTCGATGAATTTCATATTGGCGGTCGACTAGCCACTGAAAATCTATTCAATCAATTCAATTTTAGAAAAGATCATCATATTCTGGATATTGGCTGCGGTCTCGGCGGCGCCGCCAGATACGTAGCTGCCAATTACCATACTCAGGTAAGTGGTATCGATCTGACCCCCGAATACATAGAAACCGGTACCGAACTCTGTAGTTGGCTTGGTCTATCCAGAAAAATTACATTGACACAAGGCAGCGCGCTTTCAATGCCTTATGAAGCCAATCAATTTGATGCTGGCTATATGCTGCATGTCGGCATGAATATCGAAGACAAAACATCTCTATTCAAAGAAGTTTTTCGTGTTTTAAAACGCGGATCCAGCTTTGGCATATACGATATAATGCGCCAGAATGAAGGAGATTTAGTTTACCCCGTTCCCTGGGCTACAGAAGCTGACACCAGCAAAGTAGCAACACCTGAACAATACACATTGGCTCTTCAAGAGGCAGGTTTCGAGATATCTTCAATAACTAACCGCGGTGACTTTGCCAAGGAATTCTTTAAGCAACAACACAGTAATATCAAGGCGAACGGCGGCCCTCCTCCTCTCGGTCTCCATGTACTTATGCAGCAGAGTGGTAAATTGAAAATTGATAACGTAGTGCAAAACCTGCATAACGGTTATATCGCACCTGTTGAGATAATTGCACACAAAAAATCTGTAGGAGACAACTGATGCCATCATTACCCGATTTCCGTCTTGAAACCCATTTTTCGAAGTGGGAATTTAAAGCACGCTTTCATATGACAGCTTCAGATGCAGAAAGCATATCTATGCGGGATCTGCTTTCTATGGCAACTCCAGAGGAGCGGGAGGAGTTTGAGAACTTATGGCTTGGCTATACAGAAACATATGGCGCTCCCGATTTGCGTGAAGCCATTGCTGCAACATATACAAATCGCAAACCGGATGAAATACTTTGTTTTGCCGGCGCAAGTGAAGGTATTTTTGCAGCAAACAATGTCATTCTCGATAAGAACAGCCATGCGATTGTAGTAACACCCAACTATCAATCACATGAAACCTTACCTGTGGCAATCTGCGAAGCTACGGGTGTTCCACTGGACCCCGAGGATAATTGGTCACTCGATATAGACAGAATTGCCGATAATATTCGATCAAACACCAAACTTGTCACGATCAATTTTCCACATAATCCCACCGGCACCATTTTGCCAATTGATAGATACGAGGCATTAATTGAATTGTGTCGGAAACACGGCATCTACCTATTTCATGATGAGATATTCAATGGACTGGGCCCTATCGGTACCCAGCATTTACCCTACGTTACGGATAGGTACGAACGGGGCTTGTCGCTAAATGTAATGTCTAAGTCCTTTGGCATGCCCGGACTTAGAATCGGCTGGATCGCCTGTGCTGATAAGACTATTCTTTCAAAGATGGAACGTATGAAACACTACTTGTCTATCTGTAACTCAGCACCAAGCGAACGATTAACTGTTATTGCGTTACGCAACCGGCAGAAGCTACTGGACCGAAACTGCGCCATAATTGATGAAAATCTCCCCAAATGGGATGCGTTTTTCGAGCAACATCCAGATCTTTTTGATTGGCAACGTCCGGATGGCTCTTGCATGGCCTTTCCCAAATACCTGGGCGGCGAAGGTGTAGAGCAATTCACCAGATCCCTGGTTGAAAAAAGTGGTGTCTTGCTTCTCCCAAGTACAATCTATAGTTCAGCCCTTGGCAGTACACCTAAGGATCGTTTTCGACTAGGTTTTGGACGTACAGGACTCGATGAAGGTATAAAGGCCTTCGAAAACCATCTGCATAACAATTGATATAAACGAGAGTTCTTGTGACAGAAGATAAACCACCGGTAAATATCCATAAGGCCTATCATGCGCATGTGTATTTTGCGGAAGAAACTATAGAGCAGGCCAGCCGATTATGTGAGCAAGCTGGAGATCTATTTAAAGTTAAAGTCGGCAGAATACACCAGGAGCCAGTTGGGCCACACCCGATGTGGAGTTGCCAACTTGCGTTTGATGCAAAACAATTTGATGAACTAATTCCCTGGCTGGATACCCATCGTGATGGACTCACTATATTAGTACACGGACTATCCGGTCATCACCTTACGGACCATACAGACTATGCCTATTGGTTAGGGAAAAGCGAAGTATTGGATCTTTCCATGTTCACTGCTTAATCTGAAGATGGTTTAGCCAGTTTTCATCAACGCGCGAAATTTAAGAATACAAAGAGAAATAACTATGACGGTAATATGTGCCGCAATAAAAAATGGAGTAGCTGCCATATCATCAGATACTCAAACAAATTTTGGCTCGACCATAGCCTCTGCCAAACACAAAAAGAATTCCAACAAATTGTTTAGCGTTAATGGCAGCGTATTAGGTTTCACTGGCTGGTGTGCCATGGCAGATGCTTTGGAACACATGATATTGACAGAGCGAAAGCTGTTTCAATTAAAAAGCCGAATGCAGATTTTTACAACCTTTCTCGAGCTCCATGCGAAGCTAAAAAAGGAATATTTTGTAGAAACCAAAGATGGAGAAGAACAACCTGTCGAATCCAGCCAGATAGACGCATTGATCGTTAACAAACACGGCTTGTTCGAAATCAGTGGTTATAGAGAAGTCAGTGAATACTTGACCTACTGGTCCATCGGATCAGGTCGTAATGTCGCTCTGGGCGCGATGCATGCTTTATACAGTGAAAAGAAAACAGCCAAACAAATTGCAGAAGCTGGGGTTCGTGCGGCGGCCGAATTTGATGATGGATGCGGGTTACCACTAAATACCCGAACCATGCAAATGGACAACAAAAAATCTGGGTCCATAGCAACATAGCTCTGAGCATGACTGATAACTCAAAAATTCAAAGCTATTCCGGTAGCTGTCATTGCCAGGCAGTCCAGTTCGAGATTGATAGCAACTTCTCTGAACTCACTACCTGCGACTGCTCAATTTGTAAAAAGAAGAACGCTGTGATGGTAAAGGTTCATGAGTCAGCTATGCGAATTTTGTCGGGTAAAGATTATTTAACGACTTATCAGTTTCATACCAATACAGCCGAGCACTATTTTTGTACGGTTTGCGGAATATACCCATTTCATAGAAAACGAATAACACCCGAATACTTCGGTGTAAACATCTTCTGCCTGGATAATTTTGATCCATCCGGAATTCTGGTTCGCGCAACTATCGGGGCAGGAATGAAGTAACAATCAATCCATCCTCGTTCATACCTGACGGATTTCAGTTGAATATAAAATCACTATTAGTTTTATTGAAAGCGTTGTTCTTTTTTTGTTACCGATAATTTTTGCAATGGAGAAAGCTTATAATCAACGCATATTGCGCCCACCATCAAACATGATGGTCTGACCATCAACAAATGCCATTGACTGTGAAGCCATTAATTTAATGAAATCAGCGGTTTCCTCATTGGTCGTCATTCTTTTAAGGGGTGTAGCCTCGGTAACCTGATCAACCTGTTCTGGTGTATAGAGCTGATGCACTAGAGGGGAGTCGACAAAGCCCAGACCTAAACCATTGACACGAATTTTGGGACCGAGTTCAAGTGCCATACACTTGGTCAGCATGTTCAGCCCCGCTTTGCTGGAACAGTAGTTCGCGGCGTTAGGTCGACCCAATGTTGTTGTGGTCGCTGATACATTCACAATTACACCACCCTGCCCCACGATCATATGTCGCGCGACCGCTTGTGAAACCAGAAACGGTCCCTTAAGATTCACAGCCTGTGTTAGATCCCAGTCTTCCTCCGTCATGTCGAGGAATGGACCATCCAGACTTATACCGGCATTATTAATGAGAATATCAATTGAACCAAATGTGCTGAGTGTTTTCTCAACCATGACATTAACCTGTGCAGAGTTGGAAATATCGGCCTGGCAGGCAATAGCTTTGCCACCAGAAGCTTCTATATCCAATACTACCTGCTCCGCCTCCGCTGCCGAGTGAGCATAATTTACACAAACATTAGCACCTTCCCGCCCAAATCCTAGCGCTGTTGTTCGGCCAATACCGCGACCAGCGCCGGTAATCAGAACTGTTTTTCCTGCAAATTCAGACATATTGTTTTCTCCGTGATTTTGCAGGATTGTACCCGATCAGGTCTAGAGTGGTCCTATTCACGCTATTCCGTTTTCAACCCAGCCTCCAGCAATGCGGCCATACCGCCCTCGGCATAGGCAACATTAGTAAAACCCATCTCTGTTAACAGATTGGCGGCACTAGCCCCCCGATAGCAGGGTGATGAGCCACAGGTTGTTATAATGCGCCTGGATCGATCCTGCAGCGCCGGTTCACGATACTGCTCATCGAAATCGAGATCAGCTTTCCACGCCAACGAACGACCTGGTGCACTAATTGCACTAGTTCCCAGCCCGGTTGATTCAACCTCACTTTCGTCCCTGACATCAATCAACAGGGTATAGGTATCTTGCTGTAGTTCACCCAGCACGTCCCTGGCAGATACCGCCTGGGCCTGTGACATAGCCTCATCGGCCATTTGTAGAAATGTCTTTGCCATGGTTAAAGCCTCTGTCGTTTTTAGTCGATTATCTTAATTAAGGCGTTGATTTGCGCTCGTTCTTCTTCTGACCAGGCTGCGGGGTCTTCGCCATGGGCAACTCTGGCATGTAGGTCCATGAGCTGCCGCAATTCAGATTCACTGGCAGCTTGTACTTTGCCAGGGCAATCTTCCATACCGGGGTAATCGCTGCAGGCGTAGGAATAAATAGTCATGATGCTTATCTCCAGAGTAATGTTGTAGTTCGGTAGTAGCTGACCCGAATTTTGCTCAATCCAGTGGCTGTGGGCTATAGTGCAGATGCACTATAAAATGCACCCGATAGAAATCGATTCTATTTGAGCAGACTCTGCCATTCGTCAGGTCTACTCAACATGCTAACCAAAGGGTAGGTTTTTGCTAACGAAGCGAGAACATTCAGTGGCCGAACTCTATAAAGCTGGCCAGTCATACAAAGAGGTTGCACGGGAACTGGGCGTATCCCCGGCGACTGTTCGCAATCATATTGCGGCGATTTATCGAAAACTTGAAATTGGCAATAAGGTTGAGCTGATTCATCGCCTACCAACGGTTGTGTATGACTCGATGTTGACCCGTAGCTTTAGCCCGGGTACACCCACCGAGCCTGTGCTGAGAATACTTGATAGATCAGGGCATCCCAATCTGTCCGAACCTTCTGTTGCGGTACTACCTTTCCAGAATCTTGGCTCTGAAAAGAGAAACTATTTCTGTCAGGGGGTGGCGCTAAATATTCATAACAACCTAACTCGCTTCCCCGACCTGTTTGTATCCGGTCGTAGCTCATGCCTGGCGGTAGCGCACATCGTCGACAATATTGATGAAGTGGCATTCAACCTCGGCGTGCAATACCTGATTCGCGGCGCAGTTCGAACAGAAGGGAATAATGCTCGAATTAGCGTAGAACTTATCAACTGTAACAATGGTGGAATATTGTGGGCGGAGCAGTTTGATCGCCGATTGACTGATATTCTCCTGGTCGAGAATGAAATTGCCAATACCATCGCTGGCAATCTTTCTATCCTAATAGAAGGTGCTCAGTATGAACGGCGACATAGTCTTTCCATTGATCAACTCACATCATATGACTGGCAGCTTAGGGGCTATCGAAGTCTTGAAATTGGTGGATATGAGAATCTTAGAAACGCCAACAAAGAGTTTAGTGAAGCCATTAAACTCAACCCCAAGTCTGCAGCGGCCTACGCAGGCCTCTCTATGAGTTATGGTTATGAATGTGATCAGCTATTAGCTAAAGATTATTCGGCAGCTTTGAGCCAACATGTGACGCTTGCCGAGAAGGCTATAAATCTCGATAAATCTGACAGTAGAGCTCATTATGCGATGGTTTGTGCCCACTCTCTTAAAGGCCAGTTCGAGTTAGCTGATCAGCATGCAATTCGAGCC
>JBLHGU010000209.1:0-9187 GCA_047615875.1 Parasphingorhabdus sp.
CCGGGTGGCAAGTTGCATCTAGTAGTGTCAAAACCTCATTGGTGCAATGCGATCATCTGGCTGCAATGGCGCCACCGCACATTTGGGCGTGATGAGATTTTAGACCTTGTTAGGCAAGCAGGATTTGACTTTGAAAGCGATTACACTTTTCCGTCCGGCCCTCCTTCACGCACCAGTCGCGGCATCGTTGGGGTCCGTCCCAAATAGGTAGACTGCCATGGTTACATTTGCAAAGGGGATCGTAATGCATATCTGATATTGGTACAAACCGCCCTGCTTAACAGGGCTAGAGATCTTTGCTAAATCTCTAGCATCATAGTGTAAAACCATTGCCTGACATCGAGCTTAAAATATAAAACCATAAAACTAGCGACTAAGATTTTCTGCTAGGTAATTATAAAAATCCCAGATTGCTCCTTCGTAATCAGGTTTTGCCAAAACTGACGATGTATAGTTACGCGATTGCAAACCACGCATTACTCTTACGAGTTGTGCTTCGTCTTCTGCAAAGGTACGGGTAAACAAATCCACGCCGGCTTCAGCAATGCATTTCTCTTCGTTTGTTTTGGCTGGCAAGCCGATCATGCCGATTCGAGTACGCAACCTGGTCGCGGATATCGGTTGTATTAGATTATAGGTTACCTTGAATCCGGAAATGCCAAACACACTACTTGGCCCAATACCAAGCATCAAAGATCGTCGTTTCTCTTCTTTGCTTAAGTCCGTGTGCGATTCGCCTCTTGATGGTGCCTGTTTCGGATAATACGAATGAAAACCGAAGAAGTCTTCCCCCGGATTGAAGTGTTTGGATAATCTTGTTGGAGTATAAGGATGCAGAGTTTTCCGATGTACCGTTGACAGATGGTAGCCTTCAAGAAAATTTTCTACCAGGCATTTCCAGTTAGCATCCCATTCCTGTTCGATGGAAAACAATAATTGCATGTCTTCGATATGCATGTTCTTAACCATGGGTTCAATCTGGCGCACGGTTTCAGAATCGATAAAGGATTCCGCATTAGAATCCAGATTAACAAAAATGAACCCGTGCCAAATTTCACACTTAAACTCAGGCAGTTTGCAGTTGCGTATAAAATTAGCGTGCTGATCTTCAACACCCGGTGCTCTGACTAATTGGCCGCTGAGATCATATGTCCAGGCATGATAAGAACAGGTAAACCGTTTACAACGCCCCCTACCCTCCACCAGTGGCATAGCCCGATGTCGACAAACGTTTGCTAAAGCTTTTATGGTGCGGGCTTTAACTCGAACCAGCATGATCGGTTCGCCGACAAGCTCGGTTGAGAAATAATCACCGACTACTGGAATCTCCTCTTCACGGCCGAGGCAAATCCATTTTTTACGAAACAACTGCTCGCGTTCGATGTCGAGTAGCGCTTCCGAAGTATAGAAAGCGCCGGGCATAGTAAACGCCTGTCTGGCATCAGTAACTAGCACTCGATCCAGATGAGTAAAAATTGTATTTAATTCTGATTCAGACATTGGTTTACACAATAACCGGTCTGAGTTGCCTAGTGGCCAGCGGATTCAATGGTGCCTTTTTCCAATCTCTCGGCAATAACTCGATCCATCCAGTCTGGGTCCATTTCCGGCACCGAAGATAAAAGAAGTTCTGTGTACTTATGATATGGCGGCTGAAACACTTCATTCTTGGGTCCCTGGTCGACTATTTCTCCTTGCAACATCACCACCACTCTGTCAGCAATCGCATTCACCGTAGCGAGATCATGAGTGATAAACATGTAAGCCAGATTGAATTCTTGCTGCAATCTATCGAGCAACCTTAAAATGCCTTCAGCAACGAGCTGATCCAGAGCTGAAGTTACTTCATCACAAATAATAAAAGAGGGGTCAGCTGCCAGTGCACGGGCAATGCAAATGCGTTGCTTCTGTCCGCCAGAGAGCTCTCCAGGCAACCGATCGAGATATTGATCGGGATCCATCTCTATCATTTCCATCAACTCTCTGAGGCGTTGTTGTTTGGCCTGCCCTTCGAGTCCAAGATAAAAACTGAGCGGTCGACCAACAATGTCACGAATTTTATGATGGGGATTTATCGCAGTGTCTGCCATTTGATAAATCATCTGAATACGCTGCAATTGAGAACGGCTACGATTGCGATAATCTGCGGGCAGGTTCTTATCTTCAAACAAAATCTGCCCCTGCCCTGGCGGCAACAAACCGGTGATAACTCGCGCCAGGGTACTTTTGCCGCTACCGGACTCACCAACCACGGCTACCGTTTCATTAGGTCGTATTTCAAAATCAATATCTCTAAGCACCGCTCTCGGTGTGCCTGGATAGGTGGCGGTAATATTTTCGACTTTTAGCAGTGGCGATGCACTTTCATCAACATTATGTTCAGTCTTGCGAAAACTGCGCACTGCCCACAACGACTTAGTGTAGTCCTGCTGTGGGTCGCTAAGCATGCTTCGGGTTTCCGACTCTTCCACTGATTCGCCATAACGCAGAACTTTAATTTTGTCGGCCATCTGCGCAACAACAGCCAGATCGTGGGTAATATAAATCGCCGCCGTATTGAATTGTTCGACTATGCTCTTGATGGTAGCCAGCACTTCAATTTGGGTGGTCACGTCGAGCGCTGTGGTTGGTTCATCGAAGATGATTAAGTCAGGGCGACAGGCGAGTGCCATTGCCGTCATCGCGCGTTGGAGTTGTCCGCCAGAAACCTGGTGTGGGTATCGAAAACCGATGGTATCCGGATTCGGCATTCTAATTTTAGAATAGAGTTCTTTAGCATCTGCATAAGCTTGCTCACGACTACCCAGACCGTGCTGAATCACTGTTTCGCTAAATTGATCAATTAGCTTATGAGCCGGGTTAAATGAGGCAGCAGCTGACTGCGCCACATAAGCGATGCGTGCGCCCCGTAGTCGACGCTTTTCTTCTGCACTTGCTGTTGTTAGTTCAAGTCCATCAAATTGAATGCTACCACCGTTGATTCGACAGCCAGGCTTGGCGAAACCCATAGCGGCAATACCGATTGTTGACTTACCTGCACCGGATTCTCCAATCAGCCCTAAAATTTCACCTCGATTTAGAGAGAAATCTACACCATTAACAATTTGATGCCATTTATCTTCACTAAAGCCTTCGACACTTAGACCTTTGACTTCAAGTAGCAATTCGTTGTGCTCAGAACTCATCTTTTAATCCACTGGTTTTTTGAAGAAACCAGTCAACAACGAAGTTAACTCCGATAGTTAGAATCGCAATAGCCGCTGCAGGTATTAATGGCGTGTAGTCTTCAAAGGTGATCAGGTCTGCTGTGTCACGTACCATCGATCCCCAGTCTGCAGTCGGCGGTTGTATGCCAAGGCCGAGAAAGCTCAAGGCACTGATTGTTAAGAATACAAAACAAAACCTGATTCCGAATTCTGCTGCCAAAGGTGCTGAAATGCTGGGCAAAATTTCGCGCACCGTTATCCAGGCGAGTTTTTCACCGCGCAGTTTTGCAGCTTCGACAAAATCCATCACCACCACATTAAGGCTTACTGCTCTGCACAACCGAAAAACACGAGTTGAATCAAGCAAACCTATGATCAAGATTAAACTGGGCACCGAAGTTCCGAAGATGGAGAGCAATAACATGGCGAATATTAACGCTGGGATAGCCATCAGAATATCAACGACGCGGCTTAGCAACAGATCGGTCCAACCTCCGATTACTGCGGCAATAATACCCGCAAGCCCACCCAGCAGAAATGCGTAAATTGTAGTAATCAAAGCTATACCGACAGTATTGCGAGCGCCATAAATAATCCGGCTAAGCGTGTCACGCCCAAGATTGTCAGTGCCGAGCAGAAAATCGTCACCCCACAACATATATTTTTTACCGACGATTTCGGATTCACCATAAGGCGCTAACCAGGGGGCAAACAAAGCGGTAAACACATAAACCACTATGATCAGCAAGCCAAGTTTGGCACTAAATGGTGCCTTCACCAGCTCTTTAAGTATTCGGCCTAAGCCTGTGTTTTTAACAGGTGCCGCCATTTCCTGACTATCTGGAGATTGACTCATTTTGGATGTAACAATCGCGGGTTAGTTAAAATCGACAGGATGTCTGCAATCAAGTTAAGCGTCACATAAGTGGCTGCAAAAATCAGACAACAGGCCTGTACCACCGGCATATCGCGTCGTTGCACGGCATCTACCAGCAATTGTCCTAATCCGGGGTAAACAAACACGACTTCAACCACTACCACTCCGACTATCAGGTAAGCGAGGTTGAGTACAATCACATTGATAATCGGCGCCCAGGCATTGGGTAGTGCATGATGGGTGATTATTCGTAAGCGTTTGATACCCTTCAGTGACGCCATCTCGATATAGGAACTGGATAACAGATTGATAATCGCGGCGCGAGTCATACGCATCATGTAAGCGATGGACACCAGGGTCAGTGTCACAGCTGGTAAAAAGGTTTTTTCCAGACGTTCAAAAAACCCGGTATCGGCATGCACATTAGAAAGACTAGGAAACCAGCCGGTTTTTACCGATACGAACAGTATCAGAATGTAGGCGACAAAGAATTCGGGTGTGGAGATTGAAGTCAGCGTTAGTGCATTAACCGTACGATCATAATACGAGTTGCGATAAAGCGCGGCGAGGATACCAAGCACCAGAGCCAGCGGTACTGATATAAAAGCCGCAAATGTCGCGAGAAATATGGTATTAAAAAAACGTACTCCAATAACCTCGCTAATTTCCCGACCGTTACCAATCGAAGTACCGAAATCACCCTGAATAATGCCACCAAGCCAGCTAAAGTAACGTATATGCGCAGGCAGATCGAGCCCCAGTTGTTTACGTAAAATTTCAATAGTATCGGGTGTGGCAGCCTGTCCCAAAATCGCCTGGGCGGCATCACCCGGTAGCATCGATACAGCTAGAAAAATGATGATCGAAACGATAAACAACGTCAAAATTCCCAGTGAAATTCGCTGCACCAACATACGTCGGATATTATTCATAGTCGGTTCCAATGCTATTCATCGCATCAAGCCTAACCCAGAATATCTCGAATACGTTGATTAACACGTTGGGTCATATCCTGGGCCCCTGCGTCAAGCCACGCATCCGCGTCTGAGCGTTCAAATAAACCGGGGTACCAGTTTTCGGTCATAAATCGATCTTGTGTATGTTGATCGGTAAGATAATCGTTGTTGCGTGCGGCACGAATAACTACTTCTGCCGCTATCGAATCTGCAGTAACTTCAACGCCTGTAGCCATTTTACTTGACCAGCCGATGATCTCATCACAAAGTGTTAGCATCTGAATTGAGCCAGTGCGGCCGCCTGAAAGAAAACCAAGGTTATGTACAAAAGACGATTTGGATATTCCAGCAATAGCCAGATTTGCACCGGCTTCGGCAGCAGCTTGCGTATCGAACTGGTGTGAATCAGAACATCCAGCACCAATCCACGACGGAATGCCAATGCTACGAAAATAGTCACTGGCACCGAGACCAGCTGTCATATATTCAGGAGAACCATAAGCCAGATTAGCCTGCCGTAAATCCATGGGCAAAATGGAAGATCCACTCATCACCGGCGCACCCGGCTCTGTCATTTGATGCAAAATTATACCGGCAATTGCTTCTGCGGATGATTGTGCAATGGCACCGGCGTTAGAAATTGGGCAAGACATTCCGGGGAATGTGGCCGGATAACAAACCACCGGTATTCGCCAGCGCGCGCAGTTGATCAATCGTAGGCACAATTCTTCAGGCAATTTTAAGGGTGATATCGGGCCCATTAATTCGAGGCAAACGGGTTTGTCGGCCATGCGTTGCCAACCACCGGTCATATCGGCAATCAAATTCAGCATACGCTCCTGAATGACTTCGTCGTGGGCGAGCAATGCGGCTGGCTTCGAGCAGTTCTCATACATCGCCCGCACAGTCTCAACCACCTCGTCTTCCGGCGGAACTTCAGTCGGATAGCCAAGCGAACAAACCATGTCAATGTTGGGTAGTGCTTCGCAGAGCCTGGCAGTCTCGCGGATATCATCGAGGCTACAGGGCCTCAGTTCGTTGGTGCGATAATCGAGAATTCGAACACAGTTATGCCCGGGACAAAAACTCGATATCGGACTATCGGTATCAACTTTGATGTTACCGTCATGGTCATACAATCTAATTACACCAGGCACCGATGCAATCGCCTGTTCAATTAAATCTTCGGGTAGATGCACATAACCCTGATCATCTTGCCAGCAATCCTTTTTCTGCAGTAATTGCTTACAACTCGGCACATGTTCAATAATTACGCCGACTTCCCAGAGAATCTTTTTAACTGCATCATGAATTAGCCGTGACTGAGACCCACTCACCAGCTCTAACGAAACACGCTTTTCATGCTTACTACTTTGCAAAGCTGCGCTGACCTTACGAGCCGCTTTTTGCTGGCGAGCACTTTTACCGCGTCGACGATTAGTGTCAGATTGTTCCATGAAATTTTAACCAGTCATTACAGCTATAAACAGAACCGGCGACACAAGGTCGCCGGCAATACATCTAAAAGCTTATTTTAATAGCTTAGGCAAAATTGCAACTATTAACCAGTCATCCACCAGCGCTCAAGCAACTTATAACCATCAAATTCCCAGTTACCTGCTACTGTTTCAGGCACGCCTACTTTAGCCGTGTTAGCAGAGATGTGATTAGCGAATGCATGAATGACTGAGCCGCCATCGTCACGACAGATAGCCTGCATTTCGAAGTACATATCACGGCGCTTGCTATCATCAACTTCTGCGCGTGCTGATACTAGCAGTTTATTGAATTTCTCATTCTTCCAGTAGGTTTCATTCCAGTTTGATGAAGCTGAATAACCTTGTGTAAACATCCAGTCTTCAGTAGGTCGGCCACTCCAGTAGCTGGCACACCAGGGGTGCTTAAGCCAGACATCTGACCAGTAGCCATCATCTGGCACGCGCTTAGGTGTAATTTCTATTCCCGAACTCTTAGCATGCTCACTGAATAGAACCGTAGTATCTACCGCGCCTGCATAGAGGCCGTCGGAAGCACTTAACTCAACCTGAAGTTTGCTTAGACCGGCTTGTTTCAGATGCCATTTAGCTTTTTCTGGATCGTATTCTCTTTGCTCGAGCTCATGATTATAGTATCGATTCGCAGGAGAAATTGGATGATCATTACCTACCAGCCCATGTCCACTCAGTACTTTATCGAGCACATCGTTGCGATCAATTGACAGTTTAAGCGCCATACGCACATGGTTATTGTCGAATGGCGCAAGATCGGTGCGCATCGGAAAGGTGTAATGTTGGGTACTAACCACATCCAGCACGTTAATACTGGATTTACTACCGAGTCGATCAGCAGAAGTAGAATCGACATCACCAATAACATCAACAGCACCGGTTACTAGTGCATTCAAACGTGCAGTAGCATCAGCTATTGTCAATATTTCAGCTGAGTCGACAAAAGCACGATCCGACATAAAATGGTTGGGATTGCGTTTCAGGTTCGAATGCTGTCCAGGCTCGAAAGATTCAAGCATATAGGAACCACAACCCACATCGAACTGTTCAATCTTACCGTCTTTTGATGGCAGGATAGACAACGAACTGGCAGATAAAATAACAGGGAAATCCACACTGGCGGATTTCAGCTTCATTTTAACTACGTGATCACCATCTTTGGTTATGCTTTCAACCTCTTCCATGAATGATTTCATTGCCGAGGCAGAAGCTTCGCCACGATGACGCTCAAGGGAAGCGATAACATCGTCGGCAGTTAGCGTCTGGCCATTGTGAAACTCGATCCCTTTGCGTAGCTTAAATATCCACTCAGAAGGATCAGCGCCGGGCTCAAATGATTCAGCAATTTGCGGTGCAAGTTGCCCATCGGCAAGAATCTCGGTTAACTGCCCATGCATCGAATACCACAGAAAATTGGTATGTCCACTGGAGAGAAATATCGGGTCTAACTTGTCTGTTGATGAGCCTTGTACTGTAGCAACTCGCATATGGCCGCCACGCTTTGGCATAGCTGCGAATGCGTTACCACTCACCAATGCGGCAGGAACTGCCGAAGCAATGCCTAACGCACTAGCTTTCTGCAAAAAGTCACGTCTCGATATTTCGCCTCTATTCAGGCCAGATACCAGTTTATCGAATGGTTTCATATCTCCTCCAAATGTAGTGCTTTACTATGGTAATAATAGAAACTTCGGTTATACGTTGACCGTATATATCACCGAAATGTTATACAACGTCTTAGCAATGATTACATAATTCATCTGTGATCTCAATTAAAAACTGTGATCTCAGAAGCATATGAAGAATAAACGACTAATGTACGAAATAAAGCGCGTATTAGACTGGTGATAGCGTGAGTTTCGAGTTCGCTGCGACCTTCACTAGACCTGGTTCAACGTCTACACATTACACTATCATTATTCAAACACAGACAATCGGTTTAAGCCTGTTTAAAGCACCTGAAAAAGCCTCAATGGTATCTTCAATATCCACATCACTATGAGCCGCAGAAACCAGTCCGCCGGGCCAACCAGTAAAATCAACTCCATTAATATTCAACGCCAGCCTTAATAGAGCAGCGACACCTACAGGTTGCCTAGCAAGCTCTTCGCGACCAAGCTTTACGGGGCTGAATCTTTCGTCATGTTCTGGCGACTTATCGTCTTGCATATAAATATGAAACGCCGATGCTTCGCCATAAACCACCCAGGGAACATCATGGGCCTTCACCACTTCGCTTAATCCTACTCGCAATTTTTTGGCGAGTCGGTTGGCGGTCTCGCAGACATCAGTTTGTTGTATTATGTTTAACGCTTGAATGCCGGCCGCTGCTGAAACCGGGCAGGCATTGAAGGTTCCAGGGTGGGATATTTTTTCTCTCCCAGAACGCTTTGCAGCATCATGATCAAGACCATCTACTATATCGGCCGATCCTGTCACTGCAGCACCGGGCAAACCTCCAGCTACTATTTTCGCCAAGGCAGTTAAGTCTGGCATAACATTAACAGCTTCTTGAACACCTCCCGGTGAAACACGAAACCCTGTCACAACTTCATCGAATATCAACAGAACATTGTTGTCTTTTGTCCAACGTCGCAGTGATTGCAGAAATTCCGGGCTAATTGGCACTTTGCCAGTTGC
>JBLHGU010000210.1:0-9181 GCA_047615875.1 Parasphingorhabdus sp.
CTCCTGTCCTGTGGACATCATTTTGATACGTTGCTTTTCTTTAATTCGCCCCTGTACTACTCTAATTAGAGATACTATTCCCTGATAATTATCGAACCAGGAATCAATTATTAATGCCTGTAGCGGCTCATCGCGTTCGGCCTCCGGGGCCGGCAACTGAGTAACAATTGCCTCCAGCACATCAACAATGCCCTCACCTGTTTTAGCGCTGACGGAAATAGAGTTTTCAGTATCAATACCCACGACATCTTCAATTTCAGTTTTCACCCGTTCTGGATCGGCCGCCGGCAAGTCCAGCTTGTTCAGAACTGCCACAACCTCAAGTCCAAAATCTACCGCAGTGTAACAATTGGCTACAGTCTGTGCTTCAACTCCCTGGCTCGCATCGACCACCAGCAAGGCACCCTCACAGGCTTTCAATGAGCGGGAAACTTCGTAGGAGAAGTCAACGTGGCCCGGCGTGTCGATAAAATTGAGTTGATACTCAATACCATCGAGTGCTGTGTAATGTAGGGAAACGCTTTGAGCCTTGATTGTTATTCCACGCTCCCGCTCCAGATCCATTGAATCCAGTACCTGTTCACTCATTTCGCGGTTCATCAAACCACCGCAATGCTGAATTAAACGATCAGATAATGTGGATTTCCCATGGTCAATATGGGCGATGATGGCAAAATTTCTTATATGCGCCTTAGCGAATTCGGACATTAAATATTACGGTGTGGGTTATAAAACAATCGATCGATTAATCTTGTCGATTAACCATCGATGTGGGCGAAGCATGTAAAGACTGGGGCAATTCCCATAAAGGCGGCGTATTTTAGCCAATTCGCCGGCACTGTTCCATTCAATCCGGTTAATTATGCAAAAACTTATGGGCATTAAGTGGATGTTAGTAGCAAACAAGAGCCAGATTATCCCTATATTGATTTTACATCATTAATAAGCAGTTAAATGGCTTCGATTAATATTGTTCTTCGGGTACTATACATCGGTTTTCAAGCCCCGCCAAAAATCTCGATGCCGCAAAATACTGATGCTTCGGCAAACCATCGAAAAGCACCTTCGCGACTTAAGGTAGCATTTCACCGATTAGGGTCCCCACAATCATTCTATAGATTGTCGACTATACTGACGCCATGGCTTGGCTGGCTGAGTCTATTGCTATTTCTTTGTGGATTATATGGTGGCCTGATTCTGGCGCCTACCGATTATCAGCAAGGCGATAGCTATAGAATTATATATATACATGTACCCGCGGCCTGGATGTCCATGTTCTGTTATTTGGCACTCGCCATTTGTGGCCTGGTATCACTTATCTGGCGAATGAAACTGGCAGACGCGGTTGCCAGAGCAACCGCTCCAATTGGTGTGTCATTTACGTTTATTGCACTGTTCACAGGATCTATATGGGGAAAACCCATGTGGGGTACCTGGTGGGTATGGGATGCGCGATTGACATCAGAGTTGATTTTGCTTTTTCTATATCTCGGATTTATGGCTTTACAGGCAGCCATAGATGATCGACGGAATGCCGCTCGGGCTGGTGCGTTATTAGCAGTCGTCGGCGTGGTCAATCTACCCATTATTCATTATTCTGTGGAATGGTGGAATACCTTACATCAAGGGCCCACGGTAACAAAGTTTGATAAGCCATCAATCGACTATTCCATGCTGGTACCATTATTAATTATGTTTGCGGCGTTCAAAACACTTTATTTCAGTTTGATGCTATTGCGTGCACGGGCCGAGGTATTATTGTCTGAGCAAAAATCCAGTTGGGCTCAGATCGTCGTCAAAGGAGAGGCAAATGAGTGACTTTTTTGCCATGGGCGGCTATGCCTGGTACGTCTGGCCAGCCTATCTTCTAACACTCGTCGTAATTGTAGGGAATGTGATCGCAGCAAAAACCCTTTTAAAACAAACAAAAAAACAATTGCTTGGCAAAATTCGATTAGCAGAACGAAAAACCAAATGAAAGAAAAACGAAAACAACGGCTAATACTGCTTGGACTGCTACTGGCTGGTATTGCAATTGCAGTTACCTTCGCCCTTCTAGCGCTAAAGGAAAACATCAACCTGTTTTTCAGCCCAACCCAGGTGAATGCTGGAGAAGCCCCCCCGCATAACAGCTTTCGATTAGGCGGAATGGTTGTTACAGGATCAGTAAAACGTAAACCAGGGGAGATTACTGTTAGTTTTGACCTGACTGACACTGCAAAACAAGTAACCGTTACCTATTCCGGCATCTTGCCTGATCTGTTTCGTGAAGGTCAGGGAATAGTTGCACAGGGTAAATTGAACTCCGCAGGAATATTTGAAGCCAGCGAAGTTCTTGCAAAACACGATGAAAATTATATGCCACCCGAAGTTGCCGAAGCTTTGAAAAAAGCTGGTAGCAAAGCCCTCACCACGGAATAAAACTGTTGATCCCTGAAATTGGAAATCTAGCACTAATACTGGCCTTTCTTATTGCCATAATTCAAGCTGTTTTACCGCTGTATGGCAGTTTTTCGAAAAATCCGCAATTACTACAAATTGCGGTCCCCGCTGCACGATTGCAGTTTCTATTGGTTGGAGTATCGTTTATTTGCCTGGTTTGGGCTTTTATTTATTCCGATTTTTCCGTTGCCTACGTCGCCAATAATTCAAATACCCTTTTACCCTTGATGTTCAAGGTCTCGGCAGTGTGGGGAGCTCATGAGGGTTCTCTACTATTATGGTCGCTCATTCTGGCTTTGTGGACAGCGGCAGTCAGTCTATTTAGTCGTACTGTGCCTTTACAGATGAAAGGTCTGGTTCTAGCCTGCATGGGTATTATCAGCATTGGGTTTCTATCTTTCATCATTTTTACTTCGAATCCATTTGATCGAATGTTTCCCGTGCCCATCGAGGGAAGAGATTTGAACCCTTTGCTACAGGACTTTGGGCTGATAATCCATCCGCCAATGTTATATATGGGTTATGTTGGTTTCTCTGTAGCGTTTGCCTTCGCGTTAGCGGCTCTGATTAGCGGTAGACTAGATGCAGCATGGATTCGATGGATGCGACCCTGGACCAACATTGCCTGGCTATTTTTGACCGTCGGCATAGCGCTAGGGAGTTGGTGGGCATATTACGAACTTGGCTGGGGTGGCTGGTGGTTCTGGGATCCGGTGGAAAATGCCTCATTTATGCCCTGGTTAGTCGGAACTGCATTAGTTCATTCTCTGGCTGCGACTGAAAAGAGAAACACTTTCAAGGCCTGGACAGTTTTGTTAGCGATATTCGCCTTTAGCCTCTCATTGCTTGGTACATTTCTGGTTCGCTCTGGGGTTCTAACTTCGGTTCATGCATTTGCATCCGATCCGTCGCGCGGCCTGTTTATACTGGTATTCCTTGTGATAGTCGTTGGTGGCTCGTTAGCCTTATATGCCTGGCGCGCACCGATGCTTAAAAGTACAGGTCAATTTACCTGGGCATCACGGGAGGCGGCGTTACTGATAAACAACATCTTGCTGATCATTGCTGCGTTAACCATATTACTTGGCACCCTTTTTCCATTAGTCATGGACGCACTGGGCGCTGGCAAATATTCCGTTGGCCCACCATATTTTAATACGGTCTTCGTACCAATCATGCTTCCCCTGGCAATGTTGATCGGTATTGGTGCACTTTCACGCTGGAAGAAGGACCAACCAGTGCGCATCGCTGGCAAACTAAAGTGGGCGCTCGCTTTTAGCTTGATCGGGGGATTTCTCTGGCCTCTGGCAATGCCGACCACCTACTCTATAGGTGCCGCCTGCGGTCTATCTGTTGGTCTTTGGGTTATCGCCTGTAGCGCGATGGCCCTTTTGGATCGCATGGGTGGTACTTGGCGACCTGGTCAATTGTTTAAGGCCCCTTCCGGTTTCCACGGCATGGTAGTCGCCCATACTGGGGTCGGTTTGTTCATAATCGGCGTAACCATGGTTTCGACCTTTGAGGTTGAAAAAGATTTAGCCATGGCTCCGGGTGATGTTTTTGAAGTTGCCGGACACAAGTTTCAATTTAATCGGGTTGATGGCTTTCAAGGACCAAACTACGTAGCCCAAATTGGCGATATTACCGCATCAACGCCCTCTGGCAAAAACATTCAACTTCGACCAGAAAAGCGCAGCTATGCCGGTGGTAACCCAATGACAGAAGCGGCCATCGATCCTGGAATCAGCAGAGACCTTTACGTTTCGCTGGGCGAGCCACTGGGCAAAAATAACTGGGCAGTTCGAATTTATTACAAACCTTATATCCGGTTGATCTGGCTTGGCTGCCTTTTCATGGCCTTTGGCGGTTTATTGGGCGCGGCTGATAAACGCTATCGTAGTCTCGCTCGCAAACGAATATCGGTCGGGTCTGAGCAGACAGCCTGATGATACGATATCTTATTCCACTAGGCATTTTTCTGGTTATGGCAGCGTTCTTAGGCCTTGGATTAAAACTTGATCCTCGTGAAGTACCATCACCATTTATTGATCGTCAGTCCCCCACTCTGGATCTCCCGCGACTTTATTCCAATGAGAGAATCACCAATTCCACCTATGCGGGCAAAACCTGGATTCTAAATGTGTGGGCTTCCTGGTGCGTTGCCTGTAGAGCTGAGCACGATCTTTTACTGGCCTATGCCCGGTCAAGCGACACACCATTGGTGGGTTTAAACTATAAAGATACTGGCACCGACGCAAAGGGCTGGTTACAGAAATTGGGTAACCCCTATACGGCAATAGCAGTTGATTTTGAGGGTGATGCTGGCATCGAATGGGGAGTCTACGGGGTACCGGAGACTTTTATTATGGATGCTAACGGTGTGGTTCGTTATAAACATATCGGTCCACTTAATGAAGAAGTTATGCAAAATAAAGTTATACCTTTGATCAGACAGCTCGAGGGAAATTCATAATGCGTCTGCTATTCGTCGCACTGACTATCCTGTTCACCTCAGTGACACAGGCAGCAATTGAATCTCGGAAATTTGAAACCAGCTTGCAGGAGCTAAGATATAACGAACTCATTAAGGAACTTCGTTGCCTGGTTTGCCAAAATCAGAATCTGGCGGATTCCAATGCGTCATTGGCTCAGGATTTAAGAGAGAAAACCTATGCCATGATTATGGCTGGACAAACAGATGGTCAAATCGCTGATTTTATGGTGGATCGCTATGGCGAATTTGTGCTTTATCGACCACCGCTGAATATTCATACCATATTGCTCTGGCTGGCACCGGCGTTACTGGGTCTTTTTGGTATTTTTGTGTTTGTAAAACTGGTTCGTAAACGCCAAACAGATATCGTTGTAGAACAGGATCGCCTCGATCAAGTTCGTGATTTATTAGACGACAATAAAGGCGCCTGACCTATGATGACTTTCTGGGTAGTTGCCGTCTCTATGTTATCGGTCACACTATGGTGGCTACTTTCGCCACTATTTAAAACTTGCGACAGCACTACGCTTGATAGGCGACAGCAAAATATAGAAATTGCTCGTTCACGTTTGTCCCAACTCAAACAATCTTTGCAAGATGGTGCGATTTCGGAACAAGCTTACACTTCCGAGAAAAAGGAACTTGAACAATCGCTGGCTCTTGATCTTGATTCAACCGGTGATTTAGATACAGTAAAACCCGCGGAAACGATAGCAAGTAATGCGTTGCCAGTTCTTGCGCTGGCGCTGACTTTTGCTATTCCAGCGTTGCTGGGCATACTTTATATTGGCATTGGTAACCCGTCAGCGATTACTATCCCTCCTGTTCAAGGTAGCTCCGTAAATGTTGCAGAAAATCAGGACAAATCTCCTTCTGTAGAGGAGATGATGGCACGTTTGAAACAACAGTTGGAGGAGAATCCGGATGATTTGCGTGGCTGGCAAATATTTGCCCGATCCTCTATGGCATTGCAAAGTTTTTCTGACGCAGTGCGAGCGTACTCTCGGATTAATGAACTCTCGCCAAATAATCCAGATATTCTGGTTGGGCTGGCTGATGCCATGGCAATGGTAGAGGGTGGTGTTCTACTGGGCAAACCAAAGCAGTTGTTAGCCAATGCTCTGAAAATTGATGGCGGTCACGTTCAAGGTCTTTGGCTATCTGGCATGGCTGCTCAACAAAATGGGTCATTCCAGGTTGCTATGGATTTTTGGCAAACATTGTTACCAAAACTAGTGCAGGAACCACAATCGCAGACGGAACTTTCAGGACTTATCAAAGAGCTTGAAGCACAAGCACAGCAGGCGGGAATTAGTCTCACAAAAGCGAATAACCATGCCAGCTCGCAATCCGTAGTTCTGCAGACCAGTATTTCAGTCAGCGTTTCATTAAATCCTGATTTGTTGGATCAAACGCAGCCAGAACAAATAGTTTTTATCTTTGCCAGAGCTATTAGCGGACCGCCAATGCCACTGGCAGCCGCCAGACATCGAGTGGACGAATTACCCATTACGATTGTATTGGACGATTCCAGCGCTATGATACCGGGTATGCAACTGTCAGGTTTTAATCAAGTAGAGGTTGTTGCACGTATTTCTAAAAGTGGCCAGCCGATTGCTAATAGTGGCGATCTAGAGGCTATTTCTGCCCCAGTTAACACGAATGGTGCAATTTTCGTAGAACTTGTTATTTCTAAAGTTCTACCTTAATTTAATCTCTGCCAAACACTTCCTCCTTTCTCTCGGAATTAGCAGATTCTGACCGTAAGCTAATCATTTCTTAGCCTGCTTCACGCAGAACTATCTCGGCCGTTTACTGACCAACGGTATCTATTCGTGGCTTTTTTGGATAAACGGTAGAAACTTTCCGACAGGGAGAATAGCGCCTTTCTGGCAAATTCTTATAATGAATTCCTAGGATTGAACCTGAAGAGACCAGCGTTAGGTATTGACGGTTGGATAATCATTGTCCCTAAGGGATGCAATAGTGTAGTCGATGATATCACCATGAATTTGAATTCGCATTTACTGAAAGCACGTATCGCCGTACTCAGCTGCATAGTTGCCATGCTCGTTGCCTGTACAGTTGAAGAGGAAGATTCTGTCAGTGAAAAAGTAATGATGGAAAATAGTTCTGTTGAGCAAATAACAAAAGCAGAAAGCCCTACGCCGGATACAAGCACAAGAATTGACGAACTTGAAACCGAATTATATAACCTGCAGCAACAAACTAATAACAACCTCGGGGAACAGGACAAGGCGAGCTACGAAGCACAGATCGTCGATTTAAGTAGCCAGCTGGAATTTGCCAACAGGCAAATAAAGGAAATGGAAGAAGTTATGTCCCAGGTGAATGATATGGAAGCTGATGATAGTGCGGATAAAGATGCCAGCAATGCTCTTAAAAATAACAACGAACCCCTTATAAAAGAACTTGAAGCAAGCCAGCAACGCTATCAACAGTCGTTAACACAACTTGCAGAAGCACAGGATCGAATCATTTCTCTTGAAACAGATCTGGATACTTTTCGATTGGCCGACGGAACGGTGGAATCAGTACCCGGTAGTAATTTGGATAGCAATGACTAAAACCTGATAACGCTTTGACCTGTTACCTTTCGCCAACCAGATAATGATATCGGCTAAGCGAATGGAATCTAGCAGGCAAATGTTGTCTCTCATTTGTCGGAGGAAAGGGTTATGAATACCCTGTATATAGGTTGTCAGAACAGAGTTTATTCTGCATTTTTAATGCTACTGTTAGTAATTGGAATTGCTAGCAACCAGGCATTAGCAGTGGAGGAAACTTCATCAGACGAAAGTACCTCAGTTGTCGTAAACCTTTTTAACGCACTGGATGAAAGTCCACTGGCTGGGCAACGAGTCGATCTATATAAACTTGAAGGTGGAAGTCGATCCTGGGCAGGCCGAGCTTATACCAACGATCTTGGGCAAGCTGAATTCGAAGCTCCTGGACTGGGGTCAGGAACCACCTACCAATTTAGAGCCAGACCTTATCAAGGTATTTATGTTTATAGCTCTCCAGTAGATTCTGCTGAGCCCTTCTCGTTCACCGTCGGTACGTTACCGGTAACCTTATTTGATCCAATACTGGAGCAAAGTATTGTCGGCAAAAAAATATATCTTTATGAACGCACTGTAGAAGATGGTTATCGTTATGTAGGCGGTGGTTATACTGACGACATGGGCACTGTTCGGTTCAGTCCGACAAGTCTTGGTAATGGTGCAAAATATTTTCTGCGTTCCCGACCACACAATGGTGGTTATGCTTACAGCTCAGACATTTCAGAAATTGGCGCATTTACCTTCAATGTAGGCACCTTACCCATTACGGTAAAAAACCCTCTCGAAGAGACGCTAGTTATAGGCACTCGCATCTATCTTTATGAAAACCTCGCAGATGGCACCTCCAAATACCGATCTTCTGGTTATACCGATGAGAATGGCACTGTAAAGTTTTCTCCGCAAGGTCTTGGTGGCGGTAGAAATTATTATGCAAAAACTCGCCCCTACAATACAGGCTATGCTTACAGTGATGAGATCACCAGTACTGGACCTCACCAACTAAATGTTGGAACGGTTCCGATTACTGTTCATGACGTTGAAGGTGGTAACAATCTAGCCGGTCTGAGAGTTTACTTGTATGAACGCATGTCAGATGGAAAATCATCTTACCGAGCTAGTGGTTATACCGATGAAAATGGCACTGTAAAATTTTCTCCATCTGGAGTTGGCTCAGAAAGAATATATTTCGCAAAGACCCAACCTTTTGGTAGCAACTATGCTTATAGCAAGGATATTGATCTGGTTGGACCGGTACAACTAGACGTCGGAACACTAGCCTTGACGTTGGTCAATCCAATTGATGAATCATCTCCTGTTGGCACCAAAGTTTATCTTTACCAGAAGATGGAAGATGGCTCGAGCAAATATCGAGCCCGTGGTTATACCGATGAGAATGGTCAGGTAAAATTCACCCCTTATGGGCTTGGTGACGGCTCTTCTTTTTATGCCAAGGCGCGACCCTACAATGCTGGCTATGCCTATAGTGATAACTTTGATGCCATTGGTAGTTTTAACTTTGCGGTTGGCACTCTGCCGCTAACCTTGATTAATCCCTTAACTACAGAGACCTTGTCCGCAGTAAAGGTTCACTTGTATGAGAGATTGGCTGACGGTTCTTCGAAATGGAATAGTTATGGCTATACCAATGAAGATGGCATAA
>JBLHGU010000211.1:0-9177 GCA_047615875.1 Parasphingorhabdus sp.
GCCAACCTATGGCGCCAATATCGGCCCAACTAAGGGTGGGATAGTTAAAAATTGATGAGTATCTAGCTTTACCCGCAAGCAATGCTTCCAGCAATTCATCGCGGGACACACCCAGGGTCTCCGCAGCACTGTATAGATACAGACCGTGGCCACCTTCATCCTGAACTTTTGCCAATAGAATTGCTTTACGTTTTAATGTCGGCGCACGCGTGATCCAGTTACCTTCTGGCAACATACCAACCACTTCAGAGTGAGCATGTTGAGACATCTGACGGATTAATGTTTTTCGATAAATTTCAGGCATCCAGTCTTTCGGCTCAATCTTAATATCTGCATCGATTCGAGCTTGAAATGCCCGTTCCTGATCGGTCATTTCAGCTGCTGTTTTAACCTGGCTTACTCCAGTCTTGACCATTTGCGCATACATAGTTATTCTCCAGCCTTTAGATTTGTCTGACTGACTTTGTTGGGTTTGAGACCATCAAATTCACAAAACTTTTTTATACTCGTTCAATAATCATGGCGATACCCTGCCCTACGCCGATACACATGGTACACAAGGCATAACGTCCACCGCTGCGGTGTAGTTGAAGTACAGCAGTGGTAACCAACCGAGCACCACTCATACCCAATGGATGCCCCATAGCAATAGCACCACCTTGAGCATTAACGTTATCAGCATCATCGGCGATGCCCAGACGGCGCATCACAGCTAAACCCTGAGCCGCGAAGGCTTCGTTTAGCTCGATAATATCCATCTGTTGAATACCCAGGCCGGTTAAGTGAAGCAATTTCTCGCAGGCAGGCGCTGGACCAATACCCATAATAGCTGGTTCGACGCCACAGGTAGCACTTGCAACAACTCGAGCCTTTGGGGTTAAGCCGTACTCACTGGCGAATTTTTCTGACGCCAACAGTAATGCACAAGCACCATCATTCACGCCAGAAGCATTACCAGCGGTGACACTTAAGTCGGCTCCATTGATACCCTTCAAGGTAGACAGCTTTTGCATACTGACTGAAGGTCGTGGATGCTCATCTGTGTCTACGATTAATGCATCGCCGCGTCGTTGGGGCACGCTAACAGGAACAATCTCATCACTAAAATTCCCGGCCGCGTGGGCCGTCGCCCAGCGTTGCTGGGAACGCCATGCGAAGGCATCCTGATCTTCTCGACTAATGGCGAATCGCTCTGCTACATTGTCGGCAGTTTGTGGCATGGAATCCGTGCCAAACTGTTGTTTGAGAGCACGGTTAATAAAGCGCCAGCCAATAGTGGTATCAAAAATTTCCGCTTTCCTGGAAAAAGCGCTATCCGCCTTGCCCATCACAAAGGGTGCGCGCGACATGCTTTCCACTCCACCAGCAATCATCAAATGAGCTTCACCACATTTAATAGCCCGCGCAGAGATACCCACTGCATCCAGACCCGAGCCACACAAGCGATTGATGGTAGCACCTGACACGTCAGTCGGCAGGCCTGCGAGTAAGGCAGACATTCTGGCAACGTTACGATTATCTTCACCCGCTTGATTGGCGCAGCCGTAAATCACGTCATCTACCCGACTGAAGTCAACCTCGGGATTGCGCTCGCATAACGCACGCATAGGCAACGCACCAAGGTCGTCAGTACGAATTGAAGAGAGGCCGCCACCGTAGCGCCCAATTGGCGTTCGAATGGCGTCACAAATAAATGCTTCTGTCATAAATCCAGTCTATATAATCTTGATTGTGTCTATAGTACAGCACACAGTTATGTGCAGTGGAACAGCTAAAGAGATGACCTACTGTCCGGTAAATTTAGCCTGTCGTTTTCCCATGAAGGCGGCCACACCCTCGCGATAGTCAGAGGTGGTTCCGGCCAAACGTTGACTATCACGCTCCAGGTCAAGCTGCTGATCCAGATTGTTGTCGGCACTGGCATAAATTGCCCGCTTAATTAGAGCCAAACCACGGGTAGGTTGACTGGCCAGGTGTTCTGCCAGTTTACTTGATTCTGCGGTTAGATTCTCATCGTCAACAACATCCCAGATTAGACCCCAGTCACGTGCTTGATCGGCACTAATCCGATCGCCCAACATAGCCAGTCCCATGGCACGAGCGGTGCCGGCTAATCGAGGCAGAAAAAATGTTCCACCTGAATCGGGAACCAGCCCAATCTTGCAAAAGGCCTGCACAAAACTGGCAGAACGAGCAGCAATAACCAGGTCACAGGCAAGCGCAATATTGGCGCCAGCGCCAGCCGCCACACCATTTACCGCACAAATCACCGGCATTTGCAGATTACGTATTGCGCGGATAGTAGGGTTGTAATTTTTCTCCAGGGAAGCTCCAAGGTCCGGCACCTCGGCATTCGACGCAACATTGCGTGCACTCAAATCCTGTCCCGCACAAAAGCCCCGCCCAGCTCCGGTTATTAATAAAACTCGAGCCTCGGAGTTTTCCACCTGTGATAGAGCTTCATGCAATGCCTGATGCATTTCCACATTAAAGCTGTTGAGTCGGTCAGGTCTGTTAAGAGTAATGCTAGCAACGGACTGATTTATTTCGAGAATTATAGAATCTGACATCAAGAGATTTTTCGTAGTGGCGGGCTGGGTTATTTTATCGTAAAAATTATTGTACTGTTCGAAAGGGCTATAAGTATTGAGGATGCAAGAATTTCTGCAATTACCTGTGTTGTGGGAATTTCTTACCTGTCGCCACAATACCCATGTGTATTTATGACCGTTTCTCTTCAAGTCGATCAGTCGCCAACGCAGGCTCTCTCGATAATGCGGACATACTGTCACGCAGATCCTCATCCATATCGACGTTAATTGAGTCAATCGACGGCTGCAACTGTTGAAGATTTCTGGCACCAATTATGGGACAGGTAACCCCCGGATGTGCCGCGACCCAAGCCACCGCAAGACTTACCGGATGACAATTTAATTCAGCGGCGAAACGGGTAAATCTACCGGCAGTTTCATACACCCAATTTTCATCATAACGGGCTTTGTAATCCAGGTTATCAACCAGCCGACCACTGGGTGGCAGACTGCCTGGTGCATATTTGCCACTCAATAACCCGCCACCCACTGGCCCGTAGGTCATTACTCCAAGATTTTCTGACAGGGCGAGAGGTAAAATCTCCGATTCAGCCTGTCGACGCACCAGGTTATACATGGGTTGAATCACATCAAATCGAGTCAATCCCTGACGAGCAGAAAGTCCCAAAGCCTTCATCACCTGCCAGGCTGCATAATTACTTGCGCCGGTGTACAGGATCTTGCCTTCACGCACCAGGTCTTCCAAGCCACGCAGCGTTTCTTCAAGGGGCGTATTCTCATCCCAACGATGCATCAAAAATACATCTATACGATCAGTATTCAGCCGTTTAAGACTGCCCTCTACGGCTGAACGAATATGCCTGCGACTAGCTCCCCTATCGTTAATATCCTCGCTGGTGGGCATAGCGCACTTGGAGGTAATAATTATTTCATCTCGTTCGTTCGCTATCAGCTGACCGAGTATTTTTTCCGCCTCACCATTGTTATACACATTAGCGCAATCAAAAAAATTGATTCCAGCCTGCCGCGCAGCACGGTACATTTTCTCAGCCTCCTTAGCATCGGCATCCCCACCAAACGACATAGTGCCAAAACATAATTCCGAGACTTGCAGACCGGTTCGACCCAACAGGTTAAAATTCACAGGCAATCCTATAATGTAAAACAACATAAAGAGTCGTCGATTCTCACTGCATAGACATCAATTGGTCAATGCCAGTGTATTGTGTCCTGTATTCCTGACTGCTATATTGTGCACACATTGTATTCAATTAGAAAATCATGACAGAAAAAACCACCAGTAAACGTCCAGTCCGAGCAGGACGAGGGGCACGCAGAGCAATTAGAACAGCGCCTAAAACTGACATGCTACCTAGCCTGCTTAGGGGCATCCCGTTATGCGAGCCCATGGATGATGAACAAATTCATCGTATTGATGATGCATCCATGGCGATCCTTGAGGAAGTTGGGGTAATTTTTCGAGATCCAATCGCGCTCGAACAATGGAAGAAAGCCGGGGCACGAATTGAGGGTGACCGAGTCTATTTCGATCGCACACATATTCGACAACTGATCACCAGCATTCCGGCGGAAATTACTTATCATGCTCGTAACCCGGAGAAGAATGTTCACATAGGCGGTAAAAACAGTATTTTTGTGCCGATGACTGGAGCACCCTATTTGCGAGACCTGGACGACAAACGTCGCTGGCCAACTTTAGATGATCTGGCCATGTTTCATAAGCTATCCCACATGTTGCCGGCAATACACTCATCTGCGCATCATATTGTTGAGCCCATGGACCTGAAGGTTTCTCATCGACATCTGTGGATTACTTATTCATCGATGAAGTATTCCGACAAAACATTCATGGGCATGACCACATCTGGCCGCAATGCTGAAGATGTTCTGGATATGTGCGAGGTATTATTTGGCAAGGATTTCCTTGAAACCCACGCGGTGGTGACCGGAAATTGCAATGGTAATTCCCCACTTGTATGGGATCAAACCATGCTGAGTGCGATGCGGGCGTTTAATCGACGCAATCAACCGGTGCTGTGTTCGCCATTCGTTTTAGGCGGCGCGAATACACCCGCTTCTACTGCCGCAGCAGTGGCACAACTGAATGCGGAAGCGTTGTCAGCACTGGCCTATACACAAATAGTTCGCAAGGGCTGTCCGGCGATTTATGGGCACTATTTATCAACGGTTTCCATGCAGTCTGGTGCACCTATGGCTGGGACTCCTGAGATTAGTTTAATGAATTTCATGATTGGTCAAATGGCGCGCTTTTATGATGTGCCATGGCGCACCTCCAATACACTGGGTGGTGCCAAAACTCTAGACGCTCAATCTGGTTACGAAAGCGCTGCCACGTTGTCTGCCGTACTGCATTCTGGGGCCAACTATATTTGGCATTCGGCAGGCTGGAACGAAGCCGGTATGCATTGCTCTGTTGCCAAATTTGTAGTCGATGCTGAACAATGCGCCATGGGGTATCGTATGGCCGAAGGCATCAAGTGGGGTGATTTTGATGAAGCGCTTTCTGCAATAAGAGACATTGGTCCTGGCGGTCATTTCCTCGGCCATGAACACACGCTGGAAAAATTTCAAAGCGCGTTTTTTATGCCTAAATTATTTGACAACAACTCCTATGAGCAATGGGTCGCTGAAGGCAGCATAGAAACACCTGAACGGGCATTAAATCATGCCCGCAAGATGTTGTCTGAGTATGAAGAACCGAAGCTTGATGAAGGTACAGACGAAGCACTGCGGGATTATATCGCTCGCAGGGAACGTGAAATACCCGCCTCAGATGGCCTTAATGAAGAGTACTAACCGACACTAGGCTAGCCGAAAGAAGCGTCAGCGTGACCATACCAATGGGAAGTATAAGACTACTCTCTGCCGGACATCATTTCCTTATAGCGCATAGTTGCATTCGCACCCAGCCATGCAAACGGTTCCGGTGGTAACTTTTGCGGCTGCTGTTCTGACAATAGAGCGTCAACTGATTCAGACGAAGTATCGGTAGCCAGCTCTGCCGCAGCTATTCCCGCCATCGTACCTCGGGACAAACCCAGACCATTCTGACAACAAGCAGCAAACAAATTGTCATCTACTTCACCAAAGGCATGAACATTATTACGACTGATGCACAGATGACCGGCCCATCGATATTCCATCTGCAAACCCTTTAGCATCGGAAACCGCTCATTGAATTGCTTGTTATGAAGTTTGCCCACATTGGCCATTCTAGCTTTGCTTACCTGCATTGATGGATCGTAGGTAAAGCGAGAGCGCACCAAAATTCTATTGCCGCCGATGCCGTTTAAGCGTCGCACGGTTACTCCCATAGGATCAGCTGGGGTAAGATTCCACTGCTCATGACCACCTAATGACGCGCACTGTGCATCACTCATGGCATGACTCATAGAACCATAGGTAAAGACGTGCATTAATCGGCGTTTGAAAAAACCAAATGACTCAACATAGCCATTAACTGCCAAAATTACTTTGCTTGCACTTACTGAGCCTGCATTACTGACAACCTGCCAGTGCGAGCCTTCACGATTCAGCTCAAGCACTGGTGAGTTCTCAAACAACTGGGCATTGGCCGGAAGACCATCAGCGATGGCTCTAATGAAAGCTGCGGGTTGTAACATTACTGTGCCCGGCGTAAACAAACCGGACTGATAGTAAGAAGTACCAGTAATCTCGCTCATAGCTGCCGCATCATAGAGATCACAAGGTTCATTTAATTGAGCAAGATGCCTGGCATAATCTATATTATGTTGATGCCCTTTTGGCGTTGCTGCACCATTAATCTTGCCACACGCATTGAAGACTGATTTATCCAGCTTCAGAGTGTTTGCCAGGTCAGTAGCGAACTGAATGGCTGAACGATTCAGTCGAATTTGCGTCTGATCTTCACTAGTATTTGCACTCGCATAGCTATCCGACGAAATGTCATGGGGCAAATCAATCATAAATCCGGAATTTCTACCGGCGGCACCCTCTGCAACACAACTTGCATCGAGAACAACGATGCGGGCATCCGGGTCAATTTGATGCAAGCGATGAGCCGCTGATAATCCCGCAAAGCCGGCTCCTACAACTACAAAATCTGCATGCTGCTCGCCACTCAATTGCGGACTGGGTTTACGCTCAGGCAATATTTCTTTCCAGGCGGTTTTACCCGGAAAACTTGGCAGACGATTTGCTTTGTATTGCTTAACCTTGGCCTGAGAGTCGTCCGGCATTAGCTATCGACATCATCAATTCCGGCATCTCCAAGATCTAGCCAGATAGTTTTAAGTTGCGTGCACTGATCATGGGCATGCAAGTAGTTGTCACGGCCACCAAATCCAGACTGCTTATATCCACCGAAAGGGGTGGTGATATCACCTTCTCCAAAACAGTTAACCGTAACGGTGCCGGCGCGTATGGCTCTGGCACCGCGAATTGCACGTCTGTTATTAGCAGTGAACAGTGAAGCTGTTAATCCGTAAACGGTATCGTTTGCTATGAAATTGGCTGGCAACTCCAACGAAGCGGCAATAGCTGCGTATTCCTGTTTGGTCAAAAGAATCATAATTGGTCCTCAGCCTGTATGCTTGCGATAGTTTTTTTAAGTACACGAATCACTTGCTCTACTGCACGTTTATCATCTTTATTGAGTGGCTGCAAAGGCGGACGAGGCGGCCCTGCCTTGCGACCACAAATCTCTTAGGAACGGCATAGGGCGGAGTCGACACTAGAATTGCATCTGCTTGCATATCTCTGGCAGCTCGAGCTACTTGTAAAGAATCTGGCTGCCGAATAGCACCGGTACCAATAATGAGAGGAACTCTGCCGGCTATTACGGATTTGGCTTTCTGAGCGGAGTCGACTCTTTCTTCAATCGACTGAGCATAATATTCCCCCGTAGAACCCCCGACGATTATGCCATGGATGCCGGATTCGATCAGATAGTCAATCTGTGCAGCGAAAGCAGGTTGGTCGATAGCGCCATCCGCTTCATGGGGTGTAATGACCGGGGCGTAAAGTCCTTCGAATTTCATGGCTAGAAAACAGTAAAGTATACAATGTGTATACTTTACCTATTGAGCGAATTCGACGCAAGATCGATTAAGAAAAAAACCTGCACTGAGAACGGATTGACCAGCTAAATATGACTATTTGCCAAGTGCTATATCAAAACTATCCGGTGTAACAAATTTTTCAATGCGCTTTCTGGATAGCTCCCAATGTGCATTAGCCAACTTCGCCGAAGCGTCCTCGTCCCGGGCTCTGAACGCTTCGATCATTTCATCGTGATGAGATACCGCGGATTCGAGATCACGCAGCATGTCATCATTGGTTGGCTGATAAAACGTTTGAGCAATACGAGCATGATCAATAAGGAGCCGGCGCAAACTGGGTTGTAGAAACACGTTATCTGCCATTTCGCCGATAATGGTATGAAACTGATCGTTATAAAACACTTTTTCCTGAATATCATCCCCAGCAACTGCATTAACAAACAATTGCTGAGTTTCTTCCAGACGCTGAATTTGCTCAGCTCGGGCGTTCTGCGCAGCCAGACGAGAAATCGCTGCATAAATCATTGGGGCGACTAAAAAAAAGTCTCGCAATGCCCGTTGATCCATTGAGGAGACTCTGGCCCCGCGATTATTTCTGATATTTAAATAACCCTCACCGGCCAGATTGCGCAAGACATCTCGTAATGGGGTTCGGGAAATTTCATATTCCTTACTCAACGCCACCTCGTCCAGATCCATACCAGGTGCAAGGTCCAACGTTAATATTCTGCGTTTGAGATCGTTATAGAAATGTTCTTTTTTACTACTCGTTGCGGACATCAGTACAGTTCTTTTTGGTATTTCATTGAGATTCAAACAAGGCATTGCAGTATACACAATGAACAATTCGAAAATTCAGATCAAAATGCTTGGCGGCCAGAACAAAATAAACAACTGCATTTTCAGAGAAAATTTCAGGCTGCAGATTTTTGGCCACTTGCCGCACTCTGCAGGGTTTTGGAAATTTGATACGACACGTTATTAAGAGGAAATTTACAATTTGTAGGTTAGAATATCCCTGCTATCAGGGGGTCTGATGGGGAAATACATAAAATCAGCGGGTACAAGAATGGCCACAGTACTACTAGTAGAAGACAACGAGATGAACCGCGATATGTTGTCGCGCAGACTGAAAAAACGCGGCTATGAAGTATCCATTGCTGAAGATGGTGAAAAAGGCATAGAAATGGCTCTGCAAGCCTCTCCAGATATCATCCTGATGGATATGAGCCTGCCCGGAATTGATGGCTGGGAAGCAACCCGTCGTATTAAAGCCTCAGAATCAGGTTGCCAGATTCCGATTATCGCCCTTACCGCTCATGCAATGGAAAGTGACCGAGAAAAGTGTCTAAATGCAGGCTGTGATGACTTCGATACCAAACCAGTGGAACTGGCCAGGTTGTTGCAGAAAATGGAGCAACTTGTAACTGCATCCTCATGACGGGCAATCAAGTCGTAATCCCAGAGGTGGGCACCGGCGCTGTTGCTAACGCCCTGTCACTGTTGCTGGCCGGGCTGGATGTTATGAAACAGGGTTTTGC
>JBLHGU010000212.1:0-9142 GCA_047615875.1 Parasphingorhabdus sp.
TCTGGATTTTCGTTCATTGCGGGCTCCTGTTTTCTTGAGTGATTAACAGGAGAAAGTTTGAGCACTTCTATTACATTAGTATAGAGGTCGATTTAAGGTCGCTTACGTTTCAATAACCATTTTTTAAAAGAGATTATGAATATTCAACATATCGCAGCTTTCTCACATAATGATGTGGGAGGAAATCCAGCAGGGGTGTTGATTTCTGAAAAAATGCCGAGTGAAAGCACCATGCTCGAAGTGGCGAAAGACGTTGGATATTCCGAAACCGCCTTTTTAACGCCGCAAGAAGGTGGTTGGCGTATCAGATATTTTGCTCCAGAAATGGAGGTGCCATTTTGCGGACATGCGACCATCGCAAGTGGTGCGGCACTGGGAGAATATTCCGGTCTGGGTACTCATAAGCTTTTCCTCAACCAGGGGGAAATCACTGTTCAGGTTTCTAGATCTGATGCCGGCGTACTGACGGTAACTTTACAGTCCCCAGGGACGTGGTCGAAAGAAGCACCGCCAGCTATGTTGGAAAATTTGCTTGGCTGTTTTAACTTTTCTGCAGATGAGTTAGATAATAGGTTTCCTATGAGAATAGCTTTTGCCGGAGCAAAGCACCTGATTCTTGTGCTGAGGGATAAAAAAACCCTTTCACAAATGGCCTATGACTATGATCAGCTAAAAACGATTATGTCAGAGGAAGGGTTCATTACAATCAGTTTGCTGTGGTCAGAGTCTAAGCAGGTGTTTCACTCGCGTAATCCGTTTCCACCCGGGGGGGTGTATGAAGATCCCGCCACTGGAGCTGCAGCCGCGGCATTTGCCGGCTATTTACGGGATATAAATTATGCTTGCGACAATCGGCTGGAAATATTGCAGGGTCACGATATGGGAGTGCCTTCGCGCTTACTAGTTGAGTTTGGTAACTCACCCGGAGAAGGCATTAATGTCACGGGTGAAACTCGATACTTGAATAAAGCCGATGATTAACAGCTCGTATCAGCCGACGGTCTTTTTTTGTCGGCTGATTGAGTTCAAATTGTATGCGTGACTAATAGCCTAACCTGGTATTCAGAAAAATGCCTGAATGCCAGTCTGCGCCCTGCCTAGAATCAATGCATGTACATCGTGAGTGCCTTCATAGGTATTAACCGCTTCCAGATTCATCGCATGTCGAATAATGTGATACTCGTCAGAAACGCCATTACCACCATGCATATCTCTTGCAACACGGGCGATATCAAGGGCCTTGCCGCAGCTGTTGCGTTTGATCAGTGAAACCGTTTCTGGAGCTAATTGATCGGTATCTCGTAATCTGCCAGCTTGCAGGCAGGCCTGCAGTCCAATGTGAATTTCAGTCTGCATATCGGCAAGTTTCTTTTGTACCAGCTGGTTAGCTGCCAGTGGGCGGCCGAATTGTTTTCTATCCAGGGTGTATTGTCTTGCTGCATGCCAACAAAATTCTGCTGCACCTAGTGCTCCCCAGGCAATGCCAAAACGGGCGCTATTCAAACAGCCAAATGGACCTTTTAGACCAGATACGTTTGGTAACAGGTTCTCTTCTGGTACAAGCACATCGTCCATCACTATCTCGCCAGTAATGGATGCCCGTAACGAGAATTTGCCTTCAATTTTGGGTGTTGATAAACCTTCCATTCCACGTTCTAGGATAAAGCCACGGATTGCATCATCTTCTGTTTTTCCCCATACAACGCAGACATCTGCTGCTGGAGAATTGGTGATCCACATCTTGGTGCCATTTAGAACATAGCCGCCGTCAACCTTTCGGGCCCGTGTTTTCATGCCACCTGGGTCCGATCCATGATCGGGTTCGGTTAGACCAAAGCAGCCAATCTTTTTGCCACTGGCAAGGTCGGGCAGGTACTTTTGGCGTTGCTCTTCAGAACCATAGGCATAAATTGGATACATAACCAGGCTCGACTGGACGCTCATAGCGGAACGAAAGCCGGAGTCGACACGTTCTACCTCTCGGGCAATTAAACCGTAGCAAACGTAGTTCACCTCGGCGCAGCCATATTCTGCGGGCAGTGTACTGCCCAGAAGACCCAATTCTCCCATTTCTGTGAAGATTTCAGGGAAAAACACTTCATTTCTATTTGCTTCCAGGATGCGGGGCATTAGTTTGTCCTGGCAGTAATCCCTGGTGCTATCCATCACCAGGCGTTCTTCCTCATTCAACTGATCGCGCAGGAGGAAAGGATCATCCCATTGAAAGTTTGCACGCGTGGATTTGCCAGGATTGTGGATATCGGTGGCGGCTTGGTTCATGATTGCTCCGTGAATGGGTTAAGCAGGGGTACTAGGCTAGCTAGGGGAGGGGAGCTAATTATCCTGAATTCAGCCTGAAATGGCTACGGACAATTTGCAATTATTCGCTATGCTTTGAAGTAGAAACAAAAAAAGGCGGGGAAATCCCGCCTTTTTAGTTGAAACAGTTAAGGCTAGCCAAACTGATTCATGGTGTTGTCCTTACCAGAGGCCTTTAGTGCGGCTTCACCTGAAAAGTATCCTTTGTGGTCGTCACCGATATCGGAGCCAGCCATGTTTTGATGCTTAACGCAGGCGATACCCTGCCGTAGTTCTTTGCGTTGTACATTTTCAACATAGCCCAGCATACCCAGGTCACCAAAATAGTCGCGGGCAAGATTGTCAGTAGACAGTGCAACCGAGTGATAGGTCGGTAGGGTGATCAGATGATGGAACACACCAGCTTCACGAGCGGAGTCGGCCTGGAAAGTACGAATTCGCTCATCAGCCTCTTTAGATAGTTCGGTTCCGTCATAATCTACACTCATTAAAGCGGCTCGATCATAGGCCGAAACATCTGTACCCGCTTCGCTCCAGGCATCGTATACCTGTTGACGGAAGTTTAAGGTCCAATTGAAAGAGGGACTATTGTTATACACCAGTTTAGCATTTGGGATGACTTCGCGGATGCGATTAACCATGCCTGAAATCTGACCAATATGCGGCTTTTCGGTTTCGATCCACAGCAGATCTGCACCGTTCTGCAGAGATGCGATACAGTCGAGCACTACGCGGTCTTCGCCAGTGCCAGGTTTGAACTGAAACAGACCATTGGGCATTCGTTTGGCGCGAAGCAGTTTGCCTTCCTGCTTAATGATGACATCGCCATGAGAAATATCATCAGCGCTGGATACAACATCGCCGTCAATAAATGAATTGTACTGATCACCTATATCACCGGCTTCGTTTGAAGCGGCAATCTGTTTGGTCAAGCCAGCTCCTAGTGAATCAGTACGAGTAACAATTACACCGTCGTCTACACCAAGCTCCAGGAAGGCGTAACGAATCGCACGAACCTTGGCAAGGAAGTCAGAGTGAGGAACGGTTACTTTGCCGTCCTGGTGACCACATTGCTTCTCGTCGGATACCTGGTTTTCTACCTGTAGGCAGCAAGCACCCGCTTCAATAAGCTTTTTCGCTAGAAGGTAAGTGGCTTCTTCGTTACCAAAGCCCGCATCGATATCCGCAACGATCGGAACAACGTGGGTTTCAAAGTTGTCGATCTGTCCCTGAATGCGTTTTTCAGCAACATCGTCACCTGCTTCACGGGCTGCGTCCAGTTCTCGAAACAGTCCGCCCAGCTCGCGGGCATCGGCCTGACGTAGAAAAGTATAAAGCTCTTCGATGAGTGCCGGTACGGAGGTTTTCTCATGCATGGACTGATCTGGCAGAGGGCCGAATTCTGAACGTAATGCGGCAATCATCCAACCAGAAAGATACAGGTATCGACCTTTGGTTGTGGTCAAATATTTTTTGATTGCAATCATCTTCTGCTGGGCAATAAATCCGTGCCACACACCCAGAGACATGGTGTAGTTGGCGGGGTCTGCATCATAGGCTGCCATGTCTTCACGCATTATATTTGAGGTATATCGGGCGATGTCCAGACCGGTCTTGAAGCGGTTTTGGGCCTTCATACGTGCAACGTTTTCAGGGTCAACATTCCAGCTTGCGCCCTGGGCCTGAATCAGCTGATCAGCGGCGGCGATATCCGCGTTGTACTGCGACATGAGTAGTCTCCAAACAGAGTTTTTAGTGAGTGTTAGCCGGATGGGAATCCAACTAGAAATTAACGTGACCGAATACTAGCTATTGCTGGATCATAATTGAAATAAATGTAGATTATCTTTATTATTCACACGGTGAATATGTCTGGAATTTTTGTGGATTACCTATGAATATTGGCCGAGTAGATCTAAATTTGCTGGTGTACCTGGATGTGTTGTTACGGGAAAGGAACGTTACCCGTGCGGCGAATCAACTAGGTTTAAGTCAGCCTGCCATGAGCAACGGTCTCAGGCGTTTACGCACCCTGTTTGAAGACCCCATACTGGTTAGAACTAGCGATGGCATGACCCCTACAGAGCGTGCTGAAGAGTTGCAGCCGGTAATTCGTCAGGTGTTGGCTGCTATAGATAAAGCGATACAACCAAACACTGATTTTGATCCAGCAAGTGCGAAACAAGTTTTTCGAATTATGGCCAGTGATTATGCTGAGTCGACCCTGTTGCCACATTTTTTAATGCGCTTGCGCGAGTCGGCTCCCGGCATTAGCCTGGATATAATGACTCCCAGCGACGTTAGTTTTCATGACGTCGAGCAGGGCAAGGTGGATATGGCTATTAACCGATTTGATTCTCTTCCGCAGTCATTTCACCAGAAAGATTTATGGCAGGATGAGTTTTCCTGCTTAGTGGGAGTGAATAATCCGGTGCTTAATGATTTCACGCTGGAATCTTATCTAGAGGCTCAGCATGTGTGGGTGAGTAAAACCGGTATGGGTGTTGGCGTAGGAGTGGACCCCGATGATGTGCAACGGCTGGGCTGGGTTGATGGAGCGTTGAATCGTTTGAAACTCAAGCGCCGTATCACCCTGTTTACCCGTCACTATCAGGCAGCAATGTTACTGACTGAACAATCTGACCTGATTGTGACTTTGCCTTCGCGTGCTGCTGAACTACAACGGAATAATCCTCGGGTAGTTATTAAGCAGCCGCCCTTTGAAATCCCACCTATTGATTTAAAAATGGCCTGGAGCCCGTTACTGCACAATAATCAGGCACATCGCTGGATGCGCCAGCTAATTACGCAAGTGGCAGAAAATATTCAGTAAATACCTGACTAATCTAGCAGCCCTTCGTCTTTTAAATCTTGCGTGGCACGGACTATGCCTTCGCGCAATAGATTAACCATTTCGTCGATCTGCTGACGGGTGATGATCAATGCAGGCGACATAACGCACATGTTTACCAATGGTCGAACAATTAAACCAAGTTGCTGGCAATGCTTATCTATTCGACTGCCCATTTGATAATCATCCGCAAGAGACGCCCCACCTTGACCTAATTGGCACTCAACGCAGGCCATTAATCCAACGCCTCTAACTTCTTTAACGATTTCGAGTTCAGTTAATTCTTGTAGCCGCTCCTGGAAGTAGGGGGTAATATCTCGAACATGTTGCAAGATGTTTTCCTGTTCCATGATTTCAATATTCTTCAATGCGGCTGCACAGCTGACAGGATGTGCAGAGTAGGTAAATCCATTGGAGAAGGTTGCCGAGCTGCCGTCCGGTCGATGCAAGTCGCGCATTAATCTGTCGGAAACAATACACGCGCCCAGAGGTAGATAGCCTGAGGTTAGGCCTTTGGCCGAAGTAATAATATCAGGTTCGATATCAAACACTTCCTCTGATGCAAACCAGTGCCCCATTCGACCGAAACCGGTAACAACCTCATCGGATATATAGACCACATCGTATTTTCGACAAACCTCAAGACACATGCGATGGTAGCCTTCAGGAGGCACAACTACGCCACCGGAGGCCAGTACGGGTTCAGCTATAAATGCCGCTACTTTATCTGCACCCAACTCAAGAATTTTGTCTTCCAGTTCCTTGATACAGGCATCTCGGAAATCGTCAATAGACTGTTCTGGCGGTCGATTAAGTGGTTTGGGAGAGCTTAAGTGGGCAAATAAGTGAGTGGCCTGATCCTGAAAATTCTTATCCCGCGATTTACCTGATGCCGAAGCAGCCAGATAAGTACTACCGTGATAGGCGTCATGCCTGGAAATGATTATCTTCTTCTCTGGTCTTCCCAGCACGTTATTCCGAAAGCTGACAAATCTAAAAGCCGTGTCGACTGCTGTTGAACCACCCGTAGTAAAGAACACATGATCCAGATCGCCGGGTGCTAACTCGGATATCTTGCCTGACAACACAGAGGCTACATCACTGGTTAGGTTAAAAGGAGAGAAGTAGGGAATACGCATGACCTGCTCGGCAATTGCATCGGCCATTTCTTTTCTGCCATAACCTATCTGGCAGCACCACATACCACCTGGGCCATCGATTAGTTTTTTACCATCAGAGTCAATTAAATAAATACCTTCGCCGCTAGTTACCACAGTTCGGCTGTTTTTTCTGATATCACCCAAATCTTCCCAGGGATGAACAAAGTGACGATTGTCTAGCTCTCGGTAGTGCTCGGTATCTAAGGGATTGAAAAGTTCGGTCATGGGAATTCTGCTATGTGTAAACTGTTTACAGTCTGCCTCAATTGGGGGGATGACTTCAACCTGCAGAGGAAGAAATTAAGACAACTTTTGGGGCTGATCCAAAAGCTTTCAGTACAGATTTATATATGTACTGAAAGCTTCAGTATTTTAGGCCGGAAAGACGTAAGTTGAATGCTTACTTGTAAGGATCAGCCGCATCACGTAAGCCATCACCAAAAAAGTTGAAGGCCAAAATGGTAATAATTACCGGTAATACTGGAAACATCAGCCATGGATAAAGCGCTACGACATTAATATTTTGTGCCTCGTTCAACAATACCCCCCAACTGGTAACTGGAGGCCTTAAACCCAGGCCAAGGAAGCTAAGTGCCGTTTCACCCAGAATCATGGCTGGTATTGATAATGATGCTGAGGCGATCAAATGGCTCATGAAACCGGGTAACAGGTGGCGAAATATGATTCGCTTTGGGCGTGCGCCCATCATCAGTGCGGCCGTACAGTAATCTTCTTCACGCAATGACAGGAGTTTCGACCGGACTGCCCTGGCAAGTCCGGTCCAGTCGAGCAAGGCGAGTATCACCGTTATGCCCAAAAATATCAGCAGAGGGCTCCAGGTTACCGGCAGAATGGCAGACAACGCCATCCATAGTGGCAATTCTGGAAACGATCGCAATATTTCAATAATACGTTGGATGATGTTGTCGATTAATCCGCCATAGTAACCGGCAATACCGCCAATTATTATGCCCAGTGTGAAGCTGATAATAATACCGACTAGCCCTATGGTTAACGAGATTCTGGCGCCATAGAACGTTCTGGATAACATGTCCCGCCCAAGTCGGTCGGTTCCTACCAGATAGGCGGTGCCTGCTTCGGCCGGACATAACAGATGAAAAGATGAGTCAAACAGACCCCAAAATTTATATTTGTCACCACTACAGAAAAATCTGAGTTTCTGAACTTTACTATGATCATCAGAATACTCACGTTTGAGATTTTCCATGTTCAAGGTGAATTTGTAGCCATAGACAAATGGGCCTACAAACTCTCCTTCATGGAACATATGAATTCCCTGAGGTGGCGCGTAAATAAACTTGGTGTTGCGTGTGTCCTGAGCGTAGGGTGCCAAAACTTCAGCAAAAGCTACAGAAAAATACAGAATCAGCAGGATTAAACCTGACATAAGCGCCAATTTGTGTCGCTTTAATTTCCACCACATTAATTTCCATTGTGATGCGAAATAAAAACGTTCCTGTTCTTTAGTTAACTCTTCAATTGAATGCGGATCGAAAGGCTCAGTAGATACATAATGGTCCAGGGTGCGAAATCGTGACTCCATCATTTTGCCACTCCTCCCTGTAACCGAATTCTTGGATCAATCATGGCCAAAAGCATGTCCGATACCAGCACACCGAATACGGTCAGCATGGCAAGAAACATTAAAAAGGAACCTGCAAGGTACATGTCTTGACTCTGCAAAGAGCTTAAAAGCATTGGCCCTGTGGTTGGCAAAGATAAAACCACCGCTACAATTTCCGCCCCGGAAATAATGCTGGGCAGTATGGTGCCAATGTCGGCGATGAAGAAATTCAGCGCCATGCGTAAAGGGTATTTCATTACCAGTTTAAATTCGCTGAGCCCTTTGGCGCGAGCGGTAGTGACATATTGTTTTTGAAGTTCATCGAGTAAATTGGCACGTAAGCGTCGAATCATACCGGCGGTGCCAGATGTACCAATAACGATGACCGGTATCCACAAATGTTCAAGAATCGAAACGAACTTGCCCCAGCTCCAGGGTTGATCAATGTACTCCGGGTCCATTAACCCACCGATAGAGGTACCGAAATAAACATTGGCCAGATAAAGCATAACCAAAGCCAATAGAAAGTTGGGAATTGCCAGACCAATGAAACCTAGAAACGTCAACCCATAATCGCCCCAGCTATATTGATGGGTTGCTGAGTACACGCCAATGGGGAATGCCAGCGCCCATGTGAATACGATAGTTACCAAAGACACAATGACGGTGAGGAACATTCGGTCGCCCACCACGTCTTCTACAGGTAATTCGTATTCAAAGGAGTATCCCAGGTCGCCTTGCATCAAGCCGGTTACCCAGACTATGTATTGTTCGTGCATAGGCTTATCCAGCCCATATTCCTGGCGTAGAAAGTCTATCTTCTGCTGATCAATGGATTCACCCTGAGACTTGAGTTCAGCTATATGACTCTCGAGATAATCTCCAGGTGGAAGTTGAATTATAATGAACACAATAATGCTGATCGCAATCAGCGTAGGGATCATCATCAACAACCGTCGAAAGATGTAGGACAACATGTATTAGTTTTCCATGGTAATTATTTAAGCGAAACGCCTACTGTGCAAACCAGAATGTTTCAGGATGGTAGATTCCGAAATAGGCACCTGGCGACCAGCTGTAAACGCCGTCTTTCGGCACGTTGCGCAATTTGTTGCTAATAACCAATGGTTGCATTACGCCACACACCACGCCCATGGAAAATACCTCGTCTCGATGTATGTCAAGAATTTCCTGCCAGGCATTTTTTTGTGATTCCGAATCACCTGC
>JBLHGU010000213.1:0-8967 GCA_047615875.1 Parasphingorhabdus sp.
GCCCATTTGGGTTATACAAGCTGCACTGGCCACTCTGGCAACATTCTTTACCCTGGTTATGTCGAATGTAGGTGCCACCGTATTACTGGTGCCATTGGCAGTTAATATTGCCATTGGAGTGGGTGCCAGCCCTGCAGTATTCGCTTTAACAGTAGCCTTGGCGACGTCCAACTCGTTTTTGATTCCTACACATCAGGTCAATGCGCTGATCATGGGGCCAGCAGGTTATCGTGTGGCTGACTTCATGCGTGCCGGCAGTGTCATGACAATATTATTTTTGGTTGTATTAATTACGATGATGAATCTGGTTTTTTAGTTTTAATGTCAGATTAATCAAATATGTGTTAAAAATTTTGAATAAATAGGCACTATTTATCTTAGCCGGGGCGTATAATCGCCGCCCCTTACGCATTTTCCAAGCCTTGCAATCGCCAGCGCCTATCAGTGCGGCCTGATTCTCCAGGAGTCTTTATATGTCCAGCGCACCCGAAACGTCCAGCGCACCCGAAACGTCCAGCGCACCCGAAACGTCCAGCGCACCCGTTAACGACTTTTCCCAGTTTAATTTACAGCCAGCCTTGCTAAGTGCTGTGAAGGCGGTTGGCTACGATGCGCCAACACCGATTCAGACCGCCACCATTCCCTTGATGATGACGGGACGCGATGTTATTGGTCAAGCGCAAACTGGTACCGGCAAAACTGCTGCTTTCGCTTTGCCCATTCTAGACATGGTCGATACCAAAGCAACCCATACTCAAGCACTAGTTCTGGTACCAACTCGCGAGTTAGCTATCCAGGTGGCAGAGGCATTCCAGACTTACGCAGGCAAATTGAAAGGATTTCATGTGCTACCAGTATATGGTGGTCAGGATTACAAGATTCAGCTGCGTCAGTTACAGCGTGGTGTGCAGGTTGTGGTTGGTACACCCGGACGTGTAATGGATCATATGAGACGAAAGACCCTGCGTCTTGATCAGCTCAAATGTATGGTGCTGGATGAAGCCGACGAAATGCTGCGAATGGGCTTCGCGGAAGATGTTGAGTGGGTAATGGAGCATGTTCCCGAGGAACGTCAGGTAGCTCTTTTTTCCGCAACCATGCCTGTGCGTATTCGCAAGATTGCCTCAAAGTATCTTAATAATCCCGAGCTTGTTCATATGAAACAAAAATCCGTTACCGCGGATTCCGTGCGACAACGCTATTGGATGGTAGAGGGTGTACAAAAATTAAATGCATTGACGCGAATCCTTGAGTTCGAGGATTTCGATGCCATGCTCATTTTCGTCCGCACCAAGGTATTGACTGAAGAGCTGGCAGGAAAACTTGCCGCCAGAGGTTTTTCTGCTATTGCATTGAGTGGAGATATTCCACAAAAGAAGCGCGAGCTTACTATCAACCAACTCAAGCAAAAGAAACTGGATATTCTAGTTGCAACTGACGTCGCTGCCCGTGGTCTTGATGTGCCACGTATCAGCCACGTGGTGAACTACGACATTCCTTTTGATACCGAAGCCTATATTCATCGTATTGGACGTACCGGTAGAGCAGGGCGTGATGGCGAAGCGATATTGTTTGCTACTCCACGTGAGCGACGCATGTTGCGCACCATTGAACAGGCAACAGGCAAGACCATCAAACCGATGCAATTGCCAACACCGGATGCGGTGAATAAAAAGCGCATTGAGCGCACGACAGAGAAGGTGCGTGAACACCTAAAAATTGACCAGAGTGATGACTTTGATCAACTGGTTAGTAACATGGAAGAGCAGCTAAATGTGCCAATGAACAAGATTGCTGCTGCCATGGCAAGAATTGCGTTGGGTGAATCGGCTTTTATGCCACCAAAAGAGGAGGAAGCACCTAGAGAGCGCAAGTCCAGAAGTGATTCCAGATCAGATCGAGGTCGTGATTCTGACCGAGGTCGTGATTCCGATAGGGGGCGCGACTCTGGCCGAGGACGAAGAGATGATGACAAGGGGGACAGAAAACCAGCCCGGCGTAGTAAGTCTGTTGGTGAAGGCATGCAAAGATTTCGTATGGAAGTGGGCGGTATGCACGGCATCAAGGCTGGTAATATTGTTGGTGCCATTGCCAACGAGTCGGGCATTGAAAGCCAGCATATTGACAATGTAACCATCCATGATGATTACAGTACCGTAGATTTGCCTGAGGGTATGCCACGCGCATTACTTAAATCACTGCGCAAGGTTTGGGTTATGGGTCAGCGGTTGCAGATTTCCGAATTGAAGTCTGGTTCTTCGGGCAAGTACCGAAAAGAGGCTTCAGATGAGTCAGCTGATGAATCGATCGATGAATCTGCAGATAAAGCCCGTAAAGTGATATCTGCGAAAGCCTCGAGAAAACCTGCAGAAAAATCACGTAAGAAGCCAAAAGCTGGTAAAAAAATAGATGCTAAGCCTAAACGGGCGAAACCCACCAGAGATGATGAGATTCCAGGTTAAAGGATTGATTCTTCGGTATTGCTGGCCATCGAGCCGGCAATACTTTCGTTGCGTCGAGTTGAGTTACAACCTAGTAGTGGATTTTCGTCTAATGGGCTCACAATGACTCTGCCATCGGTGTGAATAGTCAGTAGCTGACCAGCCGACTTGCCGCGTTGATCACAGATGCTGAATAAGAAATCTCGCTCTGGCTGCAACGCACCACTGGGATGGAAAATTAACTGACTGGTTGCAACGAATGCCGGAACAATCTGAATATCACCATTCAGATTTAAAACCCGGCCTTTACACAGCAAATTTCTAGCAGAACCCATCTTCTTCTCAGTCAAAGTGTACCAGCCATTTGCCCAGTTAGTTGAGAGTGCGTTTTGGCTGCACGGATTCTGGTTAGACCCGGGGTTCCAATTATTGTTGGCGCAAATGGCAACATTCCGGTTTTGGCGGATCGCAACAGCTCGTGCCTTCTGGATATCCTGATTAAATGTTTCAACCGCTGAAAACAGATGTTGGTTATGCAGTTGGGAACTAATGGCTGGAACCGCGAATAGGGAGATCAGGCCTATAATCAAGCCTATTACAGTCAGCTCAAAAACCATAGGGCTCATGATAATGTAAGTTTTGACAGCAAGTGGTTTAGACGATTTAGATTTCATTTTTTATTTTTATCTGTTCGATTTCGAGCCAGTATATTGAGAAAAATCTGAATGTGAAGGGGCTAAAATTCGCTGGGTCAATCGGTTTAGACAACCCATGGTCGGGGGTTAGATTGCCCTTAAAGGGTGTAATTACCGTAGGGGATATTTGCACAACCGTTCGTCGTCGATTTAATTCCAGTAATCCAGTAGGTATATATGATTAGCGGTTGAACGTTATTGGTACAATAAATGATGAAGAATTTTTTCATTGAAATAAAATATAATAAATTTTGGTAAATATTCTCAAAAACAGCTTGTGATACCTTAGTAAGTGTTTGCAATCCCTTATTGATGTGAAAGTTATGCATAGAAGAGATTTCCTGCAGAGCGCCCGAGATAACGCTGCCATAGTCGTTCCAATGATTGGTGCTTTCATTTTTGATTGATGGTGGATTAAGTTGGGCGTTACTTTCGCCGGATTTGTTGCTGAGTCCTTTATAGCGCTGTAGTTTCCGCTCCACCGGGTACTTTTGTTTAAGTATTTAGGATTGGTTTATTCTTACTTCGTTATGCTAATTTCCGAGGCAATTCATATTGCCTTCCTTCAGTGCTGGCTTACTGACGTAATCTCTTGGTTTTCCGATACATATTCAAGGTCGTTACATGAACCCTTACTGGAGCAAATCCGTACATCAACTGGAGCCTTACACGCCGGGTGAGCAGCCACGTATTACAAACTTAGTGAAGTTGAATACTAATGAAAACCCCTATCCGCCATCGCAGGCGGTTATCACTGCCATAAAGAATGCCGAAGGTGGATGCTTACAGCGTTACCCTGATCCATCCGCCGCAAATTTAAAGCAAGTGATTGCTGACTACTACGGGCTTGTGGCGAATCAGGTGTTTGTGGGCAACGGGTCGGATGAGGTCCTGGCGCATATTTTTAGAGGGTTATTGCAGCATTGTGAAAAGATTCTGTTTCCAGATATTAGCTACAGTTTTTATCCAGTTTATTGTGGTTTGTTTAGCATTGACTATGAACAAGTGCCGCTGGGTTCCAATTTTGAACTTAATATCGAAGATTATGAACGTCCCAATGGGGGCATTATTTTCCCCAATCCTAATGCCCCTACAGGGATATCGCTCGAGTTAAACCAGATTGAGCAATTATTGTCTTTTAGTCCGCATTCTGTGGTGGTGGTAGACGAGGCTTATGTAGATTTTGGTGCAGAATCTGCTGCCAATCTGATCGATCGCCATGACAATCTGGTAGTGGTGCAAACGCTGTCTAAATCACGGGCGTTAGCTGGTTTAAGAGTGGGGTTTGCCATGGCAAACTCTGGCCTGATTGATGGCCTGGAGAGGGTGAAAAACAGTTTTAATTCTTATCCGCTGGGATCTCTTGCTCAAGCAGGTGCGGTTGCCTCAATACAGGATGAAAACTGGTTTGAGGATAACCGCGCAAAAGTGATAGAAAGTCGTGATAAGCTGGCTAAAAGTCTTAGTGGGCTGGGTTTTGATATTTTGCCTTCCAAGGCCAATTTTCTATTTGTAACTCACCCCAAATATGCCGCCAACAAACTAGCGGTGGAGCTACGTAGTCGTGCGATCATTGTCAGACATTTTGATTTGCCCAGAATCGACCAGTACCTGCGAATTACTATTGGAACTGAGGCACAGTGCGAGAAACTTATAAGTGCCTGCCAAAAAATTATGGGCTAGCAGAACACAGGTAGTCTGGACCATTTGTCAGCACGATATCTACGGTGATTTGAAATTCTAGGTTAGATTAACCTGAATATCACCCAAACCATCAAAACCCCCGCGTAACTGATCGCCGTGCTGTAATTTGGATACGCCTTCAGGTGTCCCACTAAAAATAAGATCGCCAGGATGCAGTTCGAATAAGGTCGAAAGATTGGCGATAACCTCAGGAATTGACCAGATTAAGTGACTTACATTACTGCGTTGTCTATCTGAACCATTAACCTGAAGAAAAATCTCACCGGATTCTAAAATGCCAGTGTCGGCCACAGCGTGCAACGGTCCCATCGGCGCGCCGTGATCGAAAGCCTTACCAATCTCCCAGGGGCGGCCTTTTTCACGCATATTGATCTGCAGGTCGCGACGGGTCATATCCAGCCCAAGCCCATAACCCCAAATGTATTGGTTGGCATTTTCAAGACTAATCTCCGAACCCTGTTTGCCGATGGCTACTACAAGTTCAATCTCATGTTGAAGGTTTTCAGTTAGAGAGGGAAACGGCATAGACACCGATTCCCCTGGTGGGCAGTACAAAATCGCATCTGCCGGCTTACAAAAAAAGAAGGGTGGATCTCGGTCCGGGTCAAATCCCATTTCCCTTGCATGGGCGGCGTAGTTTCTTCCTACACAATAAATTCTTCGCACTGGAAATTCTTCGTCTCGGCCAACGACTGGGACGGTGACTGATGGGAGTTCAAATACTGTATTCATCTAGTTATGCTCGTTTAGTAATTACTCAGAATAAATAAAATCTTCTGATAGTTGCTATATTTACTTTACCGCTCGCTGTGGGGTAATGTGCGCTACAGTTGAGTTTAACCCACTAACTGAACTGATTTTAAGCAAATAGTTGTGGGCAACAATGAAGGTTTAGTTATGCAGATATTATGCGCACAGATCTAACTTCGGTTGGTAGTCAGTTGTGCAGTGTATTGTGGTTGAATCTAACGAGCGAGTCCGCTGACTACCTCAATATTTTCCAACTGCAACAAAACATCTGGGTTAACCTTAAGTTTTGAGGTTCGGTTGCCACCGCCGAGAATGATGTAGTCACGACTCATCACCGCATCGTCCACCCAGACTCGTAAGTCTTCAGGTAGTCCAATAGGTGTCACACCGCCAATTTCCATGCCGGTAAGATCACGCGTTTCTTCAGCGCCTGCGAAGGAGACTTTTCTCGCCTCAAGTTTTTTGCGAACGGTGTGATTTACATCCAGACGATGCGTGGCAAGTAATACGCATAATGCGAATTTTGCTTCGCCGGATTTTGAACGGATCAGAATGGTATTGGCGGAGTTTTCAGGTGGAACCTGATAATGCTCGCAAAACAACGCGGTATCTGCGAGTTGGTCGTCACAATCCCATACTTCAAAGCCCAGTTTGGATTGCTCCAGGAATTGACGAATTTCTGGCAACGTATCTGTCATTAAGTTAACCTGTATATCTCACCAGTCGGGCTGGTTTATTTGAGTTTTAGTTGAATATTTCGAATAAAGCTGCAGGTTTTTCCAGTACAGCGGTGCTAACCTAATAATAAACAGTTAAGTTTGGCAGTGCCAACTATTTAGCCTGTAGCATAAAGCTGTCACTACCAACCGGTTCGCCGGCTGTCCGTGCTAAGTCATGGCTACACGTTTTCTGGTACTGGTGTGACGACCTCAGCTGAGGCTTTGGGTTCAGCGGCCTGCTTTTGCTGTAGGGCCCATAATTTTGAGTATTCGCCATCGAGTTCAAGTAACTCATCGTGAGTTCCCTGTTCGCTTATCTCACCATTATTCAATACCAGTATTTCGTCACAATTTACGATGGTCGATAACCTGTGGGCAATCACCAGCGTGGTTCGGTTTTCGGAAATTTCATCCAGTGCTTGTTGAATACTTTGTTCAGAGTGAGAGTCCAGTGATGAGGTGGCCTCATCGAGTATCAAAATGGGTGGGTTTTTCAAAATGGTTCGGGCGATGGCAACCCTTTGTTTTTCACCACCGGAGAGCTTCAGGCCGCGTTCACCAACCATGGTTTGTAAACCATCTGGCAGCTTGGCAATAAAATCCGTTAGATGGGCTAAACGCGCTGCTTCCAATACCATCTCATCACTGGCTTCAGGCTTGCCGTAACGTATGTTGTGCAGCAAGGTATCGTTGAATAGAACGGTGTCCTGGGGAACAATGCCGATAGCTGATCTAAGGGATTGGGACTGGACATCACGAATATCCTCGTCACCAATAGAAATGCTGCCGCTTTCAACGTCGTAGAAACGAAACAGTAAACGGGCAATAGTCGACTTGCCGGAACCACTCGGTCCGACGATGGCAACGCTATTGCCCGACGCTACGTTGAAACTAACCTGTCGAAGAATGTTTCGTTCGGGATTGTAGGAAAAATCCACATTGTCGAAACGAATATTGGCGTTTTCTACCACAAGATTACGCGCATCGGGTTGGTCAATTACCTCAGGCTTTATATCCATAATTGAGAACATTTTGTCCATGTCGGTAAGGCAATGTTTTATTTCTCTGAATACCGAGCCGAGCCAGTTTAACGGCATGTAAAGCTGGATCATAAAGGCGTTGACCATCACAAAGTCGCCAAGGGACATATTGCCATTAGCAACTTCACTGGCAGCCATAACCAGCAATATGGTCAGACCTACGCCGATAATCACACCCTGACCAGTGTTCAAAAATGACAGCGAGACCAGGTTTTTTACCGAGGCTTTTTGCCATACCGACATGTTGCGATCGTAGCGGTTGGCTTCTAGCTCTTCGTTACCGAAATATTTGACGGTTTCGTAATTGATTAACGAATCGATGGCGGTAGTATTGGCCACAGAGTCGGCCTGATTCATCTCGACGCGAAACTTTAGACGCCACTCAGTCACTTTATAGGTGTAAACAAAGTAAATAGTTACGGTGATGATGGTTACTACTGAGAACCACGGATCGAATTTCGCGAACAGAATTGCACAGACCACGACAATTTCAAAAATCGTTGGGAAAATACTGAAAATTATGTAGTTTAGTAATTGGGTGATACTGCGACTACCGCGCTCCAGGTCTCGGGATAAACCGCCAGTTTGTCGATCGAGATGAAAACGTAAAGATAGTGTGTGCAGGTGAGAAAATATATTAAGAGCTATATCCCGCGTAGCTTGTTGTGCCGCTTTGGCGAACACAGCGTTGCGCAGTTCCTGGAAAAGAATGGTAGAGAATCTTAAGACGCCGTAACCCACCAGTAGTGCCAGAGGTACCGCGACAATGCCCGTTGCAAGATCCGAGATCTCTAGCGCGTCAACAATCTGCTTTAGTGCCAGTGGAACACCAATATTGGCAAGTTTTGCCAGAACGAGAAAAGCCAGTGCAATAGCAATGCGGAAGCGGTGTTGCCAAAGAAATGGCAGCAGAATTTTCAGAGTTCCCCAATCATCCCGATTTGCAGAGGGGAGATCGGTCGAAGGTTGTTTCAAGGCTTTTCCACAATTATCCTGTATGGAATCAAACAACGCCGGAAAGGGAGCGGGCGCAGCACAGGTTCCTTAAATTTCATTAATTTATATTGACCATATGGGTTTGAATTCGTAGGTTGCAAGTCAGCGCTAAAAATAACCCTTTCGTCGGTTGCCTTTAGGTGTCTTGCGAGTCTTTACGTTAGAATGAACTTCTGGTTTACAAAATGGATTCCCCACGCTTTGCTTAAGAATTTCCCACTGCTGAAAAATATAACAGCTTTGTTGCTGGTTACGATGGGCTGCCCAGTATTTGCGGCTGGACCAATCCCCAATGGCGGCTTTGAGTCTGGCTCATTGGATAATTGGGTTGGCGGCGGCCAACAGGGTGGGGTTGCCGAAGTTGCCTCTGAGAATTATTGTTTTTCAGGGTTTGATACTACAGGACTAAGCTTGAGTGGTAATTATGCCGCCATGCTACGCCCAGGTATTGAAGCTTCCGGCGGCTCCTTCGTGACGCTTACCTCCGCCCCATTTACCGCTGGCATTGGCGTTTCATTTAATGCCTTGACCCAGACTATGCGCAAGCCTCGCCTTGAAAAAATGCCGGTGGAATTTATTGTTCGAATACTATCTCCGGAAGGTGCGTCATTAGCGGAATTGG
>JBLHGU010000214.1:0-8966 GCA_047615875.1 Parasphingorhabdus sp.
TCTCCCCACGAACCAGAGATAACCATCGTCATCTCGATAGCCGACATCACCCGTACCCCACCAGGACCCGATGAACTTGTCCTTGGTGGCTTGTTGCCGATTCCAGTAGCCAAGAAACATTACCGGGTCATTACGCCAGGCGGCCAGCTCTCCTACCTCACCATCAGGCACTTCTTCACCGTGGTCATTTATTGGTGCGACACGATGTCCTGGATAAGCTTTACCCATACTACCCGGCTTAACTGGCATTCTAGAGGCGCAATTACCGACGATATAATTAAATTCTGACTGCGCCCACATTTCATTTATCTCTAAACCCAGCACTTCTACTCCCCAGTGATAAAGCTCTGCTCCCATGCTTTCACCCGCTGACATGATGCTTCGAAAGCGCAAATTATATCGCTCACGGAGGTTTGGCACCTGACGCATCATTTTTAAAGCAGTGGGTGGTATAAATGCATTACGAACACCATAACGACCGATCAGCTGACAAACTTTTTCGGCATCAAATCGCCCACTCTCGTACCCCAGCACTGGTATTCCGTAATACCATGATGGTAACAACGCATCTATCAGGCCGCCTGTCCAGGCCCAGTCTGCGGGAGTCCAGAACAAATCATCGGTTTGCGGAAAAAATTCCTGAGAAAGTTCAAACCCTGTGAGATTGCCTAACAAACAACGATGTGCAATCAGAGCGCCTTTTGGTGAGCCTGTAGTACCGGAGGTGTAGATAATAATTGCCGGATCATCAGGACTGGTTTTTAATGTCTCACATTCATCATCGGCACGATCCAGTAGCGGCCAGAACGCCTCACTGCCCATACCATCGCAACTAATTATCGTCTTGAGATCATCTAACTCTTCTTGCAAATTATGCAACAACTCAAAATGCTGATCACCACAAACCACGGCTGTTGCACCACTATCCTGCAAGCGATAGTGAATGGCATCTCCGCCAAACAAAACTGATAGCGGCACTGAGATAGCGCCGATTTTAAAAGCGGCCAGATGGGCAACTGCCGTTTCGATACGCTGGGGTAAAACAATGGCAACGCGATCGCCTCGCGAAATCCCCCGAGCCTTTAGAACGTTGGCAAATTGATTTGCCATCTTTCGAATATCACCAAAAGTATATTGAGACTTTCGACCGTCCTGATGCTCCCAATAGAGAGCTACTCGATCAGCTTTGCTTACATGTCGATCGCAAACAGCCGCTGCGATGTTAAAACTGGCAGGGATCTTCCACCTGAAAGAATTCTGAATATCTGTATAACTGTGGGAATTTTGAGCAATAAGTCGCATGAGAAAGAATGGATTTAATCTTGCTCCAGATCAAGCAAAACTAGATGCAAACAACGCGGCCCATGAGCGCCATACTCTATAGTCTGTTCTATATCGGCGGTTTTTGATGGCCCGGAAATAAAGCAAACTCCTCGTGGTGGAAAACTAGCTTCCTGTCTTAGCAGTGTCCATATATCTTCCTGCCAGCGAACAATCGTGCCCGTCTCCAACAACACTACATGGTGATCAGGCATATAATTGTGGGTCAAGGGTGAATCAGCGGACGACCGCAAAACCAGTGTGCCAGTTTCAGCAACAGCGGCGACTGCTCTGGACACACAAATTTTGTCTTTATCCAACGCCGGCCTACGATTAATTTTAATATGTTCGGGCAGATTTAAATCTTCGAACAAAACCGATTCTCCAATAACCAGGCTATCCGGCAAACTATATTCCTGCATATAGTTTTGCAGTACCACAGAAAGTTCAGATTTATGCTGAATTCGATCCAACGTTCCCTGTAATGCAATATGTTTTTGCACCAGTCGTTCTAGTAACTCACCAGTAAATCCAGGTTGCACATGCTTCTGATGCAAGGCCAGTCGCTGCTTCAACCCTGCTTGTAGCGTTTCATCAAGCGGCTGACTACGTCGTAGCGATGAGCGAATATTGCCGAGCACTTTCTCTTTGTCACTCATTAGCTTTTCTGCTTTTATATTGCTGCATAAATGTCGCACCACTGGCAACCGGCAGATCGCGATAACGAGTCCACGCCCCGGCACCAGGTATGTAATTTATTCGTCCTTTACGACGCCCTAACCAGCTGAGTATTCGAGTCGAAACACCGGTAACGAAATGATATAACTTTGGGCGGCTGGCCAACCAACCCCAAACTTTTAACGCTAACCGTTGTCGACCGGGCGTTAAGCGAGCTTCGAATTGTTTTTCCCGCAATCGCCGCAACATATCAGGCAATGGAATGCGCATAGGACAAACTTCTTTGCACCGACCATTCAAAGTGCATGCATTGGGCAAATCAAAGTTCTCTTCCAATCCATTGAACAAAGGCGTAAGTACAGATCCCATCGGCCCGGAATAAACCCAGCCGTAAGCATGTCCACCCACTGAACTATAAACCGGACAGTGATTCAGGCAAGCGCCGCAGCGTATACAACGCAACATATCCCTGAACTCACCTCCCAACATTGATGAACGGCCGTTATCCAGCAGAACAACGTGGTATTCCTCCGGGCCATCTCGATCGTCGGGTCGAGCTGGTCCACTATAAAGCGATGTGTAGGCAGACATTTCCTGCCCGGTAGCACTGCGCGCCAATAGTCGCAGAAATACTGAAAGATCCTCTAACCCAGGCAACACTTTCTCAATACTTGCAGTAACGATGTGAACCCTGGGCAGGTTGCTAGTTAGGTCGCCATTACCCTCATTGGTCACCAACACATTGGAGCCGGTATCAGCGATCAGAAAATTCGCTCCGGTAATTCCCACATCTGCATTAATAAAGGTATCACGCAATACCTCACGGGCCTCTTTTACCAAATCTGCGCGGTTTTCAGTTCTCGATTTTATGCCGTGTTTCTGATGATGTTCATGAAACAATTGCGTAATTTGCGGGCGAGTTTTGTGTACTGCAGGCGCGATAATATGACTGGGCATCTCGTCTGCGAGTTGAATGATGTACTCACCGAGATCTGTCTCCATCCGTTCGATCCCGGCGGCTTCAAGAACTTCATTCAAACCGGTTTCTTCGGTAATCATCGACTTGCCTTTAGCCACCAGCCTGGCGTTGGCTGATTGGCAAATCTCCAGCACGATTCGATTAAATTCCTCAGCAGTACTGGCCCAATGGACCGTGCCTCCGTTTCGCACCACGCTCTCTTCGTATAATTCAAGATAGAAGTCGAGATGGTTCAGGGTATGTTCGCGGATCTCATTGGCAGCATCACGCAGCTTTTCAAATTCAGGCAATTCCTCAAACCTTTGGCGACGTTGCTCAACGAATCCACCGCGGGCCCGCCCCATGGCTTCACGAAGATCGTCGTCCAATAGCGCCGTCTTGCTACGCTGCTTAAATGTTGCACCTGAGGGTGTCATGACTCGTCCTCAACGGGCTCACCTATACCATCGCCCGCTGTATGACCTGCGAGAAACTCAGCAATATGAAATACGCGGACAGCTCCTCCCTTGCGTTTCATACGTCCAGCAATATTCATCAAACAACCCAAATCACCGCCCAGCAGAACTTCTGCCCGGGTACTTTCTATATTGGAAATCTTTTCATCAACAATGCGTTCTGAAATCTCACCATATTTGACGCAAAAAGTACCACCGAATCCGCAACAAACTTCTGCATCTGTTAATTCGTTCAGCTGACAACTACCCATACGTTCCAATAAATCCCGAGGTTGCTGTTTAACACCTAACTCACGTAGTCCTGAACAGGAGTCGTGATAAGTCACAGTGGATCTGCCTGCTCTGTTAACTGGTTGCAATCTGAGCACCTCACTGAGAAAGCTCGTTAGTTCCCAAGTCTTTTCGGCCAGCGACAATGCCTGCTGCTGCCACAAAAGGTCATCTTTAAACAACTCCGGGTAATGGATTTTGATCATTCCAGCACAAGAACCGGACGGAACAACGACATAGTCAAATTCAGCGAATGTCTGAATAACCTGTTTTGCTATCGGCCGTGTTGTTGCAGCGTCACCGCTATTCCAGGCAGGTTGACCACAACAGGTCTGTGCCTCAGGTATAATGACTTCACAGCCACCCTTTTGCAGCAACTCCAGTGACGCAAAACCGACTTCTGGTCGTACCAGGTCAACCAGACAGGTGATAAACATTCCCACTCTCATGGTTTGATTTTGACTACTAATTTGTTGAAAAACCGACACACCTGATCTCTACCTCAAGAATTATGAACGATACAAACGATCAAAGTCGCAGCATTATTCTAGCTGCATTTATGTCATTCATTCTGCCCGGTTTTGGACAACTCTACAATGGCAGATGGAATCGAGCTCTCTGCATACTGCTGATTTTTTGTGCCAGTTTTATGGCATTTATGGGCTGGGCAACAATGGCCGTGCCGGCTAAGTATGCTTTCTATGTTTTTGCGGCGTCTTTGGGGTTATGTGGACTTATCTGGCTAGCATCCATAATTGATGCCGTATTATTAAGCAGGAAAAATCAAGACTATGAATTAAGGCCCTGGCAGACTATCTCTGTTTACATTGTAGTGGTTCTGTTTGCCTATATTGCGGTTTTCAAAGGCGTTGGTGGATACACTCGAACCCATATAATGGAGCCATTTCGAATTCCATCTGGCAGTATGAAACCTGGCATCCTTCAGGGCGACTTTATTTTTGCCGATAAGCAGGTCAATTGCAAAGGTTGCAAGAGAGCCCTTAGACACGGTGATGTTGCGCTGTTTCTTTATCCAAAAAACCGTACTCAGGTATTTATTAAACGAATTATCGGGCTACCTGGAGACAAAATTGAAGTCCAGGGCCAGTCTGTTTTCAGAAATGGCAAAAAACTCACCACGGCTGAAGCCACACTAGAAAATGGTTTTACCCGTGTTACCGAGCGCGCTCGAAAAGGCGCCTATGATGTCCAGTGGTCGAAAAACAGAAAGGGCAGGAAAAGTTATGAAGTACCTTCCGGACAGGTATTTGTGCTGGGAGACAACCGCAATCATAGCCAGGACTCGCGCCGTTATGGGAACGTACCCACCTCGGATGTCATTGGCATTGCCCACCATATATGGTTATCTCTGGATCGAAATAGAGACATGCGCTGGTCACGCCTTGGGATGTTAATCAAATGAATAATTTATTAGTCAAATTGAGAAATAGACCGGATTTTCTGATACTTATGATGTGCGCAGCAGTACCTTTAAGTTTCTCAACCTGGTCTGCGTTAATCAACAATTTCGCCATTGAGCGAGCAAGTTTCACCGGCGTTGAGATGGGCATTCTACAAAGCCTGCGTGAAATTCCAGGCTTTATGGCCTTCGCGGTAATCTATATTTTATTATTAATTAAAGAACAGTCTCTTGCTTACCTATCCCTTGTGATTATGGGGGTGGGCACAGTCATCACAGGATGGTTCCCAACCGCCTTCGGGCTGTACATCACCACCGTTATTATGTCTGTTGGCTTTCATTATTATGAAACACTACAATCGTCCCTTACTCTGCAATGGGTAGACAAACGAGAAACGCCGGAGTTAATGGGCAAGATAATTGCCGTCGGTTCCTTTACCAGCATTCTGGCATTTGGTTTGATCTGGTTAGGCACAGAGTACTTCGCGCTCGACTATATCTGGATCTATATGATTGGCGGCGGTGGCAGCATAATAATCGGTCTGGTCTGTTGGCTGGCGTTTCCGATATTTCCGCAAAAAGTAGAACAACACAAAACCATGGTGTTACGACGTCGCTATTGGTTGTACTACTTGTTAACTTTTTTGTCCGGCGCCCGCAGGCAAATATTTGTCGTGTTTGCAGGATTCTTGATGGTGGAGAAATTTTCTTTCAGCCTGGCCTCCATCGCTGCATTATTTTTGATCAACTCTGTGTTGAACATATTTTTCGCCAGGCGTATTGGCAGACTGATTGGTGTGATTGGCGAACGTCGCGCCCTGATTTTTGAGTATAGCGGCCTAATTGTTGTTTTTACTGCTTATGCGTTTGTGACTAACGCTACTCTGGCCGCCGGGCTATATATAATTGACCACTTCTTTTTCGCTCTGGCAATTGCTATCAGCACTTACTTTCAAAAGATCGCCGATCCCGCAGATATCGCAAGTACAGCTGGCGTCGGTTTCACGATTAATCATATTGCCGCCGTAGTTTTACCGGCATTATTAGGCCTTTTATGGATTGTTTCGCCCATGCTGGTATTCTTGTGTGGTGCGGCACTGGCAGCACTTTCACTTTTTTGCTCATTTTTAATTCCTACTTCACCAGCACCTGGAAATGAATCAACTCTGTCATCCTCGCCGCAGATTATTTCGTCATCAACATCCGCATAGTGATTTTTCTGTCAGATGGTTATCCCCTATGGGTTTACGCCTCATCGAGAGCAAATAGAACTTTCCATTTGCCAGCGGCCATTATTCAGGCTTAAATAGACCTTTCCACTTTTGCAAGGAGCCAGGTCATGCTTACACGACGCACCTCTTATATTGCTGCCAGTCTACTACTCACCTGGGCTGCATCGCCATTAACATCTTACGCGGCGGAAGATAGCCAACTTAGCCTGTTCCAATGGCAGGGTCAGGAACAGAGTATGGAGATTTCTCGATTTCTGGCCAACTCTCGACAACAGGCTAACACCCAGTCAGAAGCATTGAGCATGAGCTTTTCCCAGAGTTACGATAAAACACACTACTCGCTGGGCTCTTCAAGATCGGATCACGATTTACGCTACGACATTGGCGTCGGCATTAAACAATTATCAGTTAATTATTTCACGGGTAACAGTGAAGGATATACCCGCCTGGAAAATTCCCTGTCTAATATAGATCCGTACTTTTTTCATGGCGGAAACTTACAGGCGTTTCACTACAATGGCGCAGCGCTGTCCTTTCAGGCTAACCCAAACACCTCATTTGAATTTGCCTCAGCACGAATAAAAGCAGATGATTTACAAATCCGAAACAGTCACTATGCAGGAATTAATACACCACAGGCACGCGGTGGATTTTTTACTGTGTATCGAGGTTCTGATTTAGCTGCACGGGGCTTCGATTTAAATTTTAGCAGAGGCCAGGCAACCACATCCTTTCAACAAATCAATCAGCAAGCAGGTGCACGATTTCGTCGTTTATCCTTCACCTTCGACTCGCCAAAACAACGTTGGATGGGATTTGAATTTGAATCCGGACGTAACACGTTATTTAGCGATGCTGACGAAAATCGATTAATGTTTCGTTTCGGTGGCACTCTGGGTCGGCTAGCACCACTACTTCATGCAAGTGAAACAACCACTACCGAAGAACAACCCGAACAACCTAAAAAACGTCGTAATGGTCTAGGTGTATTAGCCGGGTTAGTCGTAGCCGCCGGGGCGGCAGGTAGCTCTGGCAGCAGCAATCAAGACAACTCGCCTCGTTTCGACAGTCAGAATAGTGCTGGTCTGGCCACATTGAATAAAATTAACCCTCTATCGGTTCGTCAAAATCGCGAGCATGGTGGCTGGATATATCAGGTAGGTAATGGTAGTTTTGGCTCAACCAATCCGATTGCAGGCAGCGTCGCCAGCGTTGCCATTGGAGCGCCAGAGACTAGCGTACCTCGTGGAACCCGCGCTACGGCCAGTTATCATACTCACGGTGGTCCTGATCCACGCTTCGATAATGAAAATTTCTCTCCCTCCGACATCCTTTCCGACAATCTAGATAGAGTCGATGGCTACCTGGGCACCCCCACAGGCTTCGCTAAATTACACGACTATCAAACTCAAACCATAACAACCATCGGCCGAATCCGCATCGAATGACACATCTCTGGCTACGAGCGGAGACAAAGGCTAACGAACACCGGACTCCGCTAACCCCTGCCCATGCACGGCAACTACTGGAGTTAGGCTTTCAGATAACTGTAGAGAAAAGTACACAACGAATTTTCGCTGACTCATTCTTTACAGATGCTGGATGTAAATTAGCACCAGCGGGTAGTTGGCCTAATGCTGACGCTGAGTGCTTCATACTCGGCATTAAAGAGTTGCCTGACGATGAAACTATGCTCGGCCATAAACACATTATGTTTGGCCATCTTTATAAAGATCAAGATGATTGGCATCAGCAACTTTCTCGATTTCGCGATGGCGGGGGGATGCTGCTGGATCTTGAGTACCTGACAGACAACAACGGCAGACGGGTATCAGCCTTTGGATATTGGGCAGGCTTCGCAGGTGCTGCCCTAGCGATAAAACAATGGCTTGGTCGACAGGCTAAGGGCGACCAATTCCAGTTGTCCGCTGAACGTCCATACTCCAATCAATCTTCGTTAATCCAGTCGCTTACGGCACGTTCACAAGGTTTGAATAATCCCCGAGTTCTTGTTATCGGCAGTCTTGGCAGGTGTGGTCGGGGAGCCATGGACCTTTGTAGGCAACTAGGCATAGAACCTGATGGTTGGGATCAAACGGAAACTTCAACAGGTGGGCCGTTTGCATCAATCTTGCAATACGACATCCTCGTCAATAGTGTTTTACTGGGTGAGGATGTTGCGCCATTCATAAACCGCGATTTACTCGATTCAGAGTCCCGAAAATTACAGGTAATTGGTGATGTTAGCTGCGATCCAAATAATCCAGGCAACCCTTTGCCGATCTACAATCGGATCACAGATTTTGAGCAGCCTGTTTTGCGCGTCAATGATACCGATCCGGCCCTGGATATTATCGCTGTCGACCATCTGCCCTCGCTCTTACCAAAAGAAAGCAGCGAAGACTTCAGCGCGCAACTAGTATCACACCTGATCGACCTGGACAAAGGCTCTGAAGTCTGGAACCGCTGCATTGCCATCTATCAACATCATTGTCGACGACTCTAAAAATCAGGCAGATTCGATAGAAACCTCATAGCCACCATACTTTCTGATATTAATTACACCACCATCCAGCATTAGGTACTGACCCTTAATCCCTTGCAAAAGACCT
>JBLHGU010000215.1:0-8822 GCA_047615875.1 Parasphingorhabdus sp.
AATAGAACGTTTATATCTTTCATCTTGTTGATATTGCGTTTACTCGAAATGCTATTGGAGTGGCTATAAACAACTTTAAAATCGTTCCCTTCTACGACGCCAATGTCCGCCTCCAGTTTAGTATCTGTCTTTTTTTCTGAAGATACATCCGCAGCACTTGACTTTGCCCTGTCTAAACTTCGAAATTTTAAGGTAACTTCAGAATCTCCATCGCTATCCACTCTGGCCCTGAATGAATAACGCCTATTTTTAAGCTTACAGATTTGAGGGACATCATAGAAAGTAACCAATCGATCTTTTTTCAGGCTCATTACTCCATCAATGGTTCTATTGGTTGCCGTTTCAATTTCCATCTTCAGAACATGGAGAAACTTATCAACCTGCACAGATTCATTGACTCTTGAGAATAACTCTGGCTTCAACATAAGCTTGTATTCACTGGACGTGACAGGAACATTATTGGCTTGAGTCAATGCGCTATACCAAATAGTTAGGATTATAGTGAACAGTATTTTCATTAATAATTTTGTTCTATTTAACAGATTTTATTTTTAAATCAGCAATCATAATCCAGAACGATTGGGCATTGGATACCTAGATATGCTTTCACCCGGATGATAACAGGCAACATAGGATTAAAGTTTAATAGAAGATAGCTTCAAGGCGATTTGTAATATTGCCTCACTAAGGGTAACTTATATCAATAGGCAAAACGACAAATAGGACTCAGCTCGACATGGGAATCAAGGCCGGAGATGGTGAAAGTGTTCAGGAGGCTATTAATCGAAGTGTGGCTGGCGACAAAATCATCATTACAAAAGGACGTTATCAAAACAGGCTGGCATTCCGAAACCGCCATGGAACAGCAGGAAAATGGATCACATTAACCGGTGATGATGATCAGGAGGGCAAAGCACTGTTTGGTGAAAAATTTCTAAGCAAGCGGAAGAAATTTATTGGCATGGATTTTTTCGGCGACCGTTTTTCTAGCACCTGGTGGAAAATTGCAGAAGATACTGCCAAAAAGGACGATAACGACAAATGGTTTGATTTTTTATCCCCGGCTCCCACAGATCAACCAATATTCAGACAGGGGGCAGCTGGCCTGTTTGAATTTAAGTCAAATACTAAATGGAGTACTAAAACTAACAGGCCAATATCAATCGAGTTACCTTCCGGCAACGCAAAAATAATTGAGCCATCCTATGCTGGTGCTTTAATGGGAGGACAAAGAGTACCCCTTGATTGTGCGGATAAGGAAATTCAGGAAAGCTTTGACGCCCTGCGGCCTAATTGAATCAGTAAGCAATAGGAAATTTTCTTGCTTAAAATGAATTTCCCACCATCGCCTGATACCAATGCACATGATGCTCTGAGCACTCTACCCGGCCGCGATCGACAACGAAGCGTCCCTGTTGATAGCCACGTGATCTGAGGCCACGCTGCACACGTTCACACAGGCCTACATCTTCATCAGCAACAGTCCCACTGAACCACTCCATGTAGGCCGTTTCTTGTTCGGTTGGCTCGCTACTCAGGAATCAGACGCCATCGATGAGGATGGCTGGTTGCATATCGGAGACCTCGGCAGCATTGATACATGGGGCCACCTTGGAATAACTGGCCGAGTAAAAGATATGATTATTCATGGCGGTGAGAACATATTTCCCGCCGAAATTGAAAACACATTACTGGAAGATACGTTGATTGCAGAAATTGCCGTAGTCGGTATACCTGATAAAAAATGAGGTGAGGTGGTAGCATGTGTTGCTTGCACAGAAAATAATCAGCCCATTGAGACGAATAATTTACATGATTATTGCAGGCGACATTTGTCATCACAAAAAACTCCAACCATCTGGTGCCACGTAAAAGAATTCTCCATGACCGGCTCGCGCAAAATTCAGAAATTTGTGATACGAGATCGCTTTCTGCAAGACGCCTGTCAGTCCCGGCCATTGCACTAACTTACAGGAACAACAGTATGAAACTGAAAGACAAGACCATAGTTGTCACCGGCGGTGCTCGTGGTATTGGCAAGGCACTCTGTGCAGCTTTTGCCCGCGAAGGTGCTCGGGTTGTGGTTACCGATTTATTAACCGAAGAAGCCGAAGCTACTGCAAAGGAAATTGACGGTATTGCCATGACTTGCGACGTATCAAAGGAGATTCATATTCAACAAGTAGTTGCTGCCACTGAACAACAAGTCGGACCCATCGATCTATTCTGCTCCAATGCTGGTATCTGTACGGGCGAACCCGGGAATTCAGCCTCCGCCAGCAATGCAGACTGGCAAGCCTGCTGGGATCTCCATGTCATGGCTCACGTCTACGCCGCCCGAGCGGTGTTGCCATCAATGATTGAACGCGGTGAAGGTTACTTCGTGCAAATGGCATCAGCAGCTGGCCTGTTAAGTCAAATTGGGGATGCGGCTTATTCTGCATCAAAACATGCTGCTATTGGATTTGCGGAATCGTTATCCATCACCCACGCAGATGAAGGCATCAAAGTGTCGGTTATCTGCCCCCAATACGTAGCCACCCCGATGTTGGGTTATGCTGAGGGCGAAGGCATTGGTCAATATGACGGTGTGATCAGTCCAGTACAGGTGGCCGACAGTGTCGTTCGTGGAATTGATTCTGAAAATTTTCTGATCCTCCCACACCCAGAGGTCGAGGGGTTCATAAAATTCAAAACCGCCAATTACGATCGTTGGCTCGGTGGCATGCGCAAATTACGACGCAACATCTTAATCAAGATCGGCAATACCCGTCTGCAAGATATGCACAAACTGGTTTAGAAAGTACTTTTACGGTTCAATCTGGGGAAACGAAGCCCACATTAATCTGGCTAAATGCAGATTTATTCATTCGACCATTTGCGCGATTCGGGATGTTCACAACAGTTAAATGCGGATGCTCGCCCCATCAGTGGTACTCGTTGGTTCTCAGGGATTAGTTCATTGTAGTTACCATACACGCTGCAAAGATATCCCTCCCAATTGTTTGGCACCTTAACCGCTACCCCCTCAAACTCCACATCGATCAGCGGGAAAATATCTTCATAGGTCGAGGCGCGGTCCCAGTCGTTAGCGGGATTATGACACCACCACCTTGACCTTAAAGGTGTTGTAGGAAAAAATTGCTTGTGAGTTCTACGCATAATGCGCCGCAACTCGCAAAAAAACGATGTGTTGTACACTCGTTTATATACCGGACCCGTAAACCGATCGTAAATAGAAATATCTACCTGTAGCCCCATTTGCCATTTCAGATTGCGTTTCTCTTTGATTTCTTCATAACAACTATATCGATCGCGTAATTTAGCTGTAACAGAGCGTCGTTTCGGATAGCAGGGATCAGTGTAGGCACTCTGAAAAAATATATCACCCGGCAATTCAGGGACAACAATTTGACGAATCTGGAAAGCGGATCCCTCAATTCACCAATGACGGAACCTGGTCTGGGGTCTATCTCTACGATGTTCGTGGGCGAAATTCTGCAATCTGCGATTTGTGCCCGGAAAGTTCAAAAATCATCGACAACTTAAATGTTAATACGCATTTCGGGTTTGTCTACTATTCCGAACTCGCACCCGGTTCCAATATAACGCCACACTATGGAGCATCCAATTTACGCCTGCGTTGTCATCTAGGGTTGGAGATTCCTGAGCAAGAGTCCACCTGCATAACCGTCGGTGGAATCTCTAGAAACTGGGTTCAGAATCAGAGCATGTTCTTCGATGATGCTTATTTGCATCATGTAAATCACAGCGGAAATTTGCCACGAACTGTTTTGATTATCGATTTATGGCATCCCAATCTCAAGTCCTCGGAAGTAAGCATGTTATCCAATCCGCTTTTTGCCGATTTCGGGAAATTTGATGACACAACGGCTATTAGTTGATTTCCGATGAGCAAACCCGTACGCGTATATTGTGTTATTACTGCCGACCTTTTTCACTTTGGTCATGTTCGATTTCTAAAGGCAGCCCTGGCATATGGAGATCAGCTGATTGTGGGACTCTGTTCAGACCGGGATGTGGAGCGGTACAAACGCAAACCGATTCTGACACTAGCTGAGCGAACAGAAGTAGTTACAGCATGTAAATATGTTCACCAGCTAATTCCTTCGGCGCCACCGGATGTTAATCATGAGTAGATTATCAACAATCAGATCGACATCGTCGTCGCTGGAGACACCTATACCGAAGCACAAATTGAAGCCTATTTTAAGGTTCCTGCAGGATTAAAGATTCTTCGACTGGTTCCATACACCCATGAAATCTCAACATCCGAAATTATTAGCCGATGTCACACTGCGGTGACATTGGAAGGTGCAATCGAAAAACAACTTAAACCGTAGCATTCGTTAGTAGTGATATTAATTTCGTGTTAGCGCAGATAAGTGTCAAACAGATGCCCGCCCGCTAAAATCAATGTACCGGCACCAGTCTCTCAATAGTTTCCGTACCGGTAGCAGTGCCGCCGATGTTTTACCAGGTGTTCCGGCAACTGCTATCAATTTGGATATTATTCATTCACTGTGCCTGGAAAACAGTGCCCGGCCTCTTGTTTCAATAGATTTAACCAGACGAAACCCTTTTCACTCTGGTGTGATTCTTCTTAACTAGCGTCAAAAGAGAAACGAAACAAATCCAGTTCGGCATTAGCGCTCCTTAACCGACGAACCAATAAAGTCAATAAGTTCTTATAAACTACGCAGCCAGCATCTTGGTGAGTACTTAGATAATTAGACAACTTATTATAGCCGATCACAAACAATTGAAAGTCCGACAAACTTCTGACAGTGGCAGAGGCAGGCTGTTGGTCCGCAAATGCATATTCTCCAGAACAATCCCCCTTGCCCAAAATAGCAAGTGAGACTTCAGTGAGTCGATCAAACCCGGCTGGTAGATACACTTCCACTTCGCCATCAAGAATCACGTAGAGGTTCTCTAGAGGATCCTCCTCTTCGATCAAAATATCTTTGTTTGACCGATGTTCCACATTTCCTGCCGCGAAGAACTGTGAGATCTGTGCAGAGTTTAGACCCGCTACAAGCTTCGAATTTTTAAAAACATCTTCGTTCATAGGTATTCTCAGCAAACTCTATTGCCAATTATAATGAATCGTTACAAGTGAATAGAAATTCTACCAATTCCGAGAACAATAAACCTACTTAAAATTGCAAGATTTTCTTTCATGTGTTTGAGCGAATTGTTCCTGGCAAAAATAATTGGAATATTTCATACCCAGGCATCTTATTAAAGGCAATATCCAGCGCTTGTTTTTCTAAAATAATTCGGCTTAAATTAACACTGTTTGATGTTTATCGTGTGTTGGAGGGGAAGGTAGTTGCGCATTGAAATCTAACGGAACAAGTTCTATCGCTTAATCAATAATACAATTCAGGTAAATTCTAATAGATATATGGGCATAATTGATAAATTGAAGAACACCAGAGCTAAGCGCGCACCCAGATTGCTGACAGTTAAGTCTGCTCACTCTCTTACTCCGAATATGCGTAGGATAACGTTGCACGGGGATGCGTTAGCGAATTTTCCCACTAGCTCAGAAGGTGCGCATATAAAGCTGTTGTTCGAACAAAGCACATTTGAAAAACCTGTGATGCGGACTTACACCATCGCCCAGCAGCGCCAGACGCCGAATGAAATCGATATAGATTTTATGCTACATAGTAGCAAGGATGGTTCATCGCATGGCATCGCAGCGCCCTGGTCGCGCTCCGTAAAGTTGGGCGACACTATCTCATTGTTTGGCCCAGGGCTCGTTTCTCATATAAATCTAAACGCGAAGTATTTTTTACTAGCCGCGGATATGACGGCCTTGCCTGCAATGACAGTCAGCCTGAAAACCTTGCCCAAGACAGCGCGCGGCAGCGTGTTTATCGAAATTTTGAGTGAGGACGATAAACAAGCATTACGAAAACCTGACAACGTTGAGATTACATGGGTAGTTAACGATGCCCCTGGTTCTGAAGCCTCGCCTTTATATCATGCGATTGAACAAGCAGAATGGGCAGCCGGCAAGGTTGCCGCATGGGTGGCTTGCGAGTTTAAGACGATGAAGAAGATTCGAAGCTATTTAAAAGTAGAGCGTGGTATAGAAAAATCACATATTTATATTTCCAGTTATTGGAAAAAGGGCGACACAGAGGAGGAGCACAAGATAACTAAACAAGTTGATGCTGATTCTCACAGTTGACTGTGCGGAGTACCTTGATGCATGTAGAGAAGTGAAAAAGGTAGAGTTAATCTCACGACTTTCTCGAACAGGATACTATTAGGTTGCTCTTCATTTCTGAGTCGACTAATAAAACTTACACATAGATCGTTGCGCTGAATGCAACCAGGACGTAAGGTGCTAACCGATATTTAGAATCACTGTTCCCAGATACCGAATTCACAAAAAACGATTGTGACTTTACCCTGCTTACAAAATTCGTTGCTGAGGCAGAGAGTAGCCTATGTGGATTGCCGGTTCCGCAATCCTTTGTCACTACTTAACGAACTTGTAAAGTTTCTGGAGTTTGTTTTGTTAGAATTTCACAACCTGCCTCAGTTAATAAAGCCGTATTGGAAATAAAATAATCTCCACGTCCAGTTTCCGTGAACCAGGAATGTAGGTGGAAAGCCATTCCGGTACGCAGAATCATATCTCCATCACGACGAATCCCGGTTACCGCACTGCCTCCTGTCCAACTAGGAGGGAATCCTATGCCCACTAAGTACCCGCAGTGATGGCGGTGGTAGTCGTCGAGCCCGGCATCTTCAGCGATGGCATGCCACGCATCATAAACCTCGCCTAGGGTGGCTCCTGGTTGAATGGCATTGGCAATGGCCTGCATTCCTCGAATCGATAAGTCAGCAGCTTCTTCCGCCATGGCGGGCGCGGCTCCCACATAAACCAATCGACCCATAGGCGCCTGGTATTTGCGATATGCAGCGCCGATCTCAAGTAGAATCGGCTCACCGTTCTCAAAAACATCTCCACGCCAGGTCGTGTGCTCATCACCCGGTCTGCGGTGAGTGGAGCGAATAAAAGGCCCAAATCCGGGATACTCACTACCCGCTAGAATCATTGCTCGATGGCACTCTGCGGCAATCTCATAGTCACTGACACCAGCGTGTAGTGCATCAATAGCGGCCAGTGTGCCTAAATCGGCTGCTTCTGCCGCACGCCGGGTATAGCTTTGCTCTAAAGGTGACTGGATCAAACGCAATCCGTGAATCAGTGACGAAGATTCCGACCATTCAACATCCGGCAGATTTTCAGTTAGTTTTTCAGCAATATAAGCGGTCAAAAACAAACTCTTTTTTTCAATACCTAAACGCGCGCCTCCAAGACCTTCGTTCTTAATTGTTGAGGCGAAGAATTTGCCCGCATCCTCGGTATCTGAATGCCCCATAAAACGCGCATTGCGTACCTGATTAGATACGGTTGGCCCTTCCATTGCCCGAGCGGCGATAACGAGACCTCCGTTCAGAGGTACAATCAAAATATGGCAGGCGAAGAAGCCCCAGTGATCGAGCCCAGTTAAATAATATATGTTTTCCGGTATTGTCACGATCAAACCGTCAAGTTGATGTTCAAGCATCTGAGCCCGGACGGCCTCTAATCGATCAGTCAACTCTTTTTGTGGAAAGGGTTCATGATTTGTCATTGCTTATTTCCTATGATCTATTCTTCGATTGTCGTTGCTACTCGCATATTTTCAGGGACATTATAGAATAGCATTAAGTCAAGCCTGTTCAGTAAAGTATTTGCTTCGACGCAAAGTTTCCTGCATTACGTGCCTTGGTTGGATTATGCGTTGATAGCTTTGGGGGCGTCGTTTTGCACATCTAGGCTCTCTGCCCCGGCCACGCCTGTATGACGCTCGAGGCAATGCTGTCACAAAGCAGAGACAATAACCGCGCCGGCTCCTGGCTATTCATCTCCGACTTTAGTAGAGGTTCCCATTGACGTAATGCCTGAATTGAAGTCTTGAAACTAATCATTCTAACCGGCAGATTAGCATTATCCGCTGCTTTTAACGTGAGCAGTTGTAAGCAGTTGTAAACGATAAAATGCATCAACAATACTTTACGAACCATACCGGGTGATTTGCAGCGCAGAATGTCCATTCCCATCGTCGTTTTGATATCTCGAAAGAACAGCTCAACATCCCAACGTTGGAAATATAAGCCGGCATTTCCTCTGACCGGGGTCTTCCAAGCAGAGTTGCCAGGTGAAAACTGGGTAGATATAAGTTGGGATTTCTCATGCCCTTTCGTCTCATTTATGCCCGTTTCTTTCACCTATTTTGCTACGCTAAAGGGGCTTAACTTAGTGCCATTCAGGACAGTATGCTTATTTTAATTTCTCCGTAATTTTAATAAGCATACTGTGCCCGTATTTCCTGTTGGTAAGTTTGTAGCTTTTACTTCCCTATCTAGAACCTATTGGTTGGTGTGAGTAGATTTACAATACTGTGGTAGCTTAAGTTGAAACGAAACTAGGACTAATGTTATTACTGACAATACGGGGAGAAAACCGCTGACCCTTGTAAATATTCATCTCTAAATCATCGGTTATGGGTTACTAATTTGAGAGTATCGAACTATATTATAGGACTTACCAAACCATAGCGTTTAACATGTGTACGGCTAGGCTGGCGTACTAAATCCAGTTGTAGCATTATGTTTGAATAGGTTAGTAGCACACGTCCTAATGTGATTTAACCATTGTTTTTTCCGGATAGAAGGGAGTGCCTTCAGTGCTCCGTTTGCCTCATTTAATTTGGTGATATTTCCTAAAG